>NZ_JAGGQN010000010.1:0-496940 GCF_018613275.1 Bacillus sp. ISL-4
GCTGCCTTAAAGACAGCTCCATTGTTTTTAAAGAACTTCAATCATAAATCACCCAATTAGTTCAATATCTATCTCCTTAAACTTTTGAATTATATTTGATGTTTTCCTTATTTTCCGTACCCATTTGCTTATAAACAAAATTAAGTACTTTTCCCTTTGCTCCAAAAGAAAAAGCGATTACCTGGTATAGGAACCGCCTTCAACTATCTTTGCAAAGTCATCAAGAGTAGTTGAATACTTCACATAAATTCGTGGTAAAAGATAAAGTTCGTCTTTAATGCCCTTCTCAGAAAATAGTTCAGGAGTTGTCGTAATTCCAAATAAATAATATTTCTTCGTTTCTTCTACGACTTTGTCATTGAAATTTCCGTATGGATACGCAAGAGCAATAACTGGTTTGCCTGTTATTTTTTGAATTTTATCTTTGGACCCTTTCAGTTCATATTCATAATTTTTTATTTCCGTCAAATCAGGATGTGTAGCAGTATGAGACTGGATTGAGATTATACCCGAATCAGCCATCATTTTTAAATCCGATTTAGATAATCGGTTTGAACGACCGATAAAGTCAGAAATAACAAAAATGGTACCACTTGGTTTAAAACGTTCGTTTTTAAGTTTTTGAAAGATAGCAAATGCATTCAGATTGTTTTTGTATCCGTCGTCAAAGGTAATGAAAATGGGTTTATTTTCTTTATAAATGTCTTGCCAACGATCAAAAGTTAATAATGTGTAGCCATGGTCTTTTAAATAAATCATTTGTTTCTGGAAATTATCAGGAGTTACATATAGCTCCTTAGAGCCCTGCCCAGTAAACTCGTCAATCGAATGATAAATTAAAATAGGTACTTTTCGTTGAGCAAAAACTTGTGATGGAAGAATTAAGATAAGAAGACATAGGAAAAACATTACAACCTTTTTCATAAAATCCCTCGCTTTGCATCCTTTTTATATCTTTTCAATTTATTGTGCCTCAAAAGCATAGTTCTATTATGATTTCTCCCATATTTGATTCTATCTCCCATTAATCAATGGTGACTTTGATAATCCCAAATGAAAAACTAATTTCTTAAAGCACTAAGGAATCGGACAAACTGCCACATTAGCTCTCTAAGAAAAAGAGCTGCCAAAGCAACTCCCTTAATGAAGTAAAACACCCGTTAGTTCAGTAAGAATAAAATCTCATTCTCCTGTTAAATGGACAGATACATTGATTCAAGCAGTTGAGAACATAGAGCCAGATTCAGTAAATACTTTGTTTGCCATGAATATCGCTATCCATGCCGACTATCAGAAATCTGGATTAAGCCAAAGACTCTTATCGGAATTTAAAAAGTTAACAACTAAAAAAGGGTTAGAAAAAATTGTACCCGTTCGGCCTAGTTTTAAAGTGGATTATCCACTTACACCTTTTGATAACTACGTCCATTGGAAACGAGAGGATAATACACCATTTGACCCTTGGATTCGAACTCATTGGAAGCTGGGCGCAAAGATTGTAAGACCAATTTATAAAGCCTTTACTGTTACTGGGACCATAAAGGATTGGGAAGAATGGACAAGTATGCATTTTAGTGAGAGTGACAGATATGTTATTCAAGGAGCTTTACAGCCTATAAGTAAGTTAGTTCCATACATACCTGCTTTCATTAGTAAAAGAAAGTGACAACCAGGGATGGGTGCCTTTACAAATTCATAAACACTTTGAATTCAAATTGATTAACTATCTTTAAAAAATATTGTATTTGTTGGTCTTCATATTAACAACCTGTCCAAACCAATCAATACTTTCCTCATAGAATGAATACAAGTAATAATACCGAAATGGAGGAAACAAACCAGTGAGTGACACAGATTTTTCAAAAGATTCTCTAGGCCCAAAAGGAAAATTAATTACTGGCCATTCAAAGGAGTTTATTTCAGATACACTTGGCTTTCTTACCCGTTTAGCAAAAGAATATGGAGAAGTTGCTAAAATTCGTTTTGGACCTTTTCATAATGTTTACCTTATTTCAAATTCAGATTTAATTAAGCAGGTACTTGTAACAAAACACAAATCCTTCTTGAAATCAAAGGACTTCTCTGCTTTAAAACCAGTAATCGGAGAAGGCCTTCTTACAAGTGAAAAAGAATTTCACATGCGCCAAAGAAGGCTTATTCAACCCTCTTTCAAAAAGTCTCATATTAGCAATTATGGTCAGGATATGATTGATATAACAATGGACTATATTTCCACTTGGAAAAACAGAGAAGAAAGGATTATTACGAAGGATATGATGAGCCTTGCACTGGGTATTATCAGCAAGACCATGTTCAGCATGAGACTCAAAGAAGGATATGGCATCCTCGGAGAACCTATAGAAGCCCTCATGAGAATTGCCGTTAAAAGAATGCGAACACTTCAAATGCCATTATGGGTACCAACTAAAAACAACCGTGAATATAAAATGGCGAAACAGAGACTTGATAAGATGATTTATAGCTTAATTGAAAAACGCAGAACAGAGGCAGAAAGACATGAGGATATGCTTGGGATTCTAATGGATGCTCGAGATGATGAGGATGGCTTAGCTATGACAGACAAGCAGATACGTGATGAGTTAATGACCATCTTCCTTGCCGGTCACGAAACAACAGCAAACGTGCTTTCCTGGACCTTATACTTGCTTTCCCAACACCCTGATGTGGAAACTAAACTTTTCAATGAAATAGATAGCGTAATCGGCAACCGTAATCTAACACCTGGCGATTTTATGAAATTAACATACACACAAAATGTTATCTATGAATCAATGCGCATATACCCACCTGCCTATATCATACAACGGGAAGTGGCGGAGGATGTGGTAATCGGAGGGTATCTTTTAAAAAAAGGCGATATGATCCTGTTAAGTCAGTATGTGATGCACCACAAGCCTGAGTATTTTGATAATCCAGATTCCTTTAAACCTGAGCGATTTGAAAACAATTTTATGAAAACCCTACCTCCATTCGCTTACTTTCCATTTGGCGGTGGTCCGAGAGTTTGTATCGGTAATCATTTTGCAGTGATGGAAGCTGTGCTTGTCCTAGCATGCATTGCTCAACGATATCGGATAAGGCTGGCTCCTGACCATCATGAAGTAAAGCCACTTCCGTCTATTACACTCAGACCGAAGCGTGGATTGCGCATGGTAGTCGAAGAGAGAAATATAGGAGGTATCCAACCAGAGGATTCTGAAATTTAGAGGAATTAAATGAACAAAGTTGTCACTCTACACCTAGGGAAGTTCCCCCCCTTAGTTCCATAAAAAAGACTGCCGCATCAACCCTAGTTTTTGAAGTAAACCAGCTAGGCGTTGACACAGTAGATAGTGGTTCTTTAAGTGATTCGTGGAGACAACAGCCAGGAACTCCTGCATACTGCACAGAAATAACAAAAGTATTGGAAAAAGCAAATAAAGAAAAAGCCCCATTCCTACGGGATAAGGTAATAGAGAAGTTATCAGCTTCTAACCTCAAACCCCGCTCAAGAAAAGGTGCACTCAGTTTAAAGTGTACCTTTTTGCATATCCATATATCCCCATAAAGTTTTGTGGAAAAATATGCTTGCCTCTTTCCTTTTTGCCGCCAAACAATCCAGAATATTATTGGTAATTCTGAGAGATTACAAAAGCCCTTCCAGTCCGATCTCAATTTTTTTCAAAACAGAATCTAAGTATGATTGTGTTTTAAATCCCTCTTCTACTAACCTCCCTCTATAAACATTGATGGATCAACGAGGAAAATGAAGCGGAAGATTTAAACAGAGTATTGAAATTCTGGTTTTCATTACTAAATTTGAACTGTTCCGGAAAAGCATGAAATGACTGCTATACTTCGGCGAAGATCGGGAATATCAGGCCGAATATAAAACTTGTCCTAAAGATTAATAGGCAAAAAGAGCTTTACTAATTGTTGATCAGTTTGGGTAAGGTTTGACCATGATAATCTATCTATAAAAGACAGTGAATATGCTGGTTTATGAACTTTCAATGGAGATTTTCTTCATTAATCGTTTTAATTTATCTTCTGTAGCTGTTCCCTCTACTGGTGTATAGATACTGCACCTTAAATCCATGTCCCCCTGGACTTGGAGAGAAGTTAAATTAAACAGCATCTTTCCGGCTTTAGCATGTCTAAATTCAATCATCATTTCTGGAGCTTTGCTCACTTGACTTTCTTGCCATAAAGATTGAAATTCCGGGTGAGAATTACTCATTTCATTAATAAATAGGTTATACCATTCATCCCCTAAGTAGTGACCATAATAGGCACGAAAAATGGCAAGAAATCCTTTAACAAAATGCTCCCAATTCACAGCTAATGTTTTTAATTCTTTTCTTGTAAATATTAGATGGATCAAATTTCGTTGGTCGTCCGGGAGTTGTTCAAAATCTAAAAATACATGAGAAGCAGCATTATTCCACCCTACAATATGACAATGTCGATCTGTAATGATAGTAGGGCAATATGTTAACTCAGCTAAAATTCTTTCCAAAGAAGGACTAAGTTTTGGCTGATCCTTCTTTCGATGAATAATGGATGATTTCACTTCTAAAGCTAAATCATATAGATACTCCCGTTCATCATTATTTAATTGTAGGGCTGTAGATATGCAATTCAATACGCTTGTAGAGACCTTTATATCCCGACCTTGCTCTAGCCACGTATACCAAGTAGTACTGACTCCCGCCAAATGTGCAACTTCTTCTCTTCGTAAGCCAGGTGTTCTTCTCCGTGTACCAGCAGGTATACCTATAGATTCAGGCTTTATTTGGGATCGCTTCGTTTTCAAAAATGAAGACAATGCTTCAAGTCTCGTTTTATCATTCATTTCTAAAACCCCCTTCATAACAATTTAACCTAGTAGTTATTATACCAGGATAAACACTCACTTGTAATAGGATAGCCACGAAGTATAATACAAGTATACTATTCATTTGGAGTGATGAAAAATGGAAAGAGTCGTTATTACAGGAATGGGAGTAGTCTCTCCTATTGGAAACAGCGTAGAAAAATTTTGGAGAAATCTGACTGAAGGGAAGTCGGGCATTTCCTCTATTGATACATTTGACGTAAGCAATCATAAAGCAAAAATTGCAGGAATTATTCGTGATTTTAATGCAGATGATATTTTAGGAAAAAATGAAGCACGACGTCTAGATCGCTTTACTCAATTTGCTTTGGCTGCTGCCGAACAAGCTTGGACTGATTCTAATTTAGATATTGATGATATCAATCTGGAAAGACTTGGCGTATATGTTGGTTCTGGGATAGGAGGAATTGAAACATTGATTGATAATGTGGATACTCTTCGAGAGAAAGGTCCAAGAAGAGTTAGTCCAACCCTGGTACCAGCCATGATTTCAAATGCTGCCGCAGCCCAAATTAGTATCAAGTGGAACGCAATGGGGCCTACTATGTCACCTGTTTCTGCTTGTGCGATCGGTAATACAGCTATTGGTGAAGCGTTCAGACTTATTCGCTTTGGAGAAGCTGATGCCGTTTTTGCAGGAGGAGCCGAGGCAGCTATAACAGATTTATCTTTAGCTAGTTTTGGTAATGCTAAAGCATTATCAACGAGAAACGATAATCCAACTAAAGCTAGCCGTCCTTTTGATGTAAATCGAGATGGATTTGTCATGTCAGAAGGAGCAGGAATTTTAATCTTGGAATCTTTGTCTCACGCTTTACGTAGAGATGCAAAAATTTATGCAGAAGTCATTGGGTATGGTGCAAGTTCTGATGCCTATCATATGGTAGCTACACACCCAGAAGGTAAAGGAGCCTATCTTGCAATGAAAATGGCTTTGAAAAACGCAAAAATTTCTCCTGAAGAGATTGATGTCATTAGCGCTCATGCAACAAGTACAGAAGTTGGAGATCGTTCTGAGACACTGGCAATTAAAAAACTATTTGAATCAAAAGCTTATCAAATCCCAATAACAGCTAATAAATCTATGCTTGGTCACATGTTAGGAGCAGCCGGAGGCGTGGAAGCAATTGCTTTGGCAAAAAGTTTACAGGAAGGAATTATTCCTCCAACCATCAACTTAGAAAAGCCTGATTCATTATGTGATTTAGATTATGTACCGGGTATTGCCCGTAAGGTGGAAATAAGTACTGGTCTGTCCAATTCATTTGGTTTTGGAGGACATAATGCAGCAATCGTTTTAAAAAAATACCAGTGAATTAACTTTCGCATCGTATTTTTAACATTAAAGATCCTCAAGAGAATCTTTAGTTAGTTACCTTAATGGATCTTTTAGGTAATTAACTAAGAAAAAGCCCTTTTTTCATCAATTAAGGGCTTGTCTCTTGTTCATAAAGTCATATTTCCCATTTACCTTTTGCTACATCGACTAATTTAGTTAACAAAACAGTTAAAATTCCTTGTCCACGATAGTTTTCTGAAGTAAACATTTTAGTTATTTAATGCTTATTCCACTCTTATTGGTATTGCACCACAAGCAATAATTCTTCATTATCTTTTTTCATCAATATAAACAAGGCTAAATTTTTCTTCGATTAAGAAAATGACCACAAAAAAGATCTAGTGCAAATGACTAGATTTTCTTTTTAATATCTTCCCTTATCGATTCAATGATAGTACCTGATAAATTTGCTGGAAGAGATGAACCATCCTCAAAAACCCATGTATTAATTATTTCAAGATCTTCTTTTTTAAAAGTAATGCTATAATCTTTATCATTGTGAGTAAAATCAGCTGTAACCGATTCTTCACCATCAAACTCGTCATCAATAATCATATTTTTTATTTCATATGGCTTCACGATATAATCTCCTTCTTATCATTCTTGTATATAGAATTGGCTTTATATGATTGTTTATTCATTTTTTTCACGCCAAATCAAAAACCGATGGGTTATATTCAGGAGATGAACGCTTTACTACGGTGAATAATAGAGATTTCCGGCTGTTGATCAAAGTAAGTAACGCTTGTCTACCAATCCTTACCTAAGTAATGATTAGTGGGTACTTTTTCTTTTCTACAAAAAACAAACTAATAATATTGGTTGACACAGGACTGTCTAATGGCTTTATTAGGATTCCCCATCTCCATTATCAAAAAATGAATCAAATCCCCCATCAAAATCCTCTGTTGCCTCTTCAAACATTTCCTCAATATCAAAACCTTCCATCATCTCAGTAAATAACATGGTCCCTAAAACACCCACTGCTAATCCACCAACCATTCCAGGTATAGCGTTTAATTGGGAAGCGCGACCATGATGATGGTTAACGGAATAAGAGAAAGGCTGTGTAAAAGCATAAGGCTGATCAATAGCTTCCGATATATATTTTCCTAATAGTTTTTCAAGTCCGGCTTCATGTTCAAGAACATTTTGATTTAAATGAAACTCACGTTTTGCTTCAATTTCCTTGTAGCCGCTTTTACAGTCAACTTCCATCCAGACCCGGATACCTGATTCTTCATTGGCAAACCGCATTTCAACTTCATTTACTTGTCCCATGAATTGTTGAGTGGGAAAAAAAGCAAATTCCTGTCCATATTGGTCAAGTTTACCCGAATCAGCTGTCTCGCGAAAACCTAATTGAGCCATTGCATTAAAAATGGATTGGATAGATTTTGAGGATTGGATGACTAGCCGGTCTACATCTTTGCGGTCAACCCCACCCTCAATATCAAGATGTGTATCCAAATAGTATGAGACAGTTCCACTAGAAATAGGTATATTCGTAGGTAGGACGTAATGAAAAGGAATGACCTTACGTTCTTTAGGGTGAATACAATCTCGATTAATTAATGGTATATGGGCAACTTCCCTAGAAACGCTTCCTTGTTTTAATACCACATTCATCATAAACCGGACAGTCAATTGATTAATTTTCTGTTCCACCTCACCACCTTGAATGACAACCTCCCCTTGAATGCTTTCTCCCGCTTGATAATTACGATTACCACATTGTAAATCTACAGTTGCGGCTCCTTTTCCTAAACTTGCTAAAATTTTTTTGAACATGCTTCCTCTTCCTTTCGAAATTATCTCAATCCGTCTTAAGAATATGTAAGTAAAATTGGGCGTAATAAGAAATGACAAGAAAACTATTCGTATTTCAGGAAATTTCTAAATTACCTTTGATAGTAATACGGCGAAAAATGAAAATTGTTTCAAATGATTTTACTGCAGTAGGTGATCTATATAAGATAATGGCGTACGTCATCTTTTTTCCAATGCTGGTGATGGACTATTGGCGAAGATGCTTATTTGAGGAAGCAAGGATATAAAGTGGCGGATCAATGGCAGCAGCAATTTGATTCGCACGTCTCACCTTCTAAAGAGAGTTAAAACACAATTAAATGAAAAAGAGAATGCCAGAGGCTAACACTTCTGCCCCTGGCATTTTTTTGAAAGTACTTTAATAACAAGAAGATCATCTTTATTAACTATTTATAAAGGTCAAATTCTCCATTTCCCATAACTTTAATAGCTTCCATCTTCTTTAAATGCATGCGCTTACATTCAATTCCGCATTTACACTTCCCCTTTTGTCAACAAAAGCGAAAGTCAACACTCAGCTTTAAATAATATCAGTTCTCTGTGCAAAGGAAGTATTCCTAGCTAATATATATATAAATAACAGACTTCACTTACAGCTTAATAGATGTAAGAACCATATTACAATTTCTGGATTAAAGATTGTAATTCATCCTGAAGCTTTCCTTTTGAAAAAGCAGCGTGCAGAATTTCATGAAAAGTATTTAAGGAAATTTGTAGTTTTTCTTCACCTAATGTAGTTAATCGTGTGTAGATACCTCTTCGATCATCTTCACATATATGCCTTTGTAATGCTCCGCAGCTTTTTGCCTCCAGCCTGCCTACCAGCCTTGAAATAGCACTTTGACTTAATCCAACCATCTCCTGTAATTGTTGTAGCCTCAATTGTTTATCGCTTGTTTTGGATAAAAAGTATAGAACGTAAAATTCTTTTAACGACAGGTTATGATTTTTTTGTAAAGCACTTTCCAGCTCATTAGTAATGCTCATTTGAATATTAGTAAGAGATAGCCAATTATCTAAATACTTCTTTTCTTGGTTGTTTGTCATGCCCATTCCACCCTGTTCTATCCTTTATAATTAATATATGGCACTTTAAATGATCATCGTCATGGATTTAATTTTAGTGCTCGGGACTTTGTTCTAAAGATGATATATTGTTCTCTTCATTTTAGACGAGTTTCTTCCTTTTGTCTAAGATTGAATTATTCCATAAAAAAAACAGTCAAAATGACTGCTCTTTTTTCATGAATTCAGTGTAACTGAACAGGATCCTATTTCATTTCCACCCCAGTTTAGTGAAAGCTTGTCTTGATCTGAAAGTGGTCCTACGCCACTTGGAGTACCGGTAAAAATAATATCTCCTTTCCCAAGCCCAAAATGCTCTTCTGTAAATTCTATAATGGTTTGCAAATCAAATAGTAAGTCTTTAATATTTCCGACTTGTACACGCTCTCCATTCTTTAACAGGGAAAAATCTAATTGTTCACATGCTTCGACACCTGGAAACGGAATAAAATCACTAACAACAGCTGAATTTTTGAATCCTTTAGCCAAAAGCCAAGGGTGCTGTTTTTGTTTTAACTGTGATTGAACATCTCTAAGTGTTAAATCCAACCCAATGGCCATCGCATCAACCATTTCATCTACTTTCATTCCTGATTCGTACTGCTTTGCGATATGTATGACAAGTTCAGTTTCAAAATGAACGGAACCCTGATTACTCGGCAAAGTAATTGATTGACCTTTTGCTTCCACAAGTGAATGAGTTGGTTTTGAAAATAAAAAAGGGGAAGTTGGTATTTCATTATTCAACTCTTTTGCATGCAAAGCATAGTTTCGACCTACACAATAGATATTTTTAATGTCTTTCATCATAAAACTCACTCTTTTCTTTTTAGAAATAAAAATTAATGAATAGTAAAAGGTAAATATTAAGAAATGATTGCAACTTTCTCTAGTCATGACAATCGTGGTTTAATAGTCAGCCAGATTAATAATCACAAATTGTTACAGTAAATAAGAATAAATCCTCCGATTTAAGTATATTTTATATTTTTCTGACTTTTTATACAACCGTTATACCTGTTAAAAGAAAATCTATTTAGAAAACATAATTTCATGTTCGTACAATATGCAAAAATAATTATAACGGATTAGAATAACTATAATGAAATTTTTCACATTCTTTGGTGGAACATAAACCAGATTTTCAGAACCAGTTCTTTATTTACACAAATAACATCGTCCCATTCATTGGGAATTGTCGCTTTTTTTATCGAAGGCGCATAGAAGGGGGATCGCCAAACTTTTGTATTTTGTACGCAAGCAAATCCCGGCGAAAAAGCCGTTTCCTGCCGTTAGGAACTGTTTTTTTTATTCACTTATTGGGTTATAGATCTGTTAAAAAAGTACTAACTACAGCTTTGAAACAAAGATTGATTAAATGATCCTCGTAAACCCCATATTAAGGGCAGCTCCACTGACGCGCTACCCCTATACTAAGTCTAAGCTCAATAGTAAGCTGTCTTGTGTAACCTGGGCAACTTCACCAAAGAGGAAACGCTATCCAAAATGAGATTGAACTGATTTATATTTTTTTGAATTAGTTGTCCTACCTTAAAATTAACAGCATATTGTTGCTCTATGTTTATAGTGAATTATTTTTGTAATTGGATCATTGAATCATTGCTAGATAGACTGCATAATTCGTGCGAGTTCTTTTTCTAAAACAGCGGGCTCGTTTGCGTAATTGTAAATCCCTAAAAACTTCTCTATAGCCTCTGGATGGGAACTGATCAGCTTATTGACAGCATCCTGCTGTTCAGATATACATTCATTCTTTGAAATTTGGCATCCCATGTGAAACCGGACCATAAACTCATATTCTATTGCCTTTTGATATTCCTCAGACATTTGATTCGATTGATCGGATTGTCCCTTATATTTTAATAAGATATTCGATAATATACGTGCTCCACATATAGCATCATGGATCCCCTGCGCCATGCCAGGATCTTTAAAACAAACCGCATCACCAACCAACGCCCATCCTTTTCCCATTCCTTTATACCAGTAATTATCATATCCTAGTATGCCTTTGACCGGTTCTGCGATTTCAGCATTTTTCAAGCGAGCACCAATTGTTGTATTAGGAAAGTTATCTGTCAAGAAATTGCGTAGACCGTTTTCCGGATTTAATTTCAACCGTTCTATCAATTCCTTATTTTCTAATGGGAAAATGCCGACAATAACATATAAATCATCATTCGTTGGAAAGAGAATGGCTGTGTTATCTTTTATCTTGTATACTTCAAATTTAGGGACATCATCGTGGCGAAATCCAGAAAAATACCCAAAATAAATACCGACTGTTGCCGGAATACTTATTTTGAGTTCACTTTTTACCAGCTTGCGAATAATAGAGGATCGGCCGTCTGCCCCCACTACCAGGCGAGCTAAAAATTCTTGTTTCTCGTAGTTGCCGTCTAAACCTTTCACGCCTAATACTGTTTCGTCATCACGGATGACATCCGTCACACGAAAACCTTCTAAAACGGTTACATTCATTTGAGATTTGGCGTGTTCAAGTAGGATATGATCGAGATAAGTCCTTCTAATACAATAACAACTGTCCTCTCCGTAAACCACAGGGATGAGACCTTCTATCACGGTATCCTCAAATTGAAATTTAATTTCCCGTACCGGTGGTGCTTTTGTTTCCAGCAGCTTGTCCAGGACACCTATTTCTCGAAGAAGAGCGACAGTATTATTGAAAAAGGTATGGGTTGATAATGTGTCCCTTGGAAAAGTCGATCGGTCCACTAACAACACATGGAAACCTGCCTTAGCAAGATAAATTGCCAGTGCAGAGCCGGCACATCCAGCACCGGGAATGATGACGTCATACATCTTATTCATCGTATCACTCCATTTTCAGATACAATTATTGACTTGCTTATCCAATAGCAGAGTTTTATAAAAATATACTACATACATAAAAGTATGGAAGTTAAAACAAAAAAAGTACAGAGAATTCCAAAGTCGATCTCCACTATGTTAAGGAATCGATTTTTTTCTTCTTCTTATAGAAGCTCCCTCAGTTAATTAAGGATTTCATCCCACTGAGTAGAGTAATTATAAAGCCCACCCTCTACCCTACTAGCATTTACAGAAAAGCATTGGTATATCGTTTGCATCTTTAAACCAATCAAGAATACAAAAGCAACAATAATGAATACCCGCACAAAATAAAAAACCATAATCCATTATTAGATTTGCCCTTGATTGGTGAAGTAAGAAAAATTCCACATATTATTTTTTATTTTGACAAACAAAAAGAGGTTCGGAATGGTCTCACCCCGAACCATGATTATATTAGAAAACTTGGTTATCCTTCATGAATTTTTACCTATTTGAAATGAACCTCACTGGATTGAAGAAATTTGTGACACTCCTGCCGAATAACTGGCTAGCCAAGACCCCACAGACGCTTGCTTTGATGAGGCTTGGCAGACAGTCGGCGGAAAGGGAGCGGATTTCTGAAATCAACAACTTTTTTAAAATAAAAACTGTAGGCAACCTTACTTTTCCTCGAGTTTTGTCTACAGTTTTGACTCTTAGCTTAAAAAGTAGAAGCTAAATCTTTTGAACGTGCTATAGCATTTTCTTTTATTTCTTGAGCTTTATCAGGCATTGCTGCATGTCCTTCAACGAATATACCTTCAAAGGAAGGCACTCCGAAGAATTGCATAATGATATTTAGATACCGGTGACCCATTTCCATTTCTGTTGCTGGTCCTTCTGAATAAATACCACCACGAGCTTGGATATGCAAGGCTTTCTTATCAGTTAAAAGACCAACTGGGCCTTGTTCGGTGTATTTAAATGATTTACCTGCAACAGCTACGGAATCTATATATGCTTTCATTACTGGCGGGAATGAAAAATTCCATAAAGGTGTTACAAATATATATTTATCGGCAGCTATAAATTGCTCACATAACTCTGAGAGTCGACTAACTTTTGCTTTCTCTTCTGCCGAAAGTTCTTCAAAGCCCTTTCCAGATTGAAGTTTCCCCCAACCACTGAAAACATCTACATCAATTTGAGGAATATTTTCTTTATAAAGGTCAATATTCACAATTTCATGGCTAGGATTTACTTCTTTATAAGTGTCAATAAATGCTTTTCCAACGGCCATACTGTAAGATTGTTTATCATCATGAGGATGAGCTGTAATGTACAATACTTTAGTCATTCTGTATCTTTCCTTTCTTTTTACATATTTGAACATTCTATTTTGTCTTGGAAAGTCAACATTTATACAATTGCTCGAACTAAAATATCTTTAATTGATATGTATAAAATTATCCGTTACCCGCCCATAAAACAGCAGATTTAATGAAGGTATAAATCTTCTTTCAAGTTGTGAGAAAGAGTGTGAATTTTGGATATGATATAACAAAACAAACCGGTTATTTTTAGGAGGCTTAAGGAAATGACGAATTCAATAAAATTTGATCTGCACACTCACCATGAACGATGTGGACATGCTATCGGCACAATTGAGGATTATGTAAAGCAAGCCATTGAATACGGCTTGCAATATATTGGGATTTCTGATCATTCTCCATATTTTTATAGTGAGGACGACCATCTCTACCCAACTATTGCAATGGCAAAAAGTGAACTTGTCCCTTATATTGAGGAAGTACTTCGCTTAAAGGAGGAATATAAAGATAAAATTCACGTGTTATTAGGAATGGAAAGTGATTTCTTCCCTGACCACATTGAAGTCTATCGTGATCAATATCTTTTACACCCTTTTGACTACATAATTGGATCTGTTCATTATGTTCAAGACATTAGCATTTTTAAAAAAGGGCGTTGGAATGGTTTAACTTCTAAAGAACAGGCAAGATTAAAGAATGAATACTATGAATTAATACAGAAATCTGCTAAAAGCGGAGTGTTTCAAATCTTAGGCCATATTGATGCAATGAAAGGGTTTTATCCTGCCTTTTCATCCATTGAAACAGACAGTATTGAAAAAACTTTAAAAATCATTAGTCAAGAAGATATCGCCATTGAGATTAATACCTCTGGTAAAACAAAAGAGTGTGGTGGGTGGTATCCAGCAGATGACATTTTAGAACGAGCTCTTTTCTATAATGTGAAGGTAACATTTGGATCAGATTCGCATACACCTGAACGTATTGGCGATGAATTTGAACAAGTTAAAAAAAGACTAAAGGAAATCGGCTTTTCTGAGTGGGCTTACTTTGTTAACAAGCAAAGGATTCTCACTCCACTTTAACCTTCCACTCAATAGGATTAGAACAGGTCCGGTAGCCATTTTCCATTCTAACCAGGTCTCGTATATCATAACAATCATAACCCTGTTTCCCTATTTACCATAAATAGCTATATCACGAGAAGTGTTACCATATAATAACGTATCGAAAATAGACATGTGTGTGTCTTTAGTCTTCCTATATTAGTTGGTCAGGACCCCACTTTATAAAGTTCCTACTTGCCTAGCTATAAAGTTGATCAGGTCTGTACGAGATTTTTCCATTCGCACCGACTGCTCAAGGTCATATTTTTTGTGATTTTGGAGTTTACGGTGGCGGTCCTCCCCCCATTATAGGCTATTGCGGTTTCTGCTAAAAATAGTATATGAAAAAGCCGACCTTTTAATGGTCGGCTTCTTCAATCAATCCGTCCTTTTGTTAAAAAGCTAGAAAGGAGCTATGATTTATCCCCCTAGCTGAGGTAGAATAGAAACGTTTATTTCTTTTAGGAAGAGTTCCTCGCTTTCATTATATAGCTGAAGCTGGTCTGTTTTTAGTTCCCCGAGTTCGCCTCGTTTCCCCGCTGTTCTACTTGTACCTTGTCCCCTACTTCAATGGACAACAAATCCTCACCTACTATAACTTTTCCATCATATGTTTTTTTTGTTCTTTCGAGCAAATTAGCTTTTTCTTCTGTTAATCCATCCAATAATACAATATGTGAGTACACAGCAAGTTTTGGTTGTATTTGGCTAAAGACTTTACCTGCTTCCTCCGGTGTAGTGTGAAGATCAAGTATATTGGCTATTGATTCTGATTCATTATCAGGTCTTGCAGCTGCAACCTCATGAATAACTACGTCAGCATCTTTAGCAAATTTAATTAAATTTTCATTATAGCGGGTGTCACCTGAGATGACTACTGAATGTCCTTTGTAATTAACCCGATAACCGAAAGCAGGCTCGATTGATTTATGGTCAACCTTGAAGGCTATTACTTCAATTCCCTTTTTTTTATAGACACCCCCCTCCTTGATATCATTTGCGACGATACTTGCTCCTTCAACGTTTCCATTTCCAGAATCATCTCTTGCATCCAAATCGGCTTTAAATGCTTTATTCATATGTAACATCATTTTCTCGGTTCCCTTAGGTCCCCAAATCTTAAATGCCTGCTCTCTTTTCCCTCCTGTTGGTAAAGAACCTGTAAGCCATACGTCTGGTATGCCGATTGTATGATCCGAATGCAAATGAGTAAGAAATAACTGGTCAACACTGCCTGGTAACATATTCGCTTTATATAATTGTAAAGCAGTACCACGTCCTGCATCAAAGAGGAGTTTTTCATCACCAACTTCTACAAGTGTAGATGGACCGGAGCGGGTTGTACTTAAAAGAGGAGAACCTGTTCCTAATAGAGTTACTTTAAAGTCCGTTTGCTGTTCAGCTGTTTGGCCAAAAGAAGGAAGAAATAATGATAATGATAGAATTATTGAAACCCCTAACAAAAAAACAAAAGAAGTATTCCTTATTCTTTTCTTCATAACAAAAACCTCCTGTCAGATTATTTTTTCTTTACACAAAGAAGAATAAATTTCTGTTTTGAATGTAAAACATAGTTTCGTAAATAGTTCCACAAACTGAATGTTACAATATTTATAATATTCAGTCAATAACACTCAAAGTAAAATCATGTATACTAATTCAACCTTCCATCAAGACAACAGGACTCAAGCTGAAATAATCTTACAGAATATTGGATTTCATATTGGATCAATTGTTCATACTAAAGAAAAATATCTGTTAAAGAAGGAGTTTATATGCCAAACAAAAAAAATAATAACCATTATCCAGCTCAACATAAAAGTCAGGTTAGTAAATTAAATTACAACGGAATGGAAGTGGATACTGATGTCAATGAAGATCCTAATCGGGAAAAATTATTAGATGAATCATTTGATTCTTTTCTAAAATCGAAAGAAGGACAGGAATATTAGAGGAGGAATTGTGGTCGCCATTGTCCTGTTTTAAAACGTTTTTATATTTTTCCCAATTCAAATGGGCCCTCATGAAGCTTTTGAGCGGCCCATTTTTTATCTTTATCAACGAACATTTTTTTCTTCTTGGTGTACCGCCAGCAAGCGCTGAATTATGATGTCTTAGTGCACTAAAGCTCCCATTAATTGAAATTGACGATATAATGTTAGTGGAATGATTGTATTAGCAAAAGGAGGTTCGTTTCTATGAACATTTTAATATTGGGTGCAACTGGTCGAGTTGGGGAGCACTTAGTTACTTATGGTCTGCAAGACAGACATCATGTTACAGTTTTGGTTCGCACTCCAGAAAAGATTGGAATGAACGATGCCAATTTAACCATTATTCAAGGTAATGTACTAATTAAAGATGATATCGGACGTGCCATGCATGGGATTGATGTAGTTATTAGTGCACTGAATACTGATGGGGCAACCACTTTATCAGCAAGTATGCCACTAATTATCGAAGCAATGGAAAAAGAAGGTATCCAACGAATTATTACCATTGGAACAGCAGGAATCCTGCAAAGTAGAACAACCCCAAATACTCTGCGTTATCAGTCAAGTGATTCAAAGCGTAGGTCTACCCGCGCAGCGAAAGAACATCATAAAGTTTACGAAATACTTAAACAATCAACACTTCAATGGACTATTGTCTGTCCTACGTATTTACCGGTTTCTTTTGGACGAAAGAAGAATTCTCCATTACCTTGTTCATGAACTTTCTATTCCAATGGGCTATATTTCCCCTCCAAAAATAGCCACATTCTGCCTGTCAGGAGCAAACGCCAGCCCGTTCCATTTCAATACAGTCTGTACAAACCCCAGTGAGTCGGCATTATATCTCCCTGCGATCCTCTGATACGCTTCGAGCTCATATATGCCATCCCTATTGTAATCAACCGGATATAAACCAGATAAAGGATTGACCCATCCTTCTATCGGCGCCTTCAATACACCATCCTTGTTATAAATTTCAGATAAATATTCCTTATCTTTATAAGTAAGGTCAAGAATGTACCTTTCTTTAAGGTAATAACTGTTCACCTTTGCTTTGTATTGGTTTTCATAATTAACATCGTATTTATAGGTTTCATTGAATGCGTCTGAATTAAAAATGGTCATGAGTTGACCGTTAAGATATGAAAAAACATACGCATAAATGGAACCACCGCTTCCTCCTGTATCAATGACCACTAAAATGTCATCCCCTTTGTTACCTGTAAAATCACCCAGAAAAAGGGTCGGATTATATCCTGCGTTATTTTTCATGGGAACTTGTTCATATTGATTAGTCCTCCCATTATGGATAACCAAAGTTACATTCTCCCAAAAGGGGCTATCAGGGGCTTTGTTTGCGGTAAGAAAAACATTGTCCTTTGTCCCATCCCCATCAATATCGCCTTGCTTTGAGGTCACTGTGACTGTTCTGTATAAGTTCATTTCCCTTGAAAGAGCAGATTGGAGGCTCAATTGCATGTCTAGCAGTTCCTGCTTTGAAGGATAAGGATTTGGAAACGACAAGACGTTATCAATCGTTTGCATCGCTTCCCTTGTTAAACCGGCCCTACTTTGAGTCTCAGCCAAACAGTACCAATAATAGGGGTCATTCGTTTCTTGTATTTTTGTGTAATAGTAATGGATCACTTTTCTGATGTCATACGTATCCAGCTTAATCCCCCCTGCCTCTTTATTATCCATATGAATTATATGCGGGAATTTAGTGAATAATCTTGAGTACATATCTATTACTGGAAACAACAATAATGTCTTTTTCAAATATAGCGCCCTTATTAGAATGATTTCTGTTGCCTAATACCTTTTTATGAACTTTTTTTGCTTGCATATATTTATTTAATTTGCTATTATAACTGACGAACGTTCGTTAAATTATGAGGTGATATTATTGAAAAGTAATGAAATTAAGGAAGCCGCTCTAAAATTTTTCACGATTCATGGTTATGAAGGAGCGTCCCTTTCTCTAATAGCTGAAGAAGTGGGCATGAAAAAGCAATCCATTTACGCCCATTTTAAAGGCAAGGATGATCTTTTTCTGCAAGTTTTACGTGATGCGAAAGAGACGGAGCTATCTTCGAAACTCCAATATTTCAGTAAAGTCGATTCAAAAAATCCTGAAAAAGATTTATACGGATTCCTGCAATTGGTCATCGATCTTTTCCAAAAAAATGAGCATATAAAGTTTTGGCTGCGTATGTCCTTTTTTCCGCCTGCGCATCTAGAAAAAGAAATCGGGCAGGAAGTCATAGATATCGAGGAAAAGGTGCAGGCAATTCTGGAATGTAAATTCCAGGATTGGATCAATGCCAAATTAATCGTCGAAGATGCAGCCATAACTCCGACCTATGCTTTCTTGGGAGTAGTGGATTCCATTTTGCTTGAGCTTGTATACGGCAATGATGAGAAACGGCTGAAGGATAAATTGGCAGCCTCTTGGAAAGTGTTTTGGAGAGGTATTTCACAAGAATGATTCACAAAGAAAGTGGTGTTAACACATGAATAAACCAATTAAAGAACAAAAGGCGGTATTAATTATTCTTCTAAGCAATATATTCATTGCTTTTCTGGGAATTGGACTCATCATCCCCGTTATGCCGTCATTTATGAATATCATGCATTTATCAGGAAGTACGATGGGCTATCTGGTTGCCGTATTTGCGGTATCACAGCTTGTTATGTCACCATTCGCAGGTCGTTGGGTTGACCGTTACGGCAGAAAGAAAATCATCATCATCGGCTTATTCTTTTTTGGTGTTTCAGAACTTATCTTCGGTGTAGGGACAAACGTATCGGTATTTTATTTATCAAGGATCCTAGGGGGAATCAGTGCCGCCTTTATCATGCCAGGTGTTACTGCATATGTTGCAGATATTACATCCGTCCAGGAAAGACCAAAAGCAATGGGCTATATTTCAGCTGCCATTAGCTTAGGTTTTATAATAGGTCCCGGTATCGGTGGCTTTATTGCAGAATATGGTATACGATTGCCCTTCTTCCTTGCGGCGGCCATTGCTTTTGTAGCTTGCCTTTCATCAATATTCATTTTAAAAGAGCCGCTTTCAAAGGAACAGCTTGCAAAAGTTTCTGCCAGTACAAAGCAAACAAACTTTATTGGCGATTTAAAAAGATCACTTGATCCGCTTTACTTTATTGCGTTCATCATCGTATTTGTACTCGCTTTTGGTTTATCAGCCTATGAAACTGTGTTTAGCCTATTTTCTGATCATAAATTCGGCTTCACACCGAAGGATATTGCAATTATCATTACAATAAGCTCTATTTTCGGAGTTGTTGTGCAAGTATTTATGTTTGGAAAACTGGTGGATATTCTCGGCGAAAAGAAGCTTATCCAATTATGTTTAATCGTCGGTGCCATTTTTGCGGTAGCGTCCACTATGATTTCTAGCTTTTTGGCAGTTCTAGTGGTAACTTGCTTCATCTTCCTTGCATTTGACCTGCTTCGTCCGGCATTGACGACATTTTTATCAAAAGCTGCCGGGAAAGAACAAGGATTCGTTGCTGGAATGAACTCCACCTATACGAGCTTAGGGAATATCGCAGGGCCATCTATTGGAGGATTGCTGTTTGACGTAAACATCCACTACCCTTATCTTTTTGCTGCTGTCATTATCGTCATTGGCCTAGGCATTACAGTCATTTGGAAAGAAAACCGATTGACAGAAAGCTTAGCGAAATATTAATGTCCCGGATTGTAATTCCTTAATTTTTCAAAGTACCCTTTCTTTTCGAGCTGGAAAACTCTCAAACTTGAAAAGTGATATTCTACTAAAAAACCCCTTGTCCATATTGGCAAGGGGTTTAACTTATCCAGATAAGTTATTTTTGCTATCATTATTTAAGAGTGGGATTCTGTTTTTCATTGCTGATGATATACGCTCCAAATTAATCCTGCATTTATATCGACCTGCACGGTAGACAGATCTGACAACCCCAAGGGGTCGATTGGTATCTAGGATAATTCTTCGTTCTATCAGCAATATAGGGGAACCTTCGGCTACCTCGAGCATTTCCGCCTCTTTTTTTTGAGCAATGGCGGCTTCAATTACCTGTCTGCCATGCTCGATTTGTAAGCCAAAGTTTTTTTCAACATAGTCATGAATGGAACTCACGGCTATTTCTTCCGTTAGATCCGGGGCAAGATTTTTTGAGATGTATAGCCTTTCATATGCCATCGGCAACTGATCAGCAAGCCTCACACGTTCCAGTTCGAAAATAGAAGTTCCTTCTTCAACCTCAAGCTTTGCAGCAAGTTCATGATCAGCATTGACCTCTGTAAAACTGATGACTCCTGTACTTGGTTTAAGTCCTCTTGAAATCATAACCTCCGAAAAGTTTGTTAATCCTTGCAAGGGTTGCTCCAATTTTTGTTGGGCAACGAATGTTCCTTTTCCGCGCTGCCTGTATAAATAACCGCCATTTACGAGGTTAGAAATGGCCTGTCTCACCGTCATCCTGCTTATTCCATATTTTTCAGTGTATTCTTTTTCTGAAGAAATCATCTCTCCTGGCACCAATTCAAGACTTTGAATCGCTCCTTTAATCTCCTCTTCAAGTTGATGATAAATGGGACTCGAGGAATTCTTTTGGATCATTTAGCCTACATCTTCCTTTCATTGTGATGTAAATTTCACAAGGCATCCTGTTCGGAATCATCTCAAGCTAAAATTCCGTTCGTTGACCCTATCCATGCTAATAAACACGATAAGATAAGACTCACATTTAAGTATCCAAATTCCTTTTTGTGAATTTCAATACCGATTCCCTTGAACGTTCAATTTCATTTTTATTTTCATCATAGAATTTTGAAACGTACGCATAGAAAATAATGCTGACCGTTAGAAATTGTGCAAAAAGCGAACTTGTTGCAGCACTTCGGAATTTTGCCTCCGGTGCACGTACATGATTTAGGGACATATCAACTTTTTTAGTTAGCCCATTGTTCCCCAATCGTGATAAACCAATTGTTTTAATTCCATATGCTTTAGCAATATCAACGAGTTCCAGAACTTCTTCAGTTTCGCCACTATTGGAAATACAGAAAAAAACCGTATTCTTTGATGATGCAGCGAGTGCAGTGGCCGTAATATGCGGGTCTTGATTAGCACTTACAATCTTTCCTAACCGTAACCATTTCTGTGTAATATCTTCAGCAACAAGCCATGACGCCCCTAATCCATAGACATAAATTACATCCGCACTCCTCATGGTTTCAATGATATTGTCAAGAACGGTCTCATCCAAATAATGTGCCGTTTCTTGTATAGCTTGGACAGAGTTGGACACTATTTTATTTTTAATGGACGCTATTGTTTCATTAGGCTGAATGTCATGGAAACCTTTTTTCTCCGGTTGGGAAATCAGTGATGATAGGGATACCTTCAGTTCTGAAAAACTGTTAACCTTTATAGAATGACAGAATCTCGTTACTGCAGAACTGCTAGCATTGGCATGTTCAGCTAATTCATGTATCGTCATTCTAATAATATCTTGTGGATTTTCTAAGATATATTGGGCAATTTTCCTTTCTGAATTAGGCAACTGGTTCAATAAACTTTCAATTCTCAATAAAATATTTTCAACGTGCATATGGTTTACTCTCCTTGATCTTTACTTACTTTAACTGCTTCATTGCTATGTAGTAACAACCCAAGGTAGCTGATACCTCATCCAAAACAAATTTCACATTTGGTTTTTCAAGTTTAATATGATTGATGAAAGAGCTTTGCACCAATGGTATATTTGTCAATATGCTACCTTTTATTGCAATTGTAACATTCTCACTTAACTTTAACTTCTTGATAACCTCAAGCGTTTGTTTTGAAAGGTGGTACCCGGCCTGATTCAACACATTTTGCGAGAAACCATCGCCCTTCTCCGCATGTTGGACAATTAGGGGAACAAACGCGGCAATCTCGGATTTCGTGGCTGAATAAATGAATTTCTTCAGTTCCATTACACTATGAAGCCCAAGTTTTTTAAGTATTGTCTCAGTTAAATGGCTATATTCATATCCCTCATCCTCTTCTTTCGTCATTTTTATAAAAGCCTGCATGGCAATCCAATAGCCACTTCCTTCATCCCCAAGAATGTGTCCCCAGCCACCAGCCGATTTCTCGATACCTTTATGGATGCCGATACTTACAGATCCAGTTCCGGATATCGTCAAAATGCCATCATTTCCTTTTAGTAAAGCAGCATGAGCGATAATTCCATCATTTACGATCGTGATCGGGGCATTAAATGCCCTGCTTAATGCACGTTTTATGCCCTGCGGATTTTCAACTCCTCCATACCCTGCTAAACCTAAGCAAATGTAACGGCAGCTTCCCTTATCAATAGGTGTTATGCATTGTTCAATTGCCTGTATAATGTTAGCGATCGCTTGTTTTTCATTTATTAGCAGGTTACCATACCCCGCTTTGCCTTCACTTATTTTATTTCCCTCTAAATCATAGGCCACTGCTTCAGTTTTGGTGCCACCGCCGTCAACACCGATAATATAATTCATATCATTCTCCTATTCAGTAAAAAAAGGGAAGGAATCTCACCTTTCCTTCCCTGAAGATTCTCAATTAACATTGAATTGGAATTTACCCCATGGTTCCAAATAATCGAGGAGAAAAATTTCCTCTTCCGCTATTCGGCCAACTACATTTGTTTTCCCCGAATTCTTCATTTCCTTCAATGCAATCTGCAATTCCCCTTTATATTGTCCATAGAGCTCATTTTCAATTAAAATATCACCGCGTCTAATGTCAGGCGTATATGTTGGTTTAAATTCTTCGCCCTTATATTTCACGCGTGATTGAGTCGAGCGAATAAGATAATCGGAAACATCACCACGGTAAAAATGGAATTCTTCCAATACTATTTTTTTCTCTAAAGCTGTTATGGTTTCGTGAAGGTTAACATTAAATGTTAACAGACCGCTATTTAACAGGCTAAGCTGCTTCAATTCATCTTCGGATGCGTAGGCATTTGCAATAATTACATCATCAATCAATCCTGTCGCATACAAGTGTTTTGCTTGTGTTGTAATGGGCAATTCCCGGTGCATTTCTAATGTACATAAACCTTCCATTATAGGCCAAGGTCCGTACGTTGCTGCATGTGAGCTTATGAAAGCTGCCGTGCGGATATTATGCTTTTTGAATGACTCACAGCATTTTATAAAATGAGGATAGCTCAATCCTGCATAGCGATGAGGATAGAAGTTATGCGATCCGACTAAATTCTCTATATTTGGTTTGTAATCGATAATATTTTCTAAATATTTTGTTGCATTGCTCATATTTATTTCAATTTTGAGACCATATGGATTATGTGTCATAATCGACTCTTCGTTACCTGTAAAGCCCATGTCCAGTCTGATCCCATACGCACCTAATTCTGCAAAAAACGATAAGTCATTATAAGAAATGCCTAGCGAACCGAATACTCGGGGAGCAATATCGACCATCACTTCCATATTCAATTGATTGGCATAACGAATAGTTTCTTTAAATTCTTTTAAAATCTTCTCTTTGTCACCTTCGACAGATAGCAAGCAAGTAAAGATCTTTTTGAATCCATATTTGTGTGCAAGTGCAATGTATTCCATGTCTTTTTCAACGGTTGAATGCTCTGGATAGATAGAAATACCGAGTTTACCCATTATTTAATCACCTCTTTACTGTTGTGGAGCTAGCTTTTTTACAATGCGAATCATATGTTCAATTAGCTTTTGTTCACTCATTGCCGTCATCAAGTGATCCTGAGCATGAATCATTAGTAGAGTTTTCTCACTTGGAACTCCATTCAATTCTGCTTGAATCAGTTTGGTTTGTGTTTTATGGGCCAAGTTCAATTCTTCCTGACCTTGTTTAATTAGATCCTCTGCCTTTTCAAAATTGAATTCTTCCGCTTCTTTCAGTGCGTCGAATGCTAAACTTCTCGCATTTCCACTATGTGATATTATTTCAAAAATCTCCATTTCGTTATTGTTCATTTCAATTGACATATCATTACACTCCTATTTTTTGTTAGATTTTGAAGGTTCATGGATTCCTGTAATCCATATTTACTGTTTAAAACACCATTCACTTGATGTTCGGTACAGCATTTTCACTGAAGAATCGTGGTAAGTATTCTTGATGCGCTTTTAAAAGTTTTTGTAAAACCATTTCCGCCAGGTCATCACTTGGAATAAGCGGGTTAATCGTTAAAGCTAATAACGCTTTATCATAAGAACCTGTAACGGCTGCCTCAGCACCAATTCTTTCAAATGATTTGATTTGTTGAATTAAGCCAAGCACTTGTATGGGTAATTTACCCATAGACAAAGGAATTGGTCCATTTTTGGTGACGATACAGCTTACTTCGACTGCTGAATCATAATCTATATCAGTAAGCGATCCTTTGTTTTGTACATTTAGCACTTGAATGTCTTTTTTATCATTATAAATGGAAGAAATGACGTTACACGCTGCATCGCTATAGTAAGCTCCACCGCGTTGCTCTAATTGTGGAGGCTTGCTGTCAAGGGTTTCATCCTTGTATAGGTCAAACAAACCTTCTTCTAATTTTTTCACAACTTCTGCTCGAGTTTCCCCAGATTTGAATGCTTCCAACTCTTCTTTTAAAATCGTTTTTGTTTTGTAATAATAACGATGGTACGGGCAAGGCACCACTCCTAAAGATTTCAAAAATCTTCTGTTCCAAGCCAATGGGGCAATATTCTTCATCGTTAGTTGAATTTCAGGATTGCCAAGCATTTCAAGCACTTTATCTGTGACTTCTTGATCATCAACGAACACATGCATCCCGAATACCATATGGTTTAACCCGGCGAAATCTATGTGCACTCTCTTCATATCAACACCAAGCATGTTAGAAATAGACATATGCATATTAAATGGAACATTGCATACCCCAATGACTTTTTTATGCTTGCTGTAGCGGAGAAGGGCTTCCGTTACCATCCCAGCTGGATTTGTGAAATTAATTAACCAAGCATCAGGGCAGAGCTCCTGCATTTCTTCTGCAATTTCCAGAAGAATGGGGATAGTTCGTAATGCTTTGGACAATCCTCCTGCACCATTTGTTTCTTGACCAATTAAGCCTAATTCCAATGGGATCCGCTCGTCCTTGATTCGTGCATCAAGTAAACCCACTCTCATTTGCGTTGTGACAAAATCAGCATTTTGCAAGGCTTGACGGCGGTCTAACGTTAGATGTATTTCCATTGGAAGTCCTGCTTTTTCAACCATACGTTTTGCTAATGTTCCTACAATCTCCAGTTTTTCTTTTCCTGCCTCAATATCCAATAACCACAGTTCTCTAATAGGCAACTCATCATATCGTTTAATAAAACCTTCTATTAATTCTGGTGTATAACTGGAGCCTCCACCAATTGTGGCAATCTTTAACCCGTTTTTCATTTCCATTCCCCTAACACCTCATTGTAAGCTAATCTGAATTCTTCATTTATTTATAGATGATTGCATAACAAACCAGTGCGCTTACCGCTAATAAAGACAAGAATAATAGTGCTGCTTGTTTCTTGTTTTTAAACTTACCTTCAACAAAACAAACAACCATCGTCAATCCTGCGCTTATGGCAAAGGTATTTCCCAAGTATAGTGATAATTGTTTATTTATCTCAAAGGCATCCATTAATCTGTTAAAGATAAAATTAAAAACAAGAATGAAGCTAAAAAATAGAAAGGCACTTTTGTAACTAAAAAAGTGGATTCTGGAAGTTGAATTCATATCCTTTCCCCCCCTCTCAATTCATAAAAGGAGTTTGGAGCATTTAGTCCCAAACTCCCTTTTAGGTATTCCTTATAAAGCGATATTCTTATTATCCGTTGTTTCTACCATGTTTTCCTGCGCTAAAAGCTTTTTATCGTACATCTTAAAGAATGGCAGATAAATAATAACGGAAATGGTTAAATTCACCATCACTAGAACAATGGCTCTCCAATCACCGCCTGTTGAAAGGTAGGCACCTATTGGAGCGGGCAATGTCCAGGGAACCATTACATATGTCGGGTTCACCAGTCCGATGGACGTTGCTATATATGCAAGTGTTGCACCAATTAGCGGCGTAATGATAAATGGAATAATCAGTACCGGGTTTAGTACAATTGGCATCCCGAAGATGACAGGTTCATTGATGTTAAAAATGCTTGGCACAATTGTTGCTTTCCCCATTGCTTTACTATAGGTGGACTTTGCCGTTAAGAGCATGGCTATTACTAAACCCAATGTTGCACCAGACCCACCAATCCAAATAAACCATTGGAAGAATGTTTCAGGAGCGATGTGGGGAATTGCCTTTCCAGCTGCAACCGCTGCAGAGTTATTCCCCAAATATACTTCCCATACCGGGCGAGCTACGGCACCTACGACTGATACGCCATGAATACCAAATGACCAAAAGAATGTAATCAAAAATACTGGAATTAATACACCTGGCAATGTATCGCCTGCACTGATGAGTGGTGCAACCGCTTTATCGACAAGTGAATGTAAATCAACAGCAAAAACGACTGTAATTAAAGTCATAACAAGCAGTACAATTGAAACTGGTATTAATGCTTCGAATGAACGGGCCACTGAAGTTGGAACAGAATCAGGCATTTTAATTGTGATATTCTTTGTCTTACAAAGACGTAAAATTTCGACAGCAAAAATGGATACAATCATTCCTACAAAAAGCCCATGGCCTCCGAGATTTGTCATTGGCAAAACAAACCCCACATCATCCATCATCTTTACACCAATTGTGAACAAGAAGGCTGCTAATGATAGTAAACCTCCAGATAGTGGATCAAGTTTATAGCTTTGAGATAAACTGTAGCCTATACCAAAAGTAATATATAGCGTCATGATAAACATCGTTAATCGATATGGTATTAAAATTTCAGCGATATGTTTTGCAGACCATTCACCTAATGCAGTATCTGCTGCAACGGGCGGAAATGCAATGATCAAGAATAAACTGCCAAAGATGATGAAAGGTAACGCAGAAACCACACCATCCCGAATCGCGCGTAAATGTTTTTGCTCAGACAATTTAGCCATAGGTGTTGAAAGATTATTTTCTAAAAAAGCTACAAACTTGTCCATTCGTGTTTTCCCCTTTTACGTTTAGTGAAAAGAAATAGTAATTAGTTTATTATTTTGCTAGTTCCGTTACCAGTTTTAGTAGTTTAGGTCCGCCAAGAGGACTGTAAGCTTGGGCTGGAATGGCTTCACATGGGACGCCCGCTTCATCCGCCGATGCCTTAAAGCCATCGAAACGATGTTTGACTTGCGGAGCTACCATTGCAACATCCCAGCCATTTCGTACTTCTGCATCAAATTCTTGAGTGCCGACTGCCAATACTTCTATGGTTACACCCTGTTTTTCCCCTTCCTTTTTTAAAGCGCTTACAACGATTGCACTAGACATTCCACCTGAGCATACGAATAATACTTTCATTCTTTTTTCCTCCAATTTTTTTATTTTTTTTATAAAAAGCGTTAAATCGTTTTTCTTATGAATCCTTGTGCTTTCACTAAACGATTTGAGGCTTCTTCATATGAAACATTCGTTAAAATCATGACAATTGCAATTTTAGGCTGGGCATGTGCCTTTTCTAAAAATTCATCTGCAATTTCATAGCTACAGTCAGTAGCATCCATGATAATACGTTTTGCGCGTTCAACCAGCTTTTCATTAGTTAACTGTAAATCTACCATTAAATTACCATAAACTTTACCAACTCCGACCATTGAGGCGGTGGAAAGCATGTTGCATACTAACTTTTGCGATGTTCCAGCTTTTAAACGTGTAGAACCCGTCAGGACTTCAGGCCCGTTTACAACTTCAATCGCAACTTTTGCAATCTTACCTATCTCAGAACCTTTGTTACAGCTTATCGACACAGTTCCTGCACCAACTTGATTGGCATATTCCAATCCAGCAATAACATATGGAGTGCGTCCACTAGCTGCAATGCCCACTACTACGTCCCTGTTTGTTAATTCGATTTTCTTCAAATCTTCAGGACCTAATTCAAAACTGTCTTCAGCACCTTCAACTGCCTTAATGAAAGCCTTTTCCCCACCGGCTATAAGACCCACTACTTCACTAGGATCGGTATTGAATGTCGGGGGACATTCTACTGCATCCAATAAGCCGATGCGCCCGCTTGTTCCTGCACCCATATAAATTAATCTGCCGTTTTTTTTCATGGCTTCGCCGATCATCTCCACGGCTTTAGAAATTTGCGGAAGTTCTTTTTTTACACAATGGGCAACTTTACTGTCTTCTTCGTTCATTACCTCTAAAAATTCAAGTGTTCCCATTTCATCCAAACTCATGGTCTTTTCATTACGACGCTCTGTCGTTAAATGCTCTAGCATACATATCATCCTTTTTTATGTCAGTGGTGAAAGTGGTGAAACTTTTTTAGCTATAGAGAATATATCACTATTAAAAATTAATTTCAATATTGTGTATACATTTTTAAAAATTAATTTTAAAATAAACGGTAGATAGCTAAATGGTTGTTATCTTTCTATTAAAAATTAGAAATGATTGACTAGCCATTTTATGATCCAAACCTTCGATTCTTTGTATTGTTTAAATCTTATCTCACTATTCATATGTGACAAATTCATATATTCATTATTTGTTAACGCTTACAAATAATTAAATATAAATATTATAATGAAATGAGGTTGTACTATTGATGAATGAAAGAATTACAAAGACAAGATTTGGTTCACTGGCGCTAGCCGCTTTGGTGGGAGGATCACTTCTCCTTCCATCCGATTTGATTGCACATGCAGAAACGGGGACTATCCCTCAGCAAACTACTTATGTAAAACAGGAACTGCGCGCAACTTGGATTGCAACTGTATTAAATATTGACTGGCCGTCCAAACCAGGTTTATCCATATCAGCACAGAAAGCAGAATTCATAAAATATTTGGATGAACAAAAAGCAATGGGGATGAATGCTGTCGTTATGCAAATTAAACCAACTGCAGATGCTTTTTACCCTTCTGAATACGGTCTTTGGTCAAAATATTTAACAGGAGTCCAAGGAAAGGATCCTGGGTATAACCCTCTTGCATTCATGGTAGAGGCAGCACATGATCGTAATATGGAATTTCATGCGTGGTTTAATCCATATCGCATTACTATGCCTTTAGGTAAGACAGCTGAATTATCGGATATTGATAATCTTCCAGAATCTCATCCTGCTAGAAAGCACCCTGATTGGGTCATACCATATGGACAACAGTTGTACTTTGACCCAGGCATTCCTGGCGTACAACGGTTTGTGATCGATGGAATAATGGAAGTTGTTAAAAATTATGATATTGATGCAGTCCATATGGACGATTATTTCTATCCTTACAAAATTGCAGGAGTACCTTTCCCAGATGAAATTTCCTATCAAAAATATGGAGCAGATAGATTTACAAATGTGGAAGATTGGCGAAGGGATAATGTAAATAACCTTGTTAAGAATATAAATGAAGAAATCAAGGCAGAAAAATCATATGTGAAGTTTGGTATAAGTCCATTTGGAGTTTGGCGTAACAAAGCAGTTGATCCCACAGGATCTGACACTGCCGCTGGACAAACGAATTACGATGATTTATATGCGGATACCAGAACGTGGATCAATAATGGATACATTGATTATATTGCCCCTCAATTATATTGGAATATAGGATTGCCAGTAGCTGACTATGCCAAACTTCTTGATTGGTGGACAAAAGAAGTCGAAGGTAAAAATGTTCAACTCTATATTGGACAAGGAGACTATAAAATTAATACAGAGTCCAATGGTGTCCAAAACTGGTTCAATCCTGAAGAAATGCCAAACCAGTTAAAACTGAATCGAACATATAAGGAATTTGATGGAAGCATGCATTTCAGTGCCAAAGATTTACGGAAAAACCCCCTTGGGATAGCGGATCGCTTAAGCGAGGATATTTATAAGCATCCCGCATTGGTTCCTGCCATGCCTTGGATTGATGATCATGCCCCAAAGGCTCCAAAGGTGAGCAAGGCAACACAAGCAGGAGATGGAATACAAGCAGGAGATGGAATACAATTTGAAATTCACGATCACAAGCAATCAGATGCATCCTATTATGCCATTTATCGTTTTGATGGAAAGAAAAAAGGAAACATAGAAGACTCAACGAACTTACTTGCCACAGTGCATAAAGAAAATAAACGTCAATTGTTTATTGACGGCAGTGTAGAAAAAGGAAAGACTTACACATATGTTGTGACTGCCTTAGACCGAACCCACAATGAAAGTAAACAAACTAAACAGATTAATATAAAAGTAAAATAATCTTCAAGAAATAGCTTTACGGTTCAAGTGGCGTATGTCAGTGAACAATGGACGTAAGGTATATATTAAACAATATATTAAACAATATATTAGAAATGGTCTTATCTTAGTATCATATACTGTTCATGCTAAATCAGGATTATAAAAGAATCGAAGTAGGTGGAATGACGATGTACATAGTTGGATTAATGTCCGGAACTTCACTGGATGGAATTGATGCCGTACTTGTTCGGGTGAATAATAGTGGACTCGAGACTGAAATGGAAATGATTGAGTTCATGACATGCCCTTTCCCAAAAGATATTGAAAAAGAAATTATGCAGTCTTTATCTGCAGACACATCCCATGTTCAATTAATATGCAGTTTGAATTTTAAATTAGGAAAATTATTTGCCAATGCGGTAAAGGAAGTTTGTCATAAAGCTGGATTTCCCATTAATAAACTGGATCTTATTGGATCCCATGGACAAACCATTTACCACCAGCCTTTAAAGGACCAAAATTATATACCCTCCACTTTGCAAATTGGGGAAGCCGCAGTAATTGCTCACAATACAAACACACTTGTAATCTCTAATTTTCGTACGATGGACATGGCAGCTGGTGGACAAGGAGCTCCTCTTGTTCCTTTTACCGAATACATTCTTTATAGAAGTGAAGGGAAGGGAAGATTACTTCAAAACATTGGGGGCATTGGAAATGTAACCGTCTTACCCAAGCAAGCATCTCTTGATGACATGTATGCTTTTGATACAGGGCCTGGAAATATGATCATTGATGAAGTATGCCGCCAATTGTTCAATATAAGCTATGACGAAGGTGGTAACATAGCTAAACAAGGAAAAATCAATGACGAACTTTTATCTTATTGCATCAGTCATCCTTTTATTATGAGCCCTCCACCAAAATCAACTGGCAGGGAATTGTTTGGCAAGGAATATGTAGTAAAACTATTAAAGATGTTTGAATCACTTCCAAGTCAAGATATTTTAGCAACAGTAACGATGTTTACAGCAAAGTCCATTGTGGAGAACTATCGAAATTTCATCTTTCCAAAAACCAATATTGAAGAAGTGGTTATTGGCGGCGGTGGAAGCTATAACAAAACGTTATTAAATATGATTCAATCACTGCTTGGAAATTCTATTCAAGTCTTGACTCAAGAAGATTTGGGATACTCTTCCGAAGCGAAAGAAGCGGTGGCCTTTGCATTACTTGCGAATGAGACTTTCCATGGTAATACAAGTAACGTTCCCAAGGCTACCGGTGCTGACTTCGATGTCATCCTTGGAAACATGACCTTCCCTCCTTTACATCGAATTAGTAAGTAAACATAAGATAAAATATGTTGAATAAAAGCCTCCCTTCCCCCTTTGATTTCTTAGGGGGTTTTTTCATTTGACCCGTCATAAATTCACTTTAATGCATCCACCCAGTATGATAGCGATGTCCCCCTTACATAACCGTAAACGTACCACCCACTTGGAGTATTTATTCTGAAGCAGCTATTTGAAGAAAATAACGTCATATTTGGATTTCCATTGAAGGAACGTATGCTTTTTAACCATTGGAAAAGAGCAGGAGGCACATCGATATTTGATGTGCCTCCTGCTCTTTTTTTGCCTGAAGAATCATGGCGGACTCTTCTATTTTATTTACTTACCAAGCTGCATGGATACATACTTCACTTCCAAATATTCATCTATGCCGTAGTGTCCCCCTTCCCTGCCTAAACCACTTTCCTTCATGCCTCCAAATGGTGCTTGGGCAGTGGATGGGGCACTGTCATTAATACCGACAATCCCATATTCAAGACTATCCGAATAGGCAACTGCCTTATTTAATGACTCGGTATACACATATGCTGCCAAGCCAAAGTTCGTGTTATTGGCACGATTGATCGCTTCTTGATCGGTTTTGAATGTACTGACTGGCGCAATTGGCCCAAACGTTTCTTCCAGCATGCACAGCATATCATCCGTCACATTGGAAAGTATGGCTGGTGCGATAAAATATCCTTGTTTTTCATCGACTTTTGAGGTTTTATGGATGATAGCCCCTTTACTTGCAGCATCCTCTAATTGAAGCTGAACTTTTTTTACTGCGGCACCATCTATCAATGGACCAAGATCGGTTCCTTCCATTCCATTTCCAACCTTCAAAGTTAAAACGGCTTTTTCGAAAGCTTTTAAAAACGGCTGTTCAATTGTCTCATGGACATATATTCGGTTCGCACAAATACATGTTTGTCCAGCATTCCTGAATTTCGATTGAATCAAACCATTTACTGCTTCTTCGATATTCGCATCCTCAGCAATGATGAACGGAGCCAATCCACCGAGTTCAAGCGAGACTTTTTTTACTGTTTCTGCCGCCTTTTTCATTAGATGTTTTCCTACAGGAGTGGAGCCAGTAAATGTGATCTTTTTAACACGTGAATCATTCATCCACACGTCCGACACATCTCCCGGTTTTTGTGTTGTCACAATATTTATCACACCGGCCGGAATGCCTGCTTCCTGGGCACTTTCAACTAATAGCAAAGCGGTCAAAGGCGTTTGTTCCGCTGGTTTGATGACCACGGTACATCCTGCAGCAAGGGCTGGTGCCACTTTCCTCGTGATCATGGCAGCAGGAAAGTTCCACGGGGTAATGGCAGCGACGACACCGACTGCCTGCTTTTGCACTAAAATACGCTTTGAAGCAACAGAGGCTGGAATGATTTCCCCATAGTTACGCTTTGCCTCTTCAGCAAACCATTTCACGAAACTTGAAGCATATTTCATTTCACCTTTTGCTTCGGCCAATGGCTTTCCTTGTTCCAGTGTCATGATCGTTGCGATTTCATCCAGCCTGTTCTCAATGATCGTGTACCACTTCTCAAGTAATTCCGCCCTATGATATGCACTGGTTTTCGACCAAGTCAGAAAAGCAGCTTGAGCCGCATCCACAGCAGCCTTTGCCTCTTTTTCGTTAGCGTCCGGAACATAACCCACAGGCTCTAATGTTGCTGGATTTTCCACTACAAAATGACGCTCTGTATGAACAGGTTCGCCGTTTATATAAATTGGCCATTTTTCCACTACTTTTTTCATCCTGCTTTAATCTCCTCTTCTTCTGCATGATCTGTAAAAGTCTTATCATTCTCACCTTTGAAAAAGTCCTTGCCATATAGAAGGACACATAATAGAATTCCCGCTGCAAACGCCATTCCAGCACCTTTTATAACAAGGATGGCAGCGACGACCCCTGCAATTCCCAGGTCGCGTTGGCTCTTCGCCTGCATCACACCGACGCGTACGCTAACATATCCTTGAACCAAAAGCGTTAGGGCCAAGGCCACACCGAGAATTGGTTCAACCAAGCTGACTACCGGCAATAAGAATAACCCTGTATTCGTACCCCAACGGAACGAGCCAGCACCGCCAAAGAAAGAATTCATGGCTTTCTTGCCATTCTTGAACCGTTCTACAATCACGACCTGCATGGCTGCCCACAACGGACCGCACATTGTTATATCAGGTCCGATAAAACTCATGATCACATTTCGGCCGCCAAAAATTAAATGAGCTCTGTTTGGATTATAGTCCACTTTTTCATCTTCCCTGACCTCATCGGATTCAGAAAGCAACGCTTTTGTTTTCAGCACATCCCCGAATACAACTAAATAAGTGGCAAAAACAGCTGGAATCGCACTTAAAAAGAAGGTCAAGGCAGGGAAACCTAAACCGAACACAGTATAGTCCGACCAAAGCGTAGCAAAGTCCGGACTGCTGAATCCCCATTGAATATCAGGCCATTTTGCTTCACCAAAAATAGGGGCTACAAAGACCGCAAGCAAGATTGCTGGCAATATCCCTAAATTGCCTATGAATACCCAAACTTTATTTCGCATTTTTAACTTTCCGAATTTTTTCGAAAAAAGTAAGTAAAAGGCAAATCCGATACAAATGCTTATTGTATAAGGAAATAAATCAAACTTTCCACCCACTTCGAAAATGGATACGACAGCACCTATTCCTGCCCCTAAAATGATGCCTGATTTAATTGCATTCGGCACTAATCGTACGACCTTACTGGCAAGTCCGGTCATTCCAAGCACTATCGATAAAATACCTAATGTTAATTGAAATGCAACAAGTGCATAGACCCGATCAGGTCCTTCCGGAAATTGCCCGACGAACAATACAAGCAATGGAACCGCAGGTGTAATCCAACCTGGTATTACTGGGTCCCCGAGTAAATGATGTGCTAAATACAATAATCCATTCAAGACAACGACGGCTAGAGCTACATCAAAAGGCATCCCAAGATGGTCTGCAAGCAGTGTAATCGCTCCAAGGTCAACTGCACACATCAATAACCCTTGAACATAGTCAGGCCACTCAAATCGATAATGGACAAATGGAAGTCTAATTTTAAAAGGTCCCGCAGGTATATATGATGTCTCATCTCCGTAGCGACGGTTTTTCCATTTCATATTGTTTCCTCCACTTAAAAGCCATAGGCTGAACGGTAAATTTTTTCGATATCCCGAACGTTTAATGCACGGGGATTATTGCGAAGTAAACGGACTTGTTTGATCGCCTCAGCAGCCATTTCACTTAAAGCCGATTCAGGAATGTCAAATTCACTTAGTGACTTAGGAATATCAACGTACCGGCATATTCTGGTCATCGCTTCTATAGCTTTATCCGCTGCCTCATCATCATTTAAATGATTGACTTTCTCTCCAAGTGCTTCAGCAATGTCTCGGAACCTTTCCAAACATGCAATTTTATTCCACTTCATGACAAATGGCAGTAATAATGAATTGCTGACTCCATGTGATAAATGGAAGCGTCCTCCAAGCGGATAAGCTAAGGCATGGACAGCTCCAACACCGGCATTTCCAAAAGCTAACCCTGCCATTAGGCTTCCCGTGATCATAGCTTCCCGTGCTTCCAGATTATCTGGTGCAGCATAAGCCTTTAGTAAATTTTTTGCGATCAACTTCATGGCCCCAATTGCCAAAGCATCAGTAACGGGCGAAGCAAATTTGGAAATATAAGCCTCTACCGCATGGACAAGTGCATCCACTCCGCTCGCAGCCGTCACACTTGGCGGGCAAGTCAGCGTCATCACAGGCGATACAATCGCTACATCCGGTAAAAGATATGAACTAACAATTCCCTTCTTCACCTGTTCTTTTTTGTCCGATAAAATCGAAATATTCGTCACTTCAGACCCGGTTCCGGCCGTCGTCGGTATGGCTATTAAAGGCAGACCCGGAACTTCAATCAAATTCGTACCGAAATATGTCTCGATGCTACCTGAATTTGTAGCCATGACGGAAGAGGCTTTCGCAATATCCATCGCACTTCCCCCGCCTACCGCAATCAGTCCATCATGATTTCCCTCCCTGATAGACCGTACACATAGCTCAACGATTTCAATTTCCGGTTCAGGATTCACATCCGAGAAAATACCGTATGGTGATGAAAGTAGATCCTCAACCTTTTGCACTACCCCGGCATCCAGTAATACTTTATCTGTAACTATCAACGGATTCTTCATCCCTAATCGCTTAACCTCATCAGTCAGCTGCTGTAAAGAATCTGATCCTGTCACCAATTTGTTAGCCATTGAAAAAATAGAAATATTCATGGTTATCTCCCCCTTCATGTATTTTCTAATGCAGGAATCATGCCAAATTGAAAACGCTTAATTTATAAGGGGAATAACCTTTTTTTCGTGGATAACAATAGAAATAATGAGTAGAAATCAAATCAATAAAACTATTTTGATTCGTTTTCTAATCGAATGTGAAATTTTTTCATTTTTTGCACCAAAGCGCTTTGACTAATATCCAAAGAGATCGCCGCAGCCCTTGTAGTCCCATATTTTTTCATCGCATTCAGGATCAGGGATTGCTCCAGCTCGGAAACGGCATCCTTCAATGAATGTGTTGTAGGTTTTTTTGATAAGACCGGCTGGATGAAGGATGGTAAATTAGGCAAATCAATCGTATCATCATAAGTCGTGACGACCAGTCGCTCTGCAAGACTTGCGAGCTCACGTATATTACCAGGCCACGAATAGTTCGTCAGCCATTCATAGCATTCCGGTGTCATCTTTTTCTTTTCATTATATTTTTCATTGAATTTTTTTAAATACATTTCTAAAAGTGGGATCGTTTCTTCCTTTCGCTGGCGTAGGGGCGGGACTTCAAATGATACGATATTAAGCCGGTAATATAGATCTTCGCGGAAAGACCCTTCTTGAACGAGGGAGGCAAGATCCCGATGAGTGGCTGTAATTAACCTGACATCCACCTCTTTCATTTCGGTAGATCCTACTCTCATAAACTTGTTTTCTTCTACCACTTTCAAAAGTTTTACCTGTAACTCTAAAGGTAAATCCCCAATTTCGTCCAAAAATAACGTGCCACCATTCACTTTCTCGAAAATCCCCATTTTCCCATTCTTAAGGGATCCGGTAAATGCCCCTGGTTCATATCCAAAAAGTTCAGATTCCACCAAGTTCGCTGGGATGGCTCCGCAATTTAATTCAAGAAAGATTTTTTCCTTCCTGGAGCTTTTGGCATGTATGTACTTGGCGATTAAACTTTTCCCTACTCCCGTTTCCCCCTGTAACAAGATCTTCGCATCCGTTTTAGCTACTTTATCAGCCAGTTTGAATAAGGGAGTTGTAGAAGGCCCAATGATTATTTCTTGTAAATTGACCTGTTCCGAGCCAGGCAATAATTGAGAAATAGGTTGGAAAGATAGCTTTTGGCTGTCGATCGTGTACTTCATCCGGATTAATTCAGTTATATCCCTTACACTATTTATGACAAATATGACTTCATTCTGTGGCGATAGAATAGGTGTGGCCGATACAATAATCTTTCTTCCATTTCGGATTCTTTGTGTCAAAGTAACATGATTCTTCGTCCGGATTGAGTCCAATGAAGCAGAAACGGATATCATACCCTGCTCAATTAAATAACTCATCGATTTTCCGATAATTTCCTCTTCTCTTATTCCGGTAATACGCTGATAAGCTTGATTGATAAATAATGTCGTTCCAGCACCATCCGTGATATATACGCCATCATACAGGGCATTAAATACAACCCTGCATAAATCACTCTCAAAGAATGCTTGAAATTGTTCATATGGTATTGAGTAATTGCGTAGATTTTGTAGCGGTGCATTCACAGTAATGAAATGGGAAATAGGCTTCGTCAAATCACTCTGCTGCACTGCCGCAGATAACGCCTCTATTGTCAAAAATCCGATGAAATCTTCTGAATCATCCAAAACTTCCACTTCAGTGCTTCCTATGGGGAAATATGATATTGCTTCCTCCACGGTCATATCCGAATAAAACTTAGTCATCAATATTCACTCCTAACCTGATCCCTTTATAATACTATGTATAAATGCTGCACCGGTAAAACAAATCAATCCATATATGCTATTTCTGATTACAGCGATAAATATGCATCGGAATGACACTTTTATCATACCAATGGTGTTTTTTATGCTCAAATCCATTTTCACTCACCAAAGGAAAACTCCCCCTATAGGAAGAAAAACTGCGAAAAACCCTCCATTATTTATAGCTTAAGAAAAATTTTTTGATGTTTTTAAAAGTTTTTCTGCAAAATTCCAATCCGTATTTAGAATTACGTTTCAGACTGTAGGCACACTCGATGAAAATCGAGTGTGCCTATAGTTTTTTGGCTTGAACAATTTGAACGTTGATTTCGCTCCAGGCACTCGCTTTCCGCGGGCGGTCCGGGAGCCTCTTCGGCTTGCGGCTCTGGGGTTCTCCCTTGGACGCGTTTTTCCCGCAGGAGTCTCGTACCTTCCTCTCCAATCAACTTTGTTTTAACATTTAGATAGAACTCTTTTGCCTATTATCTTTTTAAAATAGAAGGATTAAAACCTGAGATAATGAGGATACTTTTTTAACATATTTCTAATCAGCTAGAGCAACTTGAAATATTACTTTAGACCAACTAATGCAAGCGAACCAATTGGTTCGTAAAATTAAGGCTGCCATTGATTGACCTTGGGCCAAAATTTCAAAGGAAATTTAAAAAGGGGTTCGGATTTTTTATTTCCGCACCACTTTTGTTACAAACTGAAACCTAATCCATTTGGATTAGGTTTTTTTGTTTGATTAAAGAATGTTGATTGCTTCACCTCTAATCATATGCTTAATTTGGGAACCAGCCTACCGGTTTTACATCGAGATTAATGTTGATTTGCTTAATTTCCTGGTATTCATCCAAGCCGTATTTTCCTAAACTGCGTCCAATCCCGCTCTGTTTGTAGCCGCCCCATGGCGCCTCGACATATGTTGGATGATAATCATTTACCCATGTAATCCCTGCACGCACTTTCTTGATCACACGCAATCCTTTTGCGCCATCGTTAGTGAAGACGCCGCCTGCAAGGCCGTAGTCTGTATCATTTGCAAGTTTAATAGCTTCTTCTTCACCTTTAAACCTTTGAATGACAACGACTGGGCCGAAGATTTCTTCTTGTACGATGCGCATGTCAGGTGTTACATCGGTGAAGACAGTCGGTGCAATGAAGTATCCTTTGTCAAGGCCGTCATCAACAAGACGGTAACCGCCTGCTGCAAGTGTCGCACCTTCCTGTTTGCCGATTTCAATATAATTTAAAATGCTATTCATTTGCGCTTCGCTGACAATTGCCCCCATGTTGCTGTCTTCTGCAAGGCCAGGTCCAACTTTGATTTTATTTGCGCGTTCCACATAGCGTTCTACATATTCATCATAAATGCTTTCTTCAACCAGGATGCGGCTACCTGATGAACATACTTGGCCGGCACCGAAGAAGATGCCAAATAATCCGTAATCGATGGCTGTCTCTAAATCTGCATCAGCAAAAACGATGTTAGGTGATTTACCGCCAAGCTCAAGGGAGATTTTCTTTAAGTTGCCCGCTGCCGCTTTCATGATAGTGCGGCCAACATCCGTACTTCCCGTAAATGAAACGATGTCAACGTCCTTGCTTTCTGCAATGGTTTGACCGACAACTGTGCCGCGCCCCATCACCATATTAGCCACACCTTTAGGGATGCCGACTTCCTCTAGGATTTCAAATAATTTCATTGCTGTTACAGGTGTCACTTCAGCCGGTTTATATACAATGGTGTTACCCGCCGCAAGGGCCGGTGCGATTTTCCAGACACTCATTAGAAGAGGGAAATTCCAAGGTACAATCAAACCGGCTACACCTACTGGCTCACGAACGACCATCGCTTGCACGGGAGCGGGAACCTGATAGGTTTCCCCTTCTGGATGAAGGATCAAACCAGCGTAGTAACGGAAACACGCAGCGGCATCGGCAATATCGAAACCTGCCTCTGCTTTAAGTTTCCCGTTGTCCATTGTTTCGAGAATCGTTAACTCTTCCGCACGTTCATCAATTTTATCAGCTATTTTATATAGGTAGGAAGCTCGCTCCTGTGCCGTCAGTCCTGACCAGATTCCACTTTCAAAAGCTGCTTTCGCAACTGAGATTGCATTTTCTGTATCTTCCTTGGTGGCACGCGGAGCCCTTGCAATGACTTCCTGTGTTGCAGGATTGATGACCGGGATAACTTCATTTGAAGATGAGGACTGCCACTTACCGTCGATGTAATTTTTAAGCTCTATAACTGCCGTTTCTAAAATTGTCATGTTTTTTTCCTCCGGTTTTCATTATTTTTTTGTAAGCCTGTACGGAATCGTTAAAGTTTTAAAACAAGTCTGTTGTCCTTTGCACGTGAGCAGCATGTCAGGATTGACTTACGTGATTGACGGTTTTGTTCGCTAAGAAAGAAATCCCGGTGATCCACTTCACCTTCTGCAACATCTACCTCACAACTTCCGCACCCGCCCACTTTACAAGAATAAGGTGCATCAATTCCTTCCCTTAAAAGCGCATCAAGCAGTGTTTCGCCTTCATGAACTTGGATGGACCGATCGCTGTCTGAAAGGTCGACAATGAAAGGATCTTTCGGCCCATCATTTTTTGTCGCAAATAATTCGAAGTGGATCGCATGTTCCGGATAACCATAGGAACTGGCGGCTTTTCGATACTCTTGTACCATCTCGATTGGTCCACAAAAATATACATGCGTGCCAATGCGATGATCCTTCATCGTCTCAGGCATCATTCTGCGTTTGTCTTCTGCCTGCGAAAAATAAAAGGTGCATTGATCAGGATATTTGGCTTTCAACTGATCATAAAAAGCACATAATTCCGGTGTGCGTGCTGCATAATGGAGTTCGAAGGTTTGGCCTTCGGCAGCCATGTCTTCCATCATTGCCAGAAATGGGGTGATGCCGATTCCAGCTGCATAAAAGGCATGATGCTTTGCTCGAAAGCTGAGAGGGAAGTTGTTTTTAGGGAAACTGACTTCCAACCTGGAATCTATCTGTACATGATCATGCCAGAAAGCGGAACCTCCGCGTGACGCCTCATCACGCCGAATGGAAATTGCATATTTTTTACGGTCCCTTGGGTTGCTGATAAGGGAGTATTCTCTCTCGAATATCGTATCCCCGGCCGGTATGAATGTGGTCAAATGCGAACCGCCAGTAAATGCAGGCAATGTGTTTCCATCAACTGGAATCAACTCGAACTGTTTTACGAATGCTGTTTCTTGAATGATCTTGTTTACTTTCATTTGAATATTTCCTACTACCCGCATGATGATCAGCTCCCTACTTCTTCTTTTCCGATTGAGATGAATGGGTAACCAATATAACCTTCCCGTACTATGGAATAAAAAGGTCCTATTTCAAGACTTGCTCTGCAATGGTCACATTCTGCAATCTCTGCTTCTTCTGCGACTTCCGACACTTCGAAACATTTCATGCAATATACGTACCGCCGTTTAGGCCCGATAATCACAGTCTGGATCTCAGCTTCAGATAGGCCAGCTTCCACCCCGAGCGAGAAGATCATTACGGCATTGTTCCATGCAGCCGCAATATAAAATTGGGTGCCCATCTTTTGTGACAAGATGACTCTCTTAATCTCCTCTTTATCTTCCATTCCATTAATGGAAATACATTCAAAAGGCACTGTACCTGCAAGTTCAGAAGTGAAACTTTTCGCCTTTTCATATCCGGCTTGATCAGAAATGACGACAAACTTTCTTCGATCATTCCGAGGAGTAAATTGATTTACGATCGTAATTGATTTATCAAACAATACTGGACTATTGTACAAGGCCCTATCCTCCTACTTATTGTTATCTTCGCTTTTTTGTTTTTCATCAATACGCCTCAAATATTCAACCGATTGCGGAAGAAACGGGGCAATTCCTTTGTATGCAGCCATAGGTTCAGGAATATCCTGCAGTACGCTATATGTCAGATCAAACCACTCCTGGCGCAATGTCAAATCCTCCAGTGGCAGGAACTGCGTATTCAATACGAATAGAATGGCGTTGCTTCGTGGCATGCTATAAAATTTTTGTTCTTCAACACGCAAACGAACAAGTTTACCTCCATTTTCCGGTGTTATCCCAGAACGCTGTGGTCCCCAGACATCCATCGTTTCATAGTTGACATCCCAACGGTCCGCCATCAGGTTCCAGTTAATGCGTGTCCATGGCTTTCCTGGCTCAATGGATAATAAAAACTTACGAACGCGATCTGCCAGTTCATCGCCTTTCCGCGATACAAATGGAACAGGTGCATGGATCTCATCAAAGGACATGCCTTTATTCCAGTTAGCTGAGAAGAGTGCGGCGTATGAAACTTGTCCCACTTCCAAATAGAAATTACTATCGCGATGAACCATTAAAACAAAATCATTATGGAAATGGCGGCCTATATAATCAAGCGGCTCATTTGGAAGCGTGGTGGCATCGCCATACACGAATGAATCTGATTCCCCGAATATGTGGTTCTTGAAAGTCCAGTTGTCTCCATCTTTAATGACCTCGAAATGCTCCGGATAGCGATCAGTTGCCATGTCGATGAGCATTTCCAACACTTCCCATTGCATTTCCATTGTGTGTGAAAAAGATTGAAACCTTATATGCGGCTGTTCTTGAAGGAGACGACGCTTCGTTTCCACTTGGAGTCTGTATTCTGGTGTAACTTCAATACAGTTAATGTTTGAGAGTCTTTTCAAATCGTTTGAATAACGATAGTTACCTGAAGTGAATGGAAATGGGAATGTATCTAAATCGGTTGTTTTGAAATCTAAACTTTGTGTAAACATTAAGCAATCTCCTCTCGTTCCCTAGATTCTTTAAATTGCGATTTTTCTATTTAGCTTCCTTTAATTCAACGGATGGACGCTCCATGTCAACTTCAAAACGGAAAATGTATTTAGATGAAACATAGTAGGTGACTAAAGCGACAAAGTATGTTGGAATTCCGGCAGCTGTATAAAGGAAAAAGTCACTTGCTTCAAAAGTCAATGGATTATAGAGTGCCCAGTAAACGATCGTTCCAATGACCATCGTGAGAACTGCCGACGGGTTAATGCCTTTCCAATAAGTATAAGAGCCTTGTGTGTCATACAAATCCCTTATTGAAATGCGTTGTCGTTTTACAAAAAAGTAATCTGCAACGACAATGCCGCCAAGAACAGCCATAATAAAGGAAATGACAGCAATGAATGAACCAAATGCATCGTAGAACGTCGAGCTTAGAAGTAAGAATATAGTCGGTACGGTTGTACCCATCGCAATCATCCATGACTTTTTCGGGAATACAGTTTTAAAGCTGACAGCTTGTGAGTACATAAGGAAAATGGCTGCACCGACATTCCCAACCGAAAGTAAAATCAAGCCAATGAAGCCACCCCAACTTCCTGCGATGGAAAACATCCAGTCAGAAGGATTAAGTGAACCAGCGACTAATGCAGCAAGGGCCCCAACTAAAGCAGCGATACAGACGATGATTCCATAGCTGTAGAATCCTGCTTTAAATGCTCCTCCTTCTGTTTTAGATAAACGGCTGTATTGGCCAAGGTATGGAAGCCATGAGAAGCCGAGACCGACATTTAATTCCAGGGCTGTCGCGAATGAACGAGAAGTCGATTCAAATGGCTCGGAAGGAAGTATATGAGCAACATTAGTGAATCCCTGGCCAAACAAGACTATTGCGAGAAGGCCAAACATGAGAACCATAAATACCGGAACGGCTACTGCGGTATATTTTTGAATCGCTATCGGTCCCCTCACCGTTACAAGGAATGCACAGATGAAGAGTAAAATCGAGAAAAACGGCGCTCCAGTTGCTTGGCTTGAGAAAATGTCGGGCATCCCCATCCAATTAGCAGCCTCTGCTAACGCCTGGCCGGACATGAAAAGCGCAATGGAAATGTAGCCGAGAGTTAAAATAAGAAAAACAAAGAAAAAGATATTGGATCCTAGATACCCTAGTGAACTTCGAAACCCTACAAAAGTATCTATGCCATACCTTGCAAAATAAAGTGTAATGGGAACAATCAACAGCAAAGGGAAGGCGTTACCGAATAAAATCGCTGCAAGTGACTGCTTCGCATCAAGCATTGTACCTGTGTATCCACCAGTTAACAGCCCAAAAGATGAGAGGCCAATAACAACCTGAACTAAAATTAAATCCCGAAGGTTAAAAATCCGGTCACTTTTACTTGCCGGTAAAAAGCCAAAGGCCACATCCTTTGAAATGGAGGAATTCTCTTTACTCACTCGCTTCTCTCCCAACTATAAAATAATGATTGTATCGCTTGGAAATAAGGCTGTATTTGTTTTGGGTGAGCTAAACAAAACTACTTTAGAAAAGTGTATAGACCAGGTAAAAGATGATTAAAATCATGAGAAAAATAGAACCTGTCGCATCCTTCCATTTCATTTTGTCGATTTTCACGGCATCTTCCTGCTCATACGCATTGATCCGCTCATTCAAATCTGAATATAGATTTTTAATAAAGGGATCTTCAGAATTGATATTCTGTTGGAACTGATTCTCTTTATTCAAAATAGCTTCTCCCTCCTTTGCAATCATGCTTTCTAGTCCCTTCTCTTTACTTTAATGCAATAAACATGCCAATCAGAAAACACCATGCTTACTGGGTTTTCAAAAGGAAGAATATTCATTTTTGAAACTATTGAACAATTGTGAAATTTCTGTAATATAAAAACTAGGAAGTTAAATGAAAGGCAGGTAGACATAAATGGATCACTTCACCTCTGCACTCTTGTCTATTTACGATCAGCTTATTGTGACAGATAAAAATGGCACCATACTGAAATCGACCGGAACAGGGAATTCCTTATTCCAAACAGTCAAATCCGCTAATGTCGGCGGTTCCATCAAAGATGTTGAACAAGATTTATTTTCCACAAGCTTGGCAGAAGAGATAATGGGCAAAAATGAAAAAAGATCTTTCATGCAGTCCTCATGGCAGGGTCCAGAGATGCTGATGACGGCATACCCGATTGAATCTGGGGCATGGGTTTGGGCCTACAAAGAAATTAAAGACTCTTATCCAGATACATCAAGGGGGCAATCGGGGCCTTTGTTGGAATCGAAGAAGCCATCTTTTCCATTTGTGATACGCAGTAAACCGATGCTTGATGTTCTGCATAAAATGCAAATGGTTTCTGATGTTAGCGCAACAGTCCTTTTATTGGGGGAATCCGGTGTAGGAAAGGAAATGGCCGCCAGGGCCATACATAATATGAGTAACAGATGTGACGGTCCGTTTATACCTGTCAATTGCGGTGCAATCCCGGAAAACTTGATTGAAAGCGAACTTTTTGGCTACGTGGAAGGGGCTTTTACCAGCGCACGGAAAGACGGTGCCAAAGGGAAATTCACACTCGCCCATAAAGGTATCTTATTCTTGGATGAGGTTGGCGAATTACCGCTTAACGTACAGGTAAAACTGCTTCGCGTCCTTCAGGAACGCGTTGTCACACCAATTGGAAGTATGACATCACACCCTGTTGATATTCAAGTGATTGCCGCAACAAATAAATCACTCGAAAAAATGGTGAAAAAAGGTGAATTTCGAGAAGACTTATATTATCGTCTTCATGTCGTACCTATCCATCTTCCACCGCTTAGGAATCGTGTAGATGAAATCCCCCATCTGGTTCAGTTTTTTTTACAAAAGTACAATACACTATACAATCGAAATGTAGCTTTCACCCCGGATGCAATCGACTTGCTATGTATCTATCAATGGCCCGGTAATGTGCGCGAACTTGAAAATACAGTTGAAAGGCTTGTGATTACTAGCGGAATGCCGGAAGTAGATGTGGTGTTGGTTAAAGAGGTCCTTCCTTTTAAAGGGCCCAAACCCACTTCAATACCTGTTATCGATTTTCTGATGCCTATGCAGGAAGCAGTCGACCTTGTGGAGGAACAGCTTATCAACATGGCGATGGAACAATACAAATCATTAAAACTAGCAGCGAAGGTATTGGAAGTAAGCCAGCCTACGATGAGCAGGAAATATAAAAAATTACGTAATAAAATTGAAGAGGCACGCTTTTCACCAGTGGATAAACGGGCCATTTTAGAAGAACAAATAAATCAACGGCTTCGTTCCATTGCCGTTGTAACCGCAGCTATCATTCCAGCTGAAGAGGTTATCAGTCTACAAAAAAATATGAACCGGCAAACTTCCTATTCCCAGAAATTAAAACAAAAACTTACCATGATTCAAGAAAAGGAAGGGGTAATTGAATGGGTCTTTATATTTATCATGACGGAGGATGGACGTCTGATTCACCTCGTTGCAGACAAAGGCTTTGTAATTGAACCGGGGGAAGAATATATTGGGCCCCCTGAAATGGTTAATGTCGCTTACCAGGCGTTTAATGGTAAAGCTGGTGTGACTCCCATATACGAAGACAGGTACGGTGAGTGGAAAACAAGCTTTGCGCCAATTATTGATGATGACGGCAATATCGTTGCTATTGTAGGATGTGATTACAGCAAAGCCTATTTCAATTCGGAAATGCAACGTCTTCGTAAGCAACTCAATATACATGTTTGATTTCAGGATGCAGTCATGCAGGATCAAACCGTTTGGGGACTAAAGCAAAAAAAAGAAAAGCTGATGAACAAGAGCCGGCTTGAACAGGCTTTTGCAGTCAGCTTTTTCGTTATTTTCTTCCATATACATCATGACCGTTATGAAGGAATTAAAATGGAATTAATGCCAGCCGTTTTTAATCCAACTGGTTTTGTCATATTGACCACACTTATATAGGCAATTTTATATCTTGTTCTTCCACAATCCTGTCTTATAGTAGTTTTACGATTTATCTCCAAGTAACTCGTTAACACAGTACTTCAACGTTAAATCCTCCAGGCGCTTCTACATAGAACGTATATCTGTGTAAGTGTTTTGGAGGTTTTACCATGAATCCATCATCCTTCAACCGTTGATTGATCCTGTTAACTTGCTCTTCATTTTCTTGTATGAATCCAACATGAAAAGTCTTGGGGTATTGTACATCGCTTCCTTTCATTAGTGTCAATATGGATCCATCATCATCTTTCATTGCGGCGAACCCATCGCCTCGACTTCCTGCACATGACAATCCAAAGTATCTTTCTAAAAACTCCCTTGATGCTGTAACATCATTAACTGTTAAATTTATATGATTGATCTTCATTACTTCCCCCAATTAAATATTATTGTTTTCTTTCCGTCTCTCCGTAAAAAAGTTAATTTTCCGCATGCTCGTTGTGATGTTGTTAGTCACTTTGTAATCAGACTTGTTAATTCTCCCTTCCTATTTTGTAAGGTATTCCTTCTTTTTCGTAAAAATGTCAGTATTATCCTTCCGATTCAGTAAATAATCATCCAAGTTACCGCAATTACAAGATTTAAAAAGGCCAACCAGTAAAAACTGGCTAGCCTTTGGTGTAACTCTATTACAATATTTTTTCATTTTCAAAGTTAGTGTTTGACTCTACTTTCTTAGCCAATTTAAATTTATAGAATAATATACAGGCTATCAAAAATCCTATCCCATAAAACAGTCCGACTCGTTGAGTAGGATCAAAGGCAAGGAATACTAGAATCAGCAAACAAAAGCCTAAACAAAACAACGGGACAAATGGGTAAAAGGGTACTATGTATTGTAAATCTTCCGTTTTACCACCCGCTTTTATAAATTTCCTTCTAAACATATATTGCGATAAAGCAATTCCCATCCATGAGATCGTTACGGAAATACCCGCTATGGACATAAGTATCACAAACACTGTATCCGCCGCAATGAAGCTAGTCAATAACGATAGGAGCGAAAAACAGATCGTAAAAAGAAGGGCATTCAATGGCACTTTCCTCTTGGATAATAGACCAAACACCTTGGGTGCCATTCCGTCATGAGCCATCGACCAAAGTAACCTTGTGGATGCATAAAGACATGAATTCCCCACAGAAAGTATGGCTGTCAAAATAATGAAATTCATGATACCTGCTGCATAAGGTATCCCGGCTATCTTCATCAAAGTTACAAAAGGACTTTCCAATAAGCCTAATTCCGAAGAAGGGAATATGGCGGAAAGGATGATAATGGACGAAATGTAGAAAATAATGATTCTAAATAGTATGTTTCGTATGGCTTTAGGGATATTCTCTTCAGGTTTTTCACTTTCCCCTGCCGCTATTCCTATTAGTTCTGAGCCTTGATAAGAAAATATTACATTCATCATTGTCACAAAGATGATTGTAATCCCCCCTGCTGGAAATAGACCAGAAGGAGCCAAATTCTCAAAGAATGGGGTTGGACGATCAGATAAAGAGACAAAACCAAAGATGCCCGCGATTCCAATCAAGATAAACAAAATCACTGCAACGATTTTTATTCCAGCGAACCAATATTCCGCCTCTGCAAAACCTCTTGTCGTTAATGCATTCAAAGTAAATAAAAGCACTATGAACACAGCACACCAAATCCAGGTAGGACTATTGGGGAACCATTGTTTCATCAATATTCCTGCAGCCGTGAACTCAACTCCTGCTGTTGCGGCTGAACCTACGAAATACATCCATCCTAGAGAGAAACCAGCGGAAGGCCCTATATATTCGGTAGCATATTTCTGGAAAGAACCTGTAACCGGCATATGAACGGCTAGCTCGCCAAGGCAGACCATTACCATATACAAAATAAGACCGCCGGCTAGATAACCGACCAGGGCCCCCCCTGCCCCTGCTTGGTTAATTGTATAGCCTGCATTTAAAAAAAGACCTGTACCAATTACGCCGCCGAGTGAAAGCATAAATAAATGGCGTCTTTTCATTGAGCGTTGCAGCTGATTATTATTCTCCAGTCCATACCCCATGTAATCACTTCCTTATCTTATCTATTAGCCTATGCCTTGCCTTCTCCTAAACTATCTTAGAACCTCAAAGAGAGACAACTAAGTCCGCCATCTTGTTTTTGAAATTCAGTCATCTCCACTTCAATCACTATGTATCCCAAATCTTCAATTTTTTTCTTTGTACCCTCAAACCCTTTAGGGACAATAACGCAGTCGTTCATTCTGACGCAGTTACCCGAATATTCTTCTTCCTGTTTTACGATTATTTGATTGAAGCCAGAAAAAGCCTCGTGATCAATGAATTCCCCGGCCACTAATAAATTATTGTCTCCCAGGTAATTGACACCCGTTTTTAAATGAAAGAACTTCTTAAGGGGAATGATGGTCGTATCATAACCATACTTAGCCATAATATCTTTGAACTGAAGAGCACCTGCTTCATTTGTTCTCGTTGAAAGACCAATATAGAAGTGATCTTCAACTTGCATTACATCTCCGCCATCTAACATACCTGGAGATTGAATATATTCGATTGTGTCATAAAAGTCCTTTAAAACTTCTTTCATTTCATTAATCTCACCATTCCGGCTTTCTGCACCAGGATTGGTTACAAGGGCACATTTTGGCGTCAACACGGCTGTATCTTCCACAAACGTAGAATCAGGGTGTCTCTCATCCGATTCGAGAACGGTCACCTTCACACCGCAGCGCTTTAATGCTTCTACATAAGCCCCGTGTTGTACAAGCGCTTTTTCATAATCCGGGTTTCCTAAATCCGATGTTGTTAAGCCATTTACAAAACTTTTTCCAATCTTCCTTACAATCGCGTGTTTAAACATATATATTCCTCCTAAATAGGTAGATTATTTTTTTAAAAATGTAGGAAATTAACCTTTTTGTACCAGCTGTTCTTTAAATGAATTATCTTTTCATCACTTTGCTGCACATAACTATTCCAGAAGTGGAAGCCATAGAAATATAGTCATGATAGGGAGAAGAGACAACCGAAGGCTTCTCTTAATCTATAACGGGTGTCTCTTCCAGCCAAATGCTTTCTCAAATATTTTAATGACCGCATAGTTTATCCGCTATTCCTACAAAATATCTTACTCCATACCCTAAAGCCTTCTCATCGATTTTAAATTTAGGATGGTGTAAAGGGTAAGCTTTTCCAAACTCATCATTATGAACGCCTAGAAATTGCATGGAAGAGGGTACGATTTCGGAAAAAGCCGAAAAATCTTCCGTCCCGAACATAGGGTCATCAACCTGGATGATATTATCTTCTTCAAAAACCCCTTCCATGACCGTTCTTGAAATATCGACAGCTGCTTTATCATTTACCACGGCTGGATACCCTAAATACCAAGTAATTTCACATTTTGCCCCATGCGTTTCTGAAATCCCCTTAACGATTTGCTCTAGATACTCCCTTGCTTTCACTCGGCTATCAGAGTCTAAGGAACGAATGGTACCACCGATTTCCGCATATTCAGGTATGACATTGAGCGCACTACCTGAATGGAACTGAGTGACTGAAATGACGGGTGTCCTAAGAGCTGAAATTTTTCTAGAAACGATATGTTGAAGATTCGTCGTAATTTCTGCACCAATGAGTAGCGGATCTACCGTTAATTCCGGAGTCGAGGCATGACCGCCCTGACCAATAATTTTAATTTCAAAATCATCGGCTGCTGCACAGAATACCCCTTCCCTTAAACATATTGTTCCTGTTCGTTCATAAGGAGTAACATGCAGTGCAAATGCATAATCCACTCCTTCCATGATTCCTCTTTTCACCAATTCCTGGGCTCCCCCAGGCAGAACTTCCTCAGCGTGTTGGAAAATAAACCTGATTTCTCCATTAATCTCTTCTTTTTTTTCAGAGAGAACTTTAGCAGCACCTAATAACATCGCAGCATGTGCATCATGTCCGCATGCATGCATAACCCCAGGATTTTTTGATTTATATTCAATTTCTGCTTCTTCCTGAATCGGGAGTGCATCAATATCCGCACGAAAGGTGATGGTATTTGATTTTCGGGCAGATTTTTTAGCTCCTTTGAGAACCGCTAAAACGCTCGTTTCGGTAGGTCTCGTCACTTCTAATCCTGTAAAGGTTTTTAATTTCCTATAAATGAATTCAGAAGTCTGGTGCTCCTGATAAGAGAGCTCCGGATTTTCGTGAAAATGACGTCTCCATGAAATCACTTCATCGACAACTGTCTCCTGTATTGTCTTCATCATAAATGCCTCCTCGATCACTTAGTGCCAATATTCAGACTTTTGAGATCTTTAAAAAGGGCCATACTGTATGCTTTGTGCAATGATCAAAAAGATAATCGCTACCGCAACCTGAATCAAAAGATACGGAAACACCCATTTTACCCATTTCGTAAATGATATGCCTGCCACTGCAAGTCCAGCCAATAGCACTCCAGAAGTCGGAAATATCATATTCGAGATCCCATCCCCTAATTGGAAAGCTAACACTGCCGTTTGTCTTGTCACACCCATTAAATCCGCCAATGGAGCCATAATCGGCATCGTCAATGCTGCTTGTCCACTTCCGGATGGAACTATGAAGTTAAGAAATAATTGGACAATGAACATTCCGATTGCATTTATGGCGGGAGGAAGCTGCTCAACCAATCCTGCAGCATAATATAAAATCGTATCCAGCAATCCACCACTTGTAATGATGACCAAGATTGTCTGTGCAATGCCTATTATCAATGCCCCGGAAACCATATCGCCTGCCCCTGAAATAAAACCATTAGCCATCCTTGATGGAGTCAAGCCACCAATTAAGCCCATTATGATCCCGCTTAATAAAAACAAGCCGCCAATTTCACTTATATACCATCCTAACTTAATAACTCCATATACTAATAGGATGAAATTCACCAATAAAATAATTAAAGCAGCGCTATGTCTTTTACTCATCCTAAAGTTTTTATCAATATGTGCATGTTCTTCACGCCTGAATTTCCCATACTCCCCCAGTTCAGGGTTTCTTTTAACCTTCATTGCATGGAAATAGATGTACAATACTGTAACGACATAAAACACTGCAAGAAGAGCGATCCGCAATCCCATTCCCGAATACATGGGCAGTTCTGCAATGCTTTGGGCAACTCCTACATTAAAAGGGTTCGTAATGCCAGAAATGAATCCAGTCGCCAATGTTCCAAGGATGACGATCGCAAAACCTGTAAGTGCATCAAAGCCTAATGCAATCGTCATCGGGACAATGATTGCGATATAAACTAATGCATCTTCAGCAGAGCCGATCAGTGTCCCTAATGATGCGAAGATTAATACCATCAACGGAATAAGCAATTTCTCTTTTGTTCCGAATCGGACGGCCACAAACTTAATGAAAGAATCCAGTGCTCCCGTTGCCTGCATGATTCCCAGTGCTCCGCCAAACAAAAAGACGAACAAGATAATTGACGCTCCTTCAATCATCCCTGCGTGAATGCTGCTGAACATTTCCAATAATCCCACTGGTGTTGATTCAATGAATTCAAAAGAAGTGGGATCGACTACACTTCGTCCATCCTTTTCAATTCTTTCATATTGGCCAGCGGGTAAGATATAGGTTAAAACCGTCACTATTACAATTACGATAAACATTAATACAAAAGGATTTATCCCTTTTTCAGGTAACTCCGTCAATTGGTTAAGTGGCTTATTATTCTGATTAAGCGGCTCGGAAGTAATTTGACCATTAGGCAGGTCATTCATATAAATACCCCCAGTTAAAGTTTTATACTTTTAATCCTGTTCTCCTGTCGGACCATCACTTCTCAACCAAACACTTAAACATACTCTTTATTAACTTCTCCAGCATGACGGGCGTATGAACGAAGGCGCTATCGATGTGAAGGCGCTCAGTACGCTGGTGGGCATCCTTGCCGAACGGACCCACATTAAGTACGGGTGCCTGAAGTTTTTGCATATCCGAGAAAGGAATGCTGTAAGTATCGCCCCAGACTGGTGTATTTTTTTCAAAAGCCGTCCAGCCATCAGACTCATCACTATATTGAACATAGCTTAAATCGCATAGGCCATTAAAATAATGAATTTGGCTGACTTCTTCACCAAGCATGATGGCAGTTTCCTTCATTAATTTCACAGATTCCATGATAAGCGGATCATCGGACGTATTGACGGCTGGATAATATGGCGGTGCAAACAGCAATACAATGGCGGGTGAAAGCTCCTGACATTGTATCATCAATTTTTCAGCGATCCGCACTGATTTTTCCCGCTCATCCAAATCCATGTTTCCTTTAACTTCACTCTTTATTTTCTCAACAAAACTGCCGCCAAATTTGCCCTCGGCATATGAAAGCAACTTTTCATAGCGCAATACTTGTACTTCACCTACACCTTCAATTTGTTCACGCAGACATAGCTCTTTATAAGATTCATTGCATTTCATCGCTGCTTCGTTTGCAACCTGCTCGAATAGGTCCATTATTTCTGCAGCTGTTCTTTTCATAATGAACACATTATAAAGCGCGGCTGCCCGATAAGGTGTCTGTGTTGAATATTGAAGTTTTAGATCTTTTTGCTGAAGCGATACCGGTAATGGTGTTTCCTCACCAAGATCACTTTCCAGAAAAAGAGTGTTCCACTCCATGAGCTGCGTGAGGAACGAGGCTATATAGTTAGCCGTCATGCCCTTTAATGGCTCACCTACATGAGTTTCTTTCCCATAAAAAAGGGCAGCGGGCATGATTTTCCCCAAAGTTCCGGAATAAATATAATGTCTATTATCGCCCGGTTTCTGTGAAAAGGACGGTTCACTATTAAAAAACATTTTATAGGAAAGGTCATGTTTATCACGTAAAGCTACAAGTTCTTTAACTGCAGCCCTCATTCCCGCAGAATTCACTTCCTCATCAGGAACCGTTAACAGCAGGAGATTGATCGGCCATTGTTCGATGCTTGCCTTTTCGATGATAGCCATATGAAGGGCAAGCCCCATTTTCATATCCATCGTTCCTCTACCAAACAAGTACTTTCCTGATTCAAGATCAATGCGCGCTTCTTCCGGTAGTTCATCTTTCCTGTCATAAAGTTTTTTCGTGAGCTCCTCTGGTTGAAATGCAAGAGTCTCAAGGTCACCGTATTCTTCAGTATGAACCGTATCAAAATGGCTAATTAATACAACGGTTTCCTTGCTATCGGGATGTTTATAAAAGGCATTGACAAAATTCCTCCCTAAATCAGCCTCGTGAAGCGATAGGTGCGCCGGATTCCTTTTAAAATAATCAAGCTCCCTCAATTTATCTTGCACCTTATACGGAAACATCCGTTCCCCTAATGTAAGAGTACGGCTTTCCCAGCTAACAAGTTCACATAACAAGGCACGGAGCGTTTCTGGAGTACCCCATAGTAATTGACTCATTCCAATCCCCCTTCATTAATATTTGTACGCACCACCGGGCAGGTTAAACAAGTTGGACCGCCAGTGCCTTTGAAGCTGATCTCAGTTCCTTTGTACTCATAAACCGTTGCTCCCGCATCAATAAGCTTTTGCTTCGTGTAAGCGTTACCAGAAGATAACAGGCAAACCCGCGGAGCAATGGCAAGAACATTACAGCCCAAGGTCAAGTACTCATCAACCGGCACTTCGATAAGCTGTATGCCTCGTTCAATCAGCAGTTTTCTGAAAAAGACAGGCATAAGGCGGGAGTGAACCACTGCTAAATCCTTGTCGACCATGCTGATGAAAGACATAAGATGGAGACACTCTCCCTCTCCTTGATCATGCGGAAGCTGAACTACGATGAATTCATCCACAAGATGAGCGGTCATTTCTTTTAATTGCCGAATGGCTTCAGCATTTGTACGATAACCATGTCCGACAACCAGAGTCTTATCATCAAGCCAAACGATATCACCGCCATCCGCGACCGCATCACCCTTTAAATACCCAATAATCGGGATGTTCTTTTCCTTACAAAATTCCTTGTATACACTAGCTTCAGGCTGTCTCAATTCTTTCCCGGACTTTAAAATGATGGCTCCTTGGCTAGTGAATTTGACCGGGTCATGCGCATATAAGGAGTCAATGCCGACTACCGAAGATGCTGGCAAATAATCGATGTTTGGAACATATTTCTCCAAAATGGAAATAAAGTCACCATACTCTTTTAGTGCTTCGTTGAAATCTGGCTCTTCCGCAAAGTTGAAGTTCCGCCATGCTTGGCTTAAATGCTCTTGACTAATAAACGCTTCTTTCGGATGTTTTACAATGACACGTTCCAATGGTTTGTACATGGACGAACAATATGTCACTGCCTCCTCCTCCTTTTCCGCATAGTGGAAAACGTTTCCGCTAATAGGAATTTTTCTTTTATTATAAAATTAACTTTGGTATAATGTCAATATGTTTTAAATATTCAAATAAATCAAAGTTTTATTCAACTTGTAATGAAAGATAGGTGGTTTGTTTATGCAATCGATCGACCGTGCCATGAACGTTATAAAAGTGCTGGTTTCCAATTCATCGGAAAACTGGCTGTCAATTACGGAACTTTCCCAAGAATGTGATCTTCCTGTCAGCTCCATGCATCGTTTGTTAAAAGCGATGTCCTTGCATGGATTAATCCAACAGGACGGGCAATCCAAACAATATGGTTTGGGGAATATTTGGCTCGAATATGGTTTACGTATGTATGACAAAATGGATTACATCAGCCAAATAAGGCCTGAACTGGAAAGGCTGATGAACAAAGTGGAGGAAAGCGTCTATCTTAGCCAGCCAATAGGAATGGAATCACTCGTAATCGAACGAATCGACAGTGAAAAAAGCCAAATCCGGGTTTATGACCAGCTTGGCTCACGAGTACCTTTGCATATTGGGGCTGCCAATAAAGCGATGCTCGCCTATATGCCATATAATCAAGCCAAAAAAATCGTGGATGCTCTTCTGCCAATTCAAGAAAGAGCAGATTTTTGGGATATATTGCAAGAGACTAAAATGAAGGGACATGGAATCAGCCACAGTGAAAGAACAGAGGGAACATGTTCTGTTGCCGTGCCGATACTGAACCATTTTGGGGAAGTTCACGGTGCGGTGAGCATAGGTTTTGTCAGTTTTAACCTGACAGATGAAAGACTTGATTTCCTCATTAAGAATGTTATGGAAACTGGCAATCGGGTTTCTGCAAAATTGGGGTATAGGGGAACATGAATAAGAGAGCAGTGGAGGATTATCGGATTAGCCGAAAAAGAAGATGAATCATTTCATCTTCTTTTTCGTTTTTATATTAATCGCTGCCGGTCACAAATAAATCTTCTTTAAAATAGGCGAGGACCTCGCCGGCCACGACTGGTTCACCCTCCAATACCTCCAATGATTCTATTTTCCCGCTGACACCAATATCAATGATTTCCACACGTCCATCTGCCTTCTTTATCTGAAATAATTGTTCCCATTCGTAAAATCTGGAATTTTTGGATATTGAAATTTTTTCAATCCTGCCTTCACATGGGCTAAGAATCACATCAACGTACATTTACATCATTCCTTCCTTCAGTATTCTTCTAAATGAAATGGGGTTTGTAAGACCAACTTGAGAAAGTTTTGGAACTCATGTATATCTTCTTGTTCAATCCCAAGGGTCGGAGCCCAGTACTGATCTAAATTAATATCATTGGCACAAAGCAGGATCATTCTTCCGCTTTGCATGGAAGTCACCATTGCTTTACCGAAAAACTGGGCCGAGTATACAATGGTCACATCATATCTATAATCTTGTGACAATAAGCAATAATGATGAATAGCCTGGTTTTCTTTATTTTCGGAAAGAATATCAAAATTCAACGGATTGCCTCCTTTCTTGTAAGCCCTAATTCGCTCAGAATCTGACCCAACCTCGAAGCTGGGATGCTTCTGCTATTTTGCGAATCCCTTCAATATAAGCAGCCACCTTCATGTTCACGGAATATTTTTGTGAAGTATGGTAGACATTCAAAAAGCTGGCCGTTATCTTTTCCTTCAATCGTTCATCCACAAGCTCTTCCGTCCAGTAATAACCTTGGTTGTTCTGGCACCATTCAAAATACGAGACTATCACCCCTCCTGAATTCGCCAAAATATCCGGGACTAGCACTATACCTTTATCATCGAGAATCTTAATCGCTTCCTTTGTTGTCGGCCCATTTGCTGCTTCAATCAGGATTTCACATTTTAATCGTTTTGCATTATCTTTATTCACCACTCCGCTTATAGCTGCGGGAATCAGCACATCACACTCTTTTTCCAACAGTTCTTGATTGGATAATGAATCTTTGAATAAGTTCGAAACAACCCCAAAAGAGTCCCTATTCTCCAAAAGGTAAGGAATATCCAAGCCATCCGGATCATATAAGCCTCCAAGCTCATCCGCAATTCCGACAACCTTAGCTCCCATTTCATGTAAATATAACGCTAAATGACTGCCAACATTCCCGAATCCCTGAATGATTACCCGCATGCCTTCAATAGGAATCCCCTTTAAATCACAAATCATTTGAAGTGTATATAATACTCCCTTGGAAGTGGCCTTTTCCCTGCCCTTCGATCCTCCTAATCTCAGAGGCTTTCCTGTAATGAATCCGGGTGAATCGAATTCCCTGATGTGATCGTATTCATCCAGCATCCAGGCCATGATTTGTGAATTCGTATACATATCAGGTGCCGGAATATCTTTTGTAGGGCCCACTATTTGACTAACTGCCCTGACATACCCTCTGCTTAATCGTTCTAGCTCAGATGAACTCATCTGTCTGGGATCACACACAATGCCACCTTTTGCCCCTCCATATGGAAGATCGGTTATTCCGCATTTCAAGCTCATCCATCCGGCCAATGCCTTAACTTCTTCAGGAGTGACATCCGGGTGAAACCGAATCCCCCCTTTCGTTGGACCGGCTGCATCATTATGTTGAGCACGATACCCTTGAAACATCCTTGTCTCCCCATTATCCATTTGAATAGGAATACTGACTTCCAGAAAACGCATTGGCACTTTCAAAAAATCAAAAACCTGATCTGGATAGTCCAAAACATGAATCGCTTCTTTTAAGATATCCTGGAACTCTTGCTGTGGATTATCCGAATGACGTTTATCAATTACCTTAATTTTCCCTGTCATTTTAGCACCTCACTTTTATTCTTATAACTTACTTAAGCAACTTTCATGCCAGCTTTGAAGATATCGTGTGGAAAGCCAAATACCGCCATTTGCAATCATCAAATTCACATATACAATCATCAGGACATATGTATTAATTCATAAGCAATTCAAGTTTGCATATGTAAACAGGATGATTAAATACAAAAAAACGCATCCTTATTAGGATGCGTTTTATCCTTGCAAAGTCTCATATCTGAATTTCTTCAACTTGGTATTGGGGCGGAGCCTTCCGGAATGCCTTTGTGATATATAATAGATAACAAAAACCAATAATGAACCAACTTGTCCCCATTATTAGGGAACTTGTCTCAAGGTTGATCCAAAGAATGCCAATTGCTATAGCTCCAATTAAAGGCATGATTAAGTATTGAATACACCCTTTTATCGTTCGATGTTTCTTTTCCCGAATGATAAAATGGCTGATCACTGACAGATTTACAAAGGTAAATGCCATTAATGCACCGAAGTTGATCAGTGACGTTGCTGTCACTAAATCAAAAAATAAAGCCGACAATGAAATGACTCCAACTATGAGTACATTAATGGCTGGCGTCTTCCACTTAGGGTGAATAAACCCAATCCATTTTTCCGGAAACACTTTATCACGTCCCATAACATACAAAAGACGGGAAACGCTGGCATGCGATGCTAGTCCCGAGGCTAGCGTATTGACGAAAGTCGTACAAAGAAAAATGGATTGAAATAGCTTCCCACCTACATAAAGGGCGATTTCCGGTAATGCAGCATCCGGTTCCTTAAAACGGGATATATCCGGAAAAAAGAGCTGAATAAAGAAAGATGCGGTAATGAAGATGATTCCACCCCAAAGTGCAGTTAAAAATATCGCTTTTGGAATCGTTTTTTTCGGATCCGGCGTTTCCTCAGATAGTGTCGTTACCGCATCGAATCCCAAAAAGGAAAAACAAAGGATTGTGGCCCCGGTTATTATTGCAGAAAAGTCCATTCCTTCATTTACGAAAGGCTTTATCGTAAACACTTCTCCTGTACCTTCTCCATCATTTAAACCTTTGACGACAAGAATGATGAACACTGCCATGATGACAATCTGAATTAAAACAAAAAGCGCATTAAAGTTTGCAAGTACATTGACACTCCGTAGATTGAGAATGGTGACGATTGCTACGAACAATACTACCCAAATCCACGTGGGAACTCCTGGAAATAATGCTGTAAGATAAATTTTGGTCAACAATGCATTGACCATAGGTAAAAACAAATAGTCTAACAACGAAGACCATCCTACCAGGAATCCTAAATGCGGGTTTATGGCCTTTTGCGTATAAGTGTAGGCAGAACCTGCAGCAGGAAAAACCTTTACAAGTTTTCCATAGCTTGCCGCTGTAAAAAGCATCCCCACCAATGCAAAGATATAGGCAGTCGGCACATGGCCGCCCGTAATCCCAGATACAATTCCAAATGTATCAAATACGACCATGGGGGTCATATATGCTAACCCCATCATAACGATTTGCCATAATTTCAGTGATCTTTTCAATGTAACCTCATTTTCCACCTATCATTCCTCCTTGAAACCGCTTTCAAATCAGTAAGTTCAATTTCTTAACTTGATAAATCCCCATGCCTCCCTCTTTTTTAAAAGTTTCACCTGTATAACTTAATGCAATTTCTGTGCCACATGATTTTGGTTTACTCTACAAACGAAAAACGCCAAAAATGCTACTTAATTCCTGTATTCTTAACGGCACATGATTGATTCATAGAAATGAATTCTTGGAGCATCTCGTCATCTGCGATTCAATTTCCCATAAATTATTCGCCTTTGCATAACCCAAGCCAATGAAATCTGGTAAAAACCCTCTTTAAATAACTTACTGTGACCTGGCATGATAATTGCATAATTAATCATCCATAGGAATTCATTTATATGAGTTTCAAAACTATTATCGTTATAAGAAAATGGAGGAATAGAAAAATGAAATATCCTTTATCCCCTGATGTTAAACCAGAGTTTTGTACCACTGGATCATTTATGCGCTTACCTTCTTCAAGGGAAAATGCCAAATTGGCAGTGATAGGTATGCCTTTTGATACAGCTGCATCATTCAGGGTAGGAGCCCGGTTTGCTCCACAGGCTGTCCGCCAGGCATCCATGACGTTGTTTCCTTACCATCCCATTCACAAGGTATTTCCGTTTGATGAATGTAATGCAATTGATATTGGGGACGTTTCGGTGATTCCCCATAATATACATCGAAGCTATGAGTTAATTGAAAAGGCTATGGTAGACTTGATGAAAAACGGTATCATTCCAATAGGCATCGGGGGAGATCATTCAGTAACATTGGCTAATCTAAGAGCTGCCGCAAAAATACACGGTCCTGTTGCACTTCTTCATTTTGATTCACATACAGATACCTGGGATACTTATTATGATGAAAAATACTGGCATGGTTCCCCGTTTATCCGTGCATATGAGGAAGGCTTGCTCCAAACGGATAAAGTTTTCCAGATTGGCATCAGAGGTACGCTCAATCATCCAGGAGATATAGATTCAAGTACAGATCTAGGTTACAATGTGATAACTACTCCCGAGCTGAAGAAAAGAGGAATCGAAGATGTCGTGAAGGAAGTCAAGAAAACCATTGGGGATACACCTTGTTTCTTGACCTTTGATATTGATTTTGTAGATCCATCATGTGCTCCTGGAACTGGCACCTTGGAGGTCGGCGGTCTAAATAGCCTTGAAACCCTAGAGATGATACGTTCTCTGCAAGGATTCAACTTTATTGGGTTCGACCTGGTAGAAGTCCTCCCGCCGTACGATCCAACACAAATTACATCACTATTGGCAGCCACCATCATTCATGACTTTGCCAGTTTAGTAGCCTTGCAGCTAAAAGAAGAACAAAAAAAGGAGAATTCATCCGAAAAAAGTTTATAGAAGCAAGCGGTAATTATTAAAGAAGGATATTTCAGGTCGAATACGTTATCGTTCAAAAGGCATCTGCTTGTAGTGAAAGCAGATGCCTTTTTTCTATATCATCTTTAATCTTGTCCTGCATTTCCTCTATAAATCATTTCAGATAAACTGATGAACAAGTTCGAGCTATCGGTGTGGGAAAATTAAAAAAACACATCCCATCTGAAAGAATGGGATGTGTCATCATTTTATTCGTCTGATTCTGCCCCAGGACGATTGTATTGTGTTGGCAGGGTATCCCAAAAGCTTGCATCAACAGTTTCTATTGAATCATCGGCAATAGCTCTGACAGCTGCATCCAAAGTGGTTACCGTTTGCTTTATTAGATAGCCATTACTTTTTTGTCCAAGCGCCACTGACTCGATATTGTGGTCCGACATACCTCGCATCTCAAAGAGCAGTGTGGCAATATCATAACGAATGGCTGCACCATTACGTCCTATATTTCCCCCAGAACCGCCATCATACCTACCAATATGCCCCCAACCAGTTGGTTCAATGGAGTTATATACAACAGCACCCAGTTTTTTTGACGCTTCTAATACTTCAGGCTTTACGTTAGCGTTTGTAGGATAAAGAATTGAACCTGAAACAAGTTCACCATCTGTTTCGCTTAGCGTCCCTTGATGATGTAAATCTATCATGTAATCTATATCGTATTTCGCAAATACATTTTCGTGTAAAGCCTTTACCTCCACTTGCATGGAATCAGTTTTTTTATCATGCTCACGGTTTAAGTCGATCCCATTTGCATTTGCCCGTGTTAGATGTCGATCACCTTTTGCTAAATAGTCATCAAGAGGGAAATTAACATCTCCCATTGCCCCATCTGCATTTAACATGGGAATGATCAGTATATTAACATTTTCCAATAAACCTTTAGTCTTATTCGTGCCTAGATGTTTAATGAATTCGAGTGCACCTTCAGTAGTCAGTTGTTCATTTCCGTGCTGTTGAGTTAAAAATAGTATAGTAGGATTCTTGGGATTTGAAATGTATTTCGCTAGGTAAATATCCCTCCCTTTTACCGTTTCGCCGATTACTTCCAGTGCCAGCCTTTCTTGTTTAGCATCCTGCGTTTTAAGATAGCTTACCAGGCTTTCATATGTATGAAGATTTGAAGTTGTCACTTGACCATTTCCAGCACTGGGACCATTTCCAACCGCTCCGACTGGCAGCGCAACAGCTGTAACTGCGCTTAATGTCATTAAACTAGATAATGAAACTGATAGGACTTTCTTTTTAAAATTCAATAAAAACCCTCCTTATAATTTAATTACTAAAGAATAACTATTACTAATATTCTGACATTTTTAACACTTTGTGTTAATAGTGAAAAATAACTATGTTTCAAAAAGTTTTCTTCTGCACCATATAACTTGAAAGGAATTACTTCGACAATGGCGATATTCAAAAAGGCATTTTCTGTTTGCCGAAACCGATCATGAAGAAAAACCAGGCGGGTACCCGCCTGGTTACTAAGTTGATAAAACTATCAATTTTTATTATTGCCTGCCCTCCGTCAGTGGAATTGACTCGTATTGTTCCGGATTGATTTTATATACTGAGCCATCAGTAACTCCATCAATTATTCCATATAACCCTCTTTCCACTGCTTTAATAAGCATGCCTTTTTTCTTTTGGCCAAAAGACTGTGTTTGGCCTCTGACTTCAAAGAGTACTGTCCCACTTCCGTTTAAAGCAAAGGCTCCTAAAGCCGTTCCAGGAAGGTTTTGGTTTTGCGGATATAAGGATATATTTCCATATGGAGAATTACCTTGTTCTTTCATCGCATTATATACCGCTACATTCAATTGTCTGGACAAATCATAATTATAGTTTTTTGCATATTTGGCATACGCTTGTCCTGAAGGCGAGCTTGGATCAGGAACAAATTGAGCAGAAAGCGAGTATGTGACTAGATCATCCGTTCCATCAACTTCATAATAGGGAGCTTGGTGGTGCAAGTCCACAAAAATCTCCACCTTTCCGTATTGCTTCAGGAGAGACTTGTATACATCACGCGTTGTTTGTGATTCAGGTGTTATGAACCAACCAGGGGTGGATGATTTTCCAGGGAAGTCTTTAGCTTGAGGAATATAATTTAAATCAGGATTAAAGTCACGATTGACATCGAAACCAGGATTGGACTCATAATCGAATAATTCATTTTTGTATGTATAATAGTTCCAAGATGGATTCGCTCCTGCTAACTGTGGAAACTGTTCCACGACCTCTGACCAGGTCATATCATTTCCCCGACGGTTCAATTCAGCACCATCCGGATTCATTTTAGGCAAAGCCACCAGGGTAATTTCTTTACGAATTTTCTCCGCTTCAGGAGAATTGGCCCCCAAAAACTTCAAGATATTCAAGATGGCATCCGTACCAGTTTTCTCATTTCCATGAATCTCACTTTGAATTAAAACGACTTTGTCACCTGTTCCCACGGTTGCTTTATAGATTTCTCTATTTCTATTAGAATATCCAGCTACATCCACTTTTACTTTACCTTGGCTATTACTCGCAATTTGTTCTAGCTTTTTCCCTAGTTCAGCATGATCTGTAAAACCTGAAACCGAATAAGTTTGTTGAATGGGTGTTCCTGGGGATGTTTCATTAGCTGCAAATGTTGGTGCCGCAATACCCGCCGATAAAACGGCAACTCCTAGAGTTGAAACAAGTTTCCTGTTTTTCATATTACAACAATCACTCCCTTAAAATATTTTTCTATCTCATTATACAAAATGGCAAAGTAGAAATATGTTGGAATATGATGTCGTATTATGGGTTTTAATGATTCGTGCATCAGCTTTATCTATAATATGGGTGTACACTCACTTATTCAAATCATAATTATATGCTTTTTTTATTGTAACTGTGTAAAAGGTGCAGATTTTCCCGCACAAAAAGATCAGCGACATTCTTATCACGGATCGTTGTTGCTGGAGGTCTTTAACCATGTAAAAATATTGGCTAAGCAATAGTCGAATTGATGATTTGTACTATAACATCACATTACGTTATAATAAAAGGAAAAACACGAGAAAGGGGAAAATATGAAACTCAACACACATAGTTCTACGCCATTATACATGCAATTAAAACAATCTATTATCGAAGATATAAACAAAGGGATTTACTCTTCTGGCGAAAGATTACCAACGGAGACAGAATTATGCGACATATATGGTGTAAGTCGCATTACTGTTCGAAAAGCCGTTTTGGACTTGGTGGAAGAGGGGCTTCTAATACGCCAACAAGGAAAGGGAACATTCGTTCAATATCCTAAAGTAAAAAGGGAATTATTTGCTGTTAATGGTCATGCTGAATATATGTCAGAATTAGGGAAAATACCTCAAACTAAAATCCTTTCATTTGGGATAATACCTGCACCGGCTAATATTTCCAAATCCTTGGAGATTACTCCTGAAAGTGATGTTCTTGAATTACAACGGATCTTATACTATGATAATCAACCTCTCACCTTAGAAATTTCTCATTATTCTTTAAAGGTTCTGCCAAATTTAAATCAACATGTCCATAACTCTGTTTCCATGTATGATATCATAAAGCATGAATATAATATAACTCCAGTTCATAACTCGAAACTTTTAAATATGGTTTTGGCAAATGCTGATGAAGCAAAAAATTTAGAATGCGAAGTGGGAGATCCCCTTTTCAAAGTGGAGAAAGTGGCATATGACGCTAAGAAGCAGCCTATCCATTCATCCTTCCTATATTATCCTGCTAATCGCGTGACTTTTACGATTGATAGTTCTATATCGCAAGAAAAAGGTAACGAATCCCCGTCCTAATCCGGGATCTCGTTACCTTTTTCCATCTATAAATCATATTAAACCATCATATGTTTAGGATTATATTCTTTACCATATCCAAATGCACCATAATCCTGACAGGTATGGGAGGCAGCTAAAGCTCCTTTTTGTAAGGCTTTATATACATCTCGTCCTTGGACATATGATGAGAGAAAACCAGCAATAAAGGAATCTCCCGCCCCCAACGTATCTACAACTTTGGTTTGGATAATAGCTTGTTCATATAATTGATTTTCAATTGATAAAATTGCTCCCTTTTCCCCACGAGTAACACATATCACTTTTGTGCCGAACGAATCCACCTTTTGAATCAGTGCATTGCACTCTGCCACGTTCAAATTGCTTCCGGAAAAAAATGCATAAGTCACATCCGGACAAACTTTTTGTAAATAGTGATCCTCTTGATTTGTGGAAAAATCAAAAGAAATGTCAATGAATTGGCTTAATATTGGAAGACTGTGCTCTATACGGCTATATACACTTGTATGAAGAAGGTCGTGTTGCCGAATATAATCCAAATCCTTGTCATTCAGTACAATCCCCAATCTGGATTGAATTCCCCCTTTATTGGAACCAATAAAGATTCGGTCACCGTCCTTATCCAACGCGACGACTGCCATACCATTCTCTCCTACTGCTTGTCTTACTCTACTAATCTCTATCTTTTCCTTTTGCAATACCTCTAACACATGGTCTGCTGCCCCGTCATTTCCTACAATGCCAATATATGAAGATTGCTCATCATTTAAACGATTGTACAATACTGCCACGTTTAATGAATTGCCGCCAGGATATATCTTTCCTTGGTCTTTATAAAAATCTACTACGTTATCTCCGATTCCAATTAATTTCATGCCTGTTCCCCCTGTTATCATTTTACACTTCCACTAGCAATTCCACGGATAAAATACTTCTGCATGAATAAAAATAAAATGACGATAGGTGCCGCAGAAATCGTCAATCCAGAAAGTAACACTCCCCAATCGGTTTGCAGTGCATCTCGGAATTGCATTAAACCGGCTGGTATTGTACGTAAACTATCATCGTCTATAAAGATGATGGCGAACATGAATTCATTCCATGTATAGTAAGCTGTTAAAATTGTCGATGTTAATAAAATAGGCTTACTCATAGGAATGAATATTCTAAAAAGGATTCCAAGGTTTGTACATCCATCTAATCGAGCAGCCTCTTCCAGTTCTCTCGGAATGGACAGGAAGTAGGCCCGAATCAATAAGATGGTTAGCGGAATTCTGTATGCTACATAAGGTAAAATTAACGCCCAATGGGTGTTATATATACCTAGCTTCTGAATGATATTATACAAAGGGATCAAGCTAACTTGGGGGGATAGCATCAAACCGCCTAAGCATATGACCAAAATGAAAGCCTTTCCACGAAAATCAAAGCGAGATAATCCGTAGGCACCTAACGCACTTACTAATACCGTTAGAATGCAAGTCAAGCCAGTAACCATGACACTATTTAAAAAATAGGAGGAAATCCCGCCATTCCAAGCTGTTACATAATTTTCAAACAACCATGTATGAGGAAGGGACCAACTATCGTTAAAAATTTCCTCTGTGCTTTTGAAAGAGCTGATGACCATCCATAATAAGGGATATGCAACAACAAGAAAGTAGGCGATCAAACCTGCATAGACAAGCGCTAGTCTCATATTATAGGCTTTTCTTTTCCTGGAATATTTTAGATTTTCGACTACTAATTCCGGTACTCTGATAGTTGATTTAGGCATCTCCATTATTAGTCCTCCTTTCCTGTTTTAAATATTTTCATTTGAACAAGAGAAATAAGTAACGTAATAATTAAGATAACCGTAGCAATGGCAGAAGCATATCCCATCATATCCTTTGAAAAAGCCGTTTTATATAAATAGGTACTTAGGACTTCCGAAGAAGTTCCCGGTCCCCCTCCGGTTAAGATATATGGCTCATTAAACACTGTAAAAGCACCTGTCAATGTTAATATTACGGCTACAAATGTCATTTCCTTGGTTGCTGGAACCGTAATGTGAAAAAACGTTTTTATTTTATTCGCTCCATCCATTTCAGCCGCTTCATATAGTTCAGGTGATATTTTTTGAATGGATACGATATATAACATAGCTATATAACCAATCGATTGCCACTGTGAGACAGCAATGACTGCATAGATTGCCGTTTCACTATCACCCAACCATGGTTGTGCTAAATCATTTAATCCAATCATTTTAAGAAACTGATTTAACAATCCCACTTCCGGGTTGTAAAAAAATGAAAACAGCAATGCTATGACTGTCATTGAAACGACGACTGGTAGGAAATAGACTGTTCGAAAGATAGGTGAAAATTTACGGATTAATTTATCTTCTAAAACAGCTGCAACAATTAACCCTCCAAAAACCTGGAAAACAATTGAAATGACTGCATAAAGAATATTATTTTTTAAAGCTTCATAAAATACGGGATCTTTAAACAAAGTAAAGTAGTTGTCCAACCCTACAAATGCTTTATTTGGTGAAAAAGTACTCCAATTATACAGACTATCGCCAATATTCTGGAAAATAGGGATATAAACGAGCAGTAAAAAAACTAAGGCTGGAAGAAGATATAGATAAGGTACAAATTTATCGAGTTTTATCATTAAAATATCACTCCCTTAATAAAACGGAAAAATGCTTTCCCTTATTTCCCCGCTTCAATTCTAACAGTATCAGCGGCTTTTTGAACATCACGCATAATTTGTTTAGGTGTTTTATCTCCATTTAACATCATTTGTGTTCCTGTTAAATAGGCATCTGCAATACGCGCATCAATGCTCATGTCAAACCATGGGGCCATTTCCTTTGCGTTTAAAATGCTTTGAACCGCTTCCAGCTGTTCTGGGGTAGAATTATTTTCATTCACTGTACCTTTAACTGCACTATATTTGCCCACATCAGTGACTAGTTTTTCTCCCATCTGTTTAGTAGATAAAAACTTTAAAAACTCCATTGCTTCTTTGGGGTGCTTTGTCTTGGAAGAAATCATAAAGCCCTCAGGCGAACCCGTTAGATTTGTTTGATTACCTTTTCCGCCTTCTACTTCAGGAAAGTTAAACATGCCAAGTTCAAACTTAGTGGGTCCAAATAGCTTGATTTCTGCGGTTTCTGCATAAATCATAGGTGCTTTACCATTTGAAAATTGCTGCCTAGCATATTCATGATCTATTGAATTCGTATTTTCATTAAAATAAGGTAACAACTCTTGGAATTTTTCAAGCGCTTTTATGTAGTCATCATCCTTGAATTTTCCGGTTTTTCGATTATAGTCCATTGTCAGCACTTCCGGTCTAACAAGGCGTTGATTCAATGTGCCCACATAATGGGAAATTGTCCAAGTATCCTGACTACCGAATTGAAGAGCTGTGTAGTTATTCTTTTTTAACACTTTTAATACATCGATTAATTCATTCCAGGTTTTAGGTGGGTGTATGTTCAATTCTTCGAAGACATTCTTGTTATAGAAAAACATTTTCCCATCCATTGTTACGGGGACACCATAAACCTTATTATTAAATGTATATGGTTTGACTTGGGATGGAACGAGTTGAGAAGACCATGTCGGATCGTTTTTATAATAAGAAGTTAAATCCAAAGCTTTATTGCCTCGCACAAACTGACTGGCAAATTCATCACTCCATGAGAAATAAACATCAGGTGGATTATTTGTACCAGTCATTACTTTAATTTTATCTTTATACGAATCGTTTAGCACTGCTTCGGTTTTAATATGGATATCGGGGTTTTGTTTTTCAAATTCTTTTACAACTTCATTAAAATAAGTTTTTTCCGGTTCCTTTGGCCACCTATGGAAAAATGTTAATGTAGTTTTTCCAACATCTGATTCTGAAGATGTTTTTTCACCAGAACATCCCCCAAGCATTAAAGATAAACTTAATAATGATGCAAATATAAGTTTTGTTATTCTCATGAATACCCTCCTTTTTATAAATGCTTTTATTATCAGGAAATTATACTATAATGTTATAAAACATTATAGTATAATTCGTAAATAAAATATACCGAATATTAAGTTATGTCCAACTATTAGTATTCTACTTTCCACATATAACGCCTTTTGCTTAATGGATGATTACGCGCTTCCGCTAATTCTTCTGCATATTGACGTAATACACGATTTAAGATAAGCGGTGCAATATATCCTTTTACTTCTTCATCGATACCATCAAGATCATACTGTTTTGCATCTAACACCGTTAGCTTTTTGCCATAACGCTGAGAAAAGGATAATGCTCTTTCTTCTAATGGTCTTGTTTCATCCAATCCCAATAGAATGATAAACGGTACGTTTTCGTCAATAATTTCGAATGGTCCATGGAAGTACTCACCAGCATGAATGGCATGTGAGTGTATCCATTGCATTTCCATTAAGATACAAATACTAAAAGAATAGGCTGTCCCATAGTTGGAACCACTTGCCATTGTATAGATAACAGGTTCTTTTGCATGAGATTGTGCGAACACTCTTGCATTAGAAGCTTCTTGCTGTAGAGCTTTTTCATACACTGGCTGTAAGTTCTCTAAACTTGATACTAGTTTTCCAAACTTCTCATTGTTTTCCGCTATATGAAGTACACCAAAAACTAGTTGATATAAAACACTGAGATTTGTATCAAAGGCTTTTACACCGTTACCCCATTCATATTTAATGAAAAGGTCCGAATTTTGGGCTAATGGTGATGCTGGTTCGTTAGTTAATGCCACTGTAAACGCACCTTTACTTTTTGCAAACTTAGCCGCTTCTGCTGTTTCAGGAGTTGTTCCAGACATAGAGCATAAAATTACTAAAGATTCCTTCCCTAGTTGTTGTGGATTACGATGTATAAACTCATTTGAACTATATAGATCGGAAGTTATATTTTTAGCTTCACGATCCAGTATATACTTAGCTGAATACATAATGGCAGAAGATCCCCCGCATGCTACAAAATAAATATTGTCAATTTCCCTACCCTTTAATTGATCCAATACTGTTTTTACATTACTTTTTACATTAATAACCGATTTGCTCATTTTCCCACTCCTTTAATATTTGATATACAACATTATGTAATGTTATATATTGTTATATTAAATCATCAACTTTCTTTAGTCAATATATTTGTCAGAATATTTTATTTATTCTTTTTTCCCACTTCCCCTTTAACATCCATGAATCAGTTAACTGCTACATCGCATTCTTTATCCATCAAAAACTTTCATGACACATTTAATTGTTTACCAAGTTATCTGTAGGCTTGATTTCTTTACTAATTGAGCTAACGATATCGGCTATCCTCTAGCATTTGCCCTCATTAAGATGTAACTTCCTAATGATGCTACGGGTATTCTTACTTTTTTCTAATTTTCCCAACCATTAATAATAACAATGGCAGAATAAAACAAATCGTTAAGGATAAAGGTGTCCAAGCTGTAGCTATAAAGTTTTGATAATGTACAATATTTGGATGCGAAAAGATGGTAAAAGTGAGAATTAGAAAAGCTAATGGGAATAGAAGAATTTTGTAATTTTTTAATCCTAGCAATTGAGCTAGTCCTAAGGCGAGTCCATAAAAGCATATGGTCAACTTAAAATACTCTGTAAAAACCCAAATGAATGCCACAATGACCTCGACCCTTTCAAAAAAATTACCAATGCTTATCCTCATCCCCAGTTTATAAGAAGGATAGGTTAATCTTGCTGTATTTGAAGCATCCAATACGAGGATACTGAAAATGATCACTAACAATAGAACGCCGCCACCTACTAAAGTCCCTAAATAAAAGCTTTTCTTCATTTCAGCCTTTTCGTTTACATATGGCGTGAGCATTAAAAAGAAAACAAGCTGAACATAAGGCAGTGCTAAAGAGTGATATGATCCATTCATAATTGGTTTCATGCCTTCTTCAAATATAGGTTGCATATTTTCGATTTTGATATCGGGGATTAGAAATACGAATAATATGAAAAGCAGCAGAACAAGCCAAGGAAAAAAGATTAATGCAGTTCGGGAGATGACTTCCAATCCTAGCCGTGCACCAAATACGCTTGTTAATATAAACAAGATCATGATTATTTCCATAGGTGTCTCACCCAGAACCTGTGTCGAAAAGAAGTTCCCAATTTCACTTAGTAATGCAGAAGAAAGATAATAAATATAAAACAGGAATAGCAGTGCCGAGATTTTCCCGATCCATTTACCAAATATTTTTTCATTAACTTCTATATAAGTCATGGATGGGTAAAGTGAGGCGAGCCGGGTAAATAAGAAAACGAAACATAAACCGATGAGAGTAGCTATAATATAGGCAATCCACCCATCCTGTTTTGCTAATGAGACAAGTACGGAAGGTAAAGTAAGTATCGCTCCTCCAATGGTGAATATGATGACCAATATAAGAAATTCACCAGAGCTGATTTTTCCTTTTTCGAGCATGATCGATACCTCCCTAGGATAAAATACGATCCATGAAGTGAGCGAGTGGACTATATATTTTCGTTATCCAGTCTATAGGAGTGGGAATGGTAATATCCTTGATTATCAGAATACTCAACGTCATGCCAACTAAAAGCAATAAAATGAAAATGACAATTTCCTTCCAGCATTTCTTTTTAATAAGCGGAGGTATTTCGAAAAATGAAATAATAGCTCCAGTACACACTGTTCCAATAATTGCCCACATTGATCTTTACTCCTCGATTTCTTTTTGAAAGGATTCTGATATCGTTCCTAAATTACGAATCTTTGCTTTAACGGTTACATTCACGTCCAAATTTGCGAATTCCTGTTCCCAATTTTGTTTTAAACGTTTCCATTCTTTAGGATCGGTTCTATGGATTTCATCACCAAAACCGAAAATGTCACTTTGATACTTCTCTTGAAGCGTTTTTATCGATCCTTCTATTTTACCTTTAATATCTTTTGCGTATCTTTTATTCAATTCTTCGATTTTTTCGGGTTTAGTTAAATCAATTGTGCATTCTACTTCACCTATACTCCCTTCTGACGTGACATTTATATCAATTTTCGGATTTCCTTTTTCCATTTTCCCCTTGATTTTCGTTTTTGAACTAGTCGTGTTGATCGTAATTTGCTCACCTTTACATGGAATATTTACCGCAGTGGACTTAACATGATCTGTAATGTAACTAACACCTTTACTGTCGTTCCTGTTTAACCAGCCGACAAGTTTATCTTTCTTGAATACTCCAAGATAATCCAATCGCAAGCCGGATTTCGGGGAGATATTTTGTGCATTCGTAACATTGCTTCCGGATTCGGGATCACCATAAACGTAAATCCCCGTTAGCATGGCCTGTCTGCCTTTACTGACGATACTGCTGACCAGCTAATCCAAAGTGACCGTCCTTGTCGGTGCCCATCTTCTCTCTGAATTTTCCAAGGAGTCAAAGACTTTATTTGCCGGTATTTTCTCAAGTGCTGTTTGCACATTAAGCGTATCATAAGCAGTTGAACCCTTAGCAACAGTCATATAGAAATCGGAACGCAACTCCTTTAGCCGGGAAAGGAAATCCAGAGGCTTTGCTATTCCTTCCCTGGCCATTTCCTCACCAAAGACAACTTCACGAAGATGTGCTACATATAACCTCCTTGGCACATCAGTTGATAGGCTTCTAAGGGCTTCAAAAATGGTTTTTCCACTCTTCCTGAAGGTTACAACTTCCGTGCGACCAGACCTGGCATCACCTGCCAGCTCACTCGGATTTAGAACTTGGACGGTTACCAGATACCCACCTTCTGTTTTATCGATTCCCATTGCAGTAACGATGGCAAGTTCATTCAATTCAATGCTGCTCCAACAGCCGGATAAACAAATTATAGGTACCATTAAAAATACGATTAGCATTTTTTTCATCGTGACCCTCATCATCTCATCATTTTATCTTGGTGTTATTTAGGTGGTTTCGGAGCACTGACATCTCCTCTTTCTGTATCATTTTTACTGATCAAACGAGGCCGCTTTAATAATGACCAATGCGGCAATCGAATGATATTGTCTTTTTGATCTTGTAAAATGAATGGTGCATTTGGAGCTAGATATGGCAAACCAAAAGATCGTATGCTATTTAAATGCAGGACCATCACGATCAGCCCCAAAATGATCCCGTATAATCCAAATGTAGCGGCAAGGATCATAAACAAGAACCGAAGCATCCGAAAAGCCATGGCCATGCTATTGGCTGGGAACACAAAGCTACAGATGGCTGTTAAGGACACGATGATAACCATTGTTGCTGAAACGAACCCTGCTTCGACAGCAGCCTGCCCAATAACTAATGCACCTACGATGGAAATGGACGAACCGATAGCCCTGGGCATCCTCACACCTGCCTCACGCAAGATTTCAAACACTACCTCCATTATCATCGCCTCTACAAAAGCTGGAAAAGGAACACCCTCACGTTGTGAGGCAAGACTTATGAGTAAAGGAGTAGGAAGCATCTCTTGATGAAAGGTTGAGACAGCTATATAAAGTGACGGTGTAAGCAAAGCAAGGAAAAAAGATAAATACCGTAATATTCGAATTAATGTGGCAATGTCTGCCCGTTGATAATAATCTTCACTGGACTGAAAAAAATGCACCATCAGTGCTGGAACGATAAGGACAAACGGCGTTCCGTCAACAAATATTGCAATCCTTCCTTCTAACAGGGCAGCGGCTACAGCATCTGGACGTTCCGTATTATATACGGTTGGAAATGGAGTATATACTTCATCCTGTATAAGTTCTTCAATGTAACCACTCTCAAGAATCGCATCTATTTTGATTCGATTTAACCGGCTTTGCAATTCTGAAACCGTTTTATCATTGGCAACACCTTTTAGATACATAATTGCAACATCTGTTTGCGTTTTTTCACCAATCTGTTTTGTTTCAAGCCAAAGGTTAGGATCCTTGATTCGCCGTCTTATTAAAGCAGTATTTGTTCGCAGCGTTTCAGTGAACCCATCCTTCGGGCCTCTTACTACTGTTTGTGAAGAAGGTTCCTGAACTCCGCGATCGACCCATTCTCTTGAGCCTAGTGCTATTCCTTTTGGGGAGCCGTCCATCAATAACATCGTGTCTCCCGATAAAACATGGTTAAAAAGTTTTTGGAAATCAGTTACTTCCCCTATTCCCCCTACAGGGAGAGTATGTGATTTTATCATTTCAAAACAGTCAGAGGGACTAAAGACCGCTACGTCCAAATCCGAGTTCCGAATTTCAATCATCAAAGTGTCGAGGATGAAATCTTGGACGGATACCGAATCCGTTAATCCATCTGTGTAAACGATGCCTAACTTAATTTCCCCATTTTTACCTGCTTGAAAATCCCTTATAACTAAGTCTGAACTATTTCCTAACGTTTTCTTAATATGGTCTAAATTATATTGAAGATCAGAGGATATAAGTTTCGTTTCATGATTATTTGAGTCTTTACTTCGATTTTCGTCTTGAACTGGATTTTGGTTTTGACTTTTAGTTTTACTGGAGTTTGGATTTTTGCTTTGATTTAGGTCTTCTTGTTGTTTTTTATTTTTCACTGATTGTTTATCTTCAATTAACTTCCTCAATGGGATAGGAACTCGAGATTTCAATGCTTACCCCCTCTTAACCAATAGCCTGTTAAAATTATGTTTTCACCTTGGCTGCAATTATATCCATCTAAGTAAAATTAATTGCAATGAATAAAGAGCTAAATCATTGTAGACATGATAATCTTTATCAAAATTCTACTTTTCTGTTCAACAAAAAACGCTTATTCGTGAAGATCGATCATTTAATTAAAGGTTGCTGAAGGTGCCTCGGATAACCTTTCTGGACCTAGTTTTGTTGAGAAGGATTAATGACAGGAATGGCGCTGCTTTTGGATTACAATGTGGAAATCAGATAAATGAAAAAGTCGTATTAGTGGAATTCTATGAGTAAATGCATAAATCGCCAATTTTGCATAATTATTTTGTTCTTTTTTCATTTTCGAGAGCAAAAACTTCTATTTATTTGTTGAACTAAGTTGCAGAAAGTTGGATGGTTTCGGGGCAGAAAAACGTGAAGAAGAACTCTGCAGACCTCCACAGAGTTTCTATAAGCTTTCAACTAATTTTTTGGGTGACAGAGCAACTTACCTTTGAATATGTGCAAAGAATTTTCCCTTAAACTTGTTCAATTTTTGTTTGATTCCAAGTTTATAAATACCTGGTCTTTTCACCCTTATTTCCTAAATGTTTTGTTCCCATTTTCCCTGCACTCTAGAAATCGTTTAAAATTTCATTGCTGGTGCATATGTACGAAAAAAGGCTACACCCAGTAGGTGCAACCCATCCAAAAAAAATTGGAAATGAACAATTTATAGTGGCAAGGCGCCGAATTCAAGGTTCCATTGTAATATATTCAGCTCCATGTTCTTTTGCCCAATTATGTATATAACTGAGTAGACTATATCCAAGGCCACTAGGACGATGATTTACATCAGTAACCAAATCTTGTACAAAAACATAGCGTTCATTATATGAATCTTCACGCCAGCTAATACCTGCTAAAGCTACGATGCTTGTATCATGATATAAAGCAAATAACTGTTTACCCTCCTTACGCATATCATTTAATAATTCTGGATATTCCTCTAAAGTTAAATCAGTTCGTAACTGACTCAATATAGGATAAGCCTGTAAGAATTGATGTTCTACAGTTAACTCTACTATATTTTCCACTGGTATTTTCATACGAAAATTCTCCTAACCTTTTTAAATTTAATTGCTTTGCCTTCCCTTTATGAATCTGGATTAATTTTCTGACATATAACCAAGGGTAAATTAAACGTCAAATAAATATTTTTCAATAATTGTGTGTTTAACAGATTCCTATTCTTTTCCTTACTCAATATACACACAAGAGACATACACGAAAATAATATGCAAGAATCGTACCAGTTCAAAAATCGCGAAGGAGCGCATCAGTGGAAAGTTTAAGAAAAAGCGTGATAAGTAATATATTCTTCATTCGTATTGTTTTGTCTCGCTAATGCCATCACTGATTACCACTCATTTATTGTGTAGTTCCTGTGTGTTTTATCACTACTATCCTTGAACATTTTGCCTCGGGTTTAATATTTACGCAGGTTATAAACAAGCATACATAATACATATAGGAGTGATGCACTTTTTAAAATACAGGTTGTTTATTTTCTATTTTAAATCTAGCAGTACTAAATAATTGGCAATTCATTGTATTTCTTTTAAAGCGATTTCGCGATATATTTCTATACCTTTACCAATGAAATTGGTTCTAATGACATATCGGAATTTTGAGGTGAATCCCGGGAAAAGCGGGCCCGGATAATGAAACGGGGATGGATTGTTGAAGAAAGGCATTTAATTTCTGTGTGAATAACTTTAAAATGAATAGCCCAAAATAAGGAGTATCGATTTTTGGTCTGGTCATGCCTTTATTATTGTTTATTACGACTAAATTTAAAAATATCTTAAAAAGCACCATGGTAGCCAACAATTATAACACTGATGTGAGTTAGAGGATTAAAAAAAGAACATCCATAAAAATACCCTCAAAATTCAATTTGCCGGGTTGCATCTGGCTGAATTGGATATGATCGTAATGAATATTTACCAATGAGGTGAGTATATTGAAACATAAAATAATCATTATTTTTAGTCTGGTTTTTATAGCATTCATGACTGGTTTACTCATCTTTTATCTCATAAAAGGTGATTCTTCGCGATGGATGGTGGCTCTAGGGGGAATATTGGTAAGTGCCTTGCCCATTTCATTACTGTTTGTAAAAAATAACCCCTTTAACATTCCAATCATAATCGGTTATTATGTTTTTATTTTCTGTACGACATTTTTAGGATCTATCGCAAATTTTTATGGTGATTTTAAATGGTGGGACTCTGGCGTTCACTTTTACAAAGGTATCTTCGTGGGTTTTGTTGGGATTGTTCTTTATAAACTATTCATCCCGCAAAAAGCGAGAAAAGATGTTTCAAGGTGGGTCATCTTTCTTTTTGTTCTCTCACTTTCAGTCATTGCCACTGTTCTTTGGGAAATATATGAGTTCGCAGGAGATCTCACTTTTACTCATACCATGCAGCGAGGCGGTAATAAAGATACCATGTACGATATAATTTTCGGTCTTACAGGCGGATTGCTTATTTCCATTTATTCTTGTGTACAAAAATTAAAATTATGATGATTTGTTGAGGTAATCATATGAATCGTAAGCTAGTTATTTCATTAAGTTTGGTGTATGTACTTTTCATGGCAGCATTATCTATTTTTCACTATACAGCCGATGAAACTTTCAAATCACTGGTTTCGATAGGCGGTGTGGTATGTGGGGCAATTCCCCTATTACTGGCCCTATTTACCAAGCTTCAATTCAATCTGCCAATTATCATTTCCTATTTAATCTTCTTATTCAGTTCACAATTTTTAGGTTCTATTTTAGGTTGGTATGGACTGGGGTGGTGGGACACATTATTACATTTACTAAGCGGTTCCCTTCTTGCTTTTACGGGAATTGCTTTATATGAACGAATGGTATACAGAAATGCAGGCAAAGAGATATCCCCTTGGTTTGTCTTTTTGTTTACCCTCTCTTTCTCAGCACTTGGTGGTGTCATATGGGAGATCTACGAATTCAGTTCTGATCAATTATTCGGAATGACACTACAAGGCGGGGGAAATAAAGATACAATGATTGATTTAATCGCGGATACTATTGGAGGACTTATCATTGCAGTGTGGGCCGGAGTGCGGACAAAGATTAAGTTAAATATAAAAAAACGTTCCAGTTGATTTCAGAAATCCGCTCCCTTTCCGCCGACTGTCTGCCAAGCCTCATCAAAGCAAACGTCTTCGGGGTCTCGGCTAAACAGTTATTCGGCAGGAGTGTCGCAAATTTCTTCAATCTAATGAGGTTTCATCCCATATAAAACAGTAAACAAACATAGGTAATCATTCCCTCAGCAAAACGAGAAAAGGATACGGGATGAGACATTAATAACACCCTTTTGTCAACAAACAGAAACGACCATCATATCGATGGTCGTTTTATGTTCATTTAAATATGATGGAAATTATTTTTTCCGTCGTCATCGCACTATCTACCACATACGTTCCAGGTCGTAATCCGTTGGCCTTGCCTTTCTTTTCAACCGCGTCGGAAAAATCATAGGCATTTTTAATGACTTTTGCCTTTTGCAGGTTTTTACCCACATCGATGCTTGTCGAGCCTTTAGACACAGTAAGAACTGTACGGTATATGATTTTTTCTGCCGGTTCTTTTACCGTTTCTTTTTCCGCTTCCGCTTTATCTTTAAGCGACTGTGCTTCAGCAATCTGATCTTCCCATTCTTTTTCGGAATGTATGACATACCCTTCTGAAGCCAGAGACTCTTTCATTTCATCTTCTGATAGTTTCTCCGATGTGCCGGTCGCTTCACCTGGACCAAAGAAGTACACTGCACCGCATAAGCCTGCTGCAACAACAATGCCTCCGGCAAAGCTGCGCATTGATTTAGATGTCATTGGCCACATTTCTCCTTTCATTCTTCGTTTTTATGTAAGGAGTAAGCATGCGTTCTATTTCATCTTCCGGCTGGTTTGTCTTCAGTGCGATGCTTTCAAATGAATAGCCTCGCTTATGTAGGTCGAGTACTTCACGCAACAAGATCCGCGTTTCGGAAGACATTGCTAGAACGCCTGCCTCTTGCACCGTAATTTCAGCATCTATCTCGATGTTCCTGATTTTTTCCTGTAATACATTCATTTCATCTCCAAAAGTGATAGCAACCTGTTCCAATTGACTGTCCACTTTTACAGAATCCTTTTTAATAAACGATAAAATGAACAGTAATACTGCTGCAGCAAACAAAATGATCAGAGCCCATTCCATCATTCTATGTCCCTCCTTAATCTTTGAATCTAATATCTCGCTTTCTAATTATATATTGATTTGTTCCAAAACTCGATTTAAAAGAACAAAATACCACAATAGTCACGTATTTATGACATAAGAAGGCGCAGGATGGCCATCCATAACTATTAATGATGAAAAAACGAAAAACATGACTTCCATTTGAGGACCATTTTACCATAATCCATCCATCATTTATACCATTGTTAATATATTAAGGCAAATGTTCTTTATTTGGCATCCTCATACTGCAAGAACGCTGTCTATCTGAGTTAGTTCAACACATATAATTAGGCATTCCATTCATCACCCACATACGTCAATTTCGTTTACTTTTCCCTAAAAAAGTCCATGGGGTATATTAAATGACAAACACGTTTCCAAACGATAAGATATATATTATCAGGTTCCTTTTCCTGTTTCATTAAATAGGTACAATTTTTTTAGTGCCATATACTTATTGGGTTCATGCAAGATAATAAGGAGGAAACAATGAATATCAAAATAAATAATATACCGGGCTTCATGCAAGCCGAACTCGAACAACTTCAATCAAGATTGTCCCCCTTGTTGAAGAAAAATATGAAATACGGTTTTTTTTCGACGGTGATGATAGGCTTTTCCATCATTAATCTTTTTTTTCTTTTATTTAAGAACGAATCTTTACCCATCTCGAAAATCGCACTTGGAATCTATGCATTGGTGGGAGCTGTAGGATTTGCCTTATTAAAAGAAAACAAACACAACAAAAGGGAAATAGTGAAAATGAGTCAAAAATATATGTTGGAGAGAATCAAAAAAAGCAGCTATTTAACAGATGCCAGAAAAAGTAATTACTTTAAAAGAGTAAATGAGCATCCGCTTAATGCCATGAATGTTTTTTTTGAGTTTCTTGCAGAAGAACAACAATGGAAGAACAAATCCTCACACCCGGAATAAATAAAAAGCAGTTCGCAAATTTCATAACTTTATCGGTCGTTCAAATAAGCAAAAAAAGTCATCACAAATAAAACAATTCAACCAGTATGCTCCGGTAAACTACCGAATCACACTGGTTGGTTGCTTAAGAGCTATTAAATTTACAAGTTTCTCTATTAACGTTTCTTTTTTAAGTACTTTCCAATTGGCAGCTCGTTAGTTCTGGAGGTTATTATCAATAAGTTCATGAAAATAAACTGCAGCATGTTCAGTCGGAGAAAAGATACCATTTGTAAATGCCTCGGAACTTAATCCTTTTTGCAATTTTTCCACCAGTTCAAAATCTTCCTGCCGTACTTGATCAACAAATTTAAAATATTCTTCTTTTTCTATGGTTGTTTTTTCATCGAGGGAGTAATCACGATAAATACCTAACGACGTCTCAGCATCAACAGGAATTACTTGAATGGTATTCACGTTCCCGTCTCCTGGATAAACGTTAATCATCATATTTGGCCAAACCCAATAAAAACGTGCTTGGTCACCCTCACCATTCTTGCTTACCGTCATATATTGATAGGTGAATTTGTCGTGTGTCGTTGTACAAAAGTTTGATAAATCAAAAGATTTTGCAAAGCCAGGATGAGCAATGGAACAATGATCACATTCAAGGTAATTGTCAACAACAGCTTTCCAATTAGCTTTAACTACACGGCGGGTTTCCCTAACTAGTTTCAGTGAATCAAAGAAGGGATACTCTTTCATTTCCTCTAAAAATTCCTGATATGCTTCTGCCATAGAAGGTGCATTTTTGTCTAGATTGACAAAAATCATAGCATTCTGAACTTCTAAGCGTATGGATTTCATACAGCTGTGTATGCCCAGTTCATTCGTTTTAAAATTAGGAGCTCTATAAACACTTCCATCTAATTTGAACGTCCATCCATGGTATCCGCATTGTAAAATTTTTTTATTTCCTTTATCGGAGTTTTCTACTTTCATTCCGCGATGAGGGCAAATATTGTAGAAAGCACGCAGTTCACCATCGGTACCGTGAGAAACGATAATAGGCTCTCCGGCGATATCCAATGTCATGAAATCACCCACTTTTTCAACTTGGCTTGCATGCCCCGCTAATATCCAGCTCTTTCTAAAAATTTTTTTTCTTTCTTCATCGAATACCTTTGGATCAACATACCGTGAATATGGGAGTGTAGGGCTGAACTGTACATTTTCTTTAGTGGACATATTGAAAATCCCTCCTGTATTATGCTCTAATTTAAAGTTTAAAAAACGCATGGTACAATTTATTGTTATACCCGATCCATATAGACTGTCTTGACTTCTGTATAGAATTCAACGGCACTCTTCCCTTGTTCACGGCTGCCTGCACTTGAATTTTTACATCCGCCAAATGGCATTTGCGGTTCAGTTCCTGCTGTTTCCGAATTGACATGGACAAGACCCACTTCGACATCTTCAATAAACCTTTGAGCCGCCGTTAAATTATTCGTGCAAATTGCTGCGCTCAATCCATACTCTGTATCATTCGCCATCATAACTGCTTCCTCATAATTTCCTGCCTTAAACAGGGCGATGACTGGACCAAAGATTTCTTCACGTGCAATGCGGGCATGCTGAGCAACATTTTCAAAGATAGCCGGTCGGACATAATAACCGTTCGCCAATTCCTCTTCAGTCGGAATCTCTCCTCCACACAATAGTGTTGCTTCTGATTTCCCAGCATCAATCATTTTAAGCACGCCATCGCGTTGTGATTTAGATACAGCGGGACCAATATATGTTTCTTCGTTGAGCGGATCGCCCACTTTTAATTCTTTCGTACGGGCGACAAGACGGTCACGGAATGCTTCATATATTCCTTCTTCCACAATCACCCTGCTAGTGGCTGTGCATTTTTGCCCAGTGGACTTAAAGGCTCCGCCTACGGCAATTTCCACTGCTTTTTCTAGATCAGCATCAGCTAGTACGACGAGCGGGTTTTTCCCTCCCATTTCCACTTGCACTTTCTTCCCATGTTCAATGGCTTGTTTTTGAATTTGCTGACCTACTTGATTCGAGCCGGTAAAAGATATAGCCTTCACATCAGGATGTTCCACTAATGCAGCACCAATGACGGAACCCCTTCCGAATACACAATTAATGACTCCAGCCGGAAGACCCGCTTCATCAAATGCTTTTATTACATGATAGACCGACTTAGGTGTAAGATCAGCCGGTTTAATGACGACTGTATTTCCGTAAATCAGGGCAGGCGCCAATTTCCACACAGGGATGGCAATTGGAAAGTTCCATGGTGTAATCAACCCGACCGGACCGAGCGGGGTACGGGTTGTGTACAAAAATGTATTGGCATTCGCCGAAGGAATCACTTCCCCAAGTGGCTGCCGGGCTTCAGCAGCATAATATTCAAGAATGCTAGCAGCTCGATTGGCTTCCCCCATCCCTTCCAAGAATGTTTTTCCTTCTTCCTTTATCAAATCCCGACCTACTTCCTGCATATTCTTTTTCAAAATATCAGCTGCTTTCTGCAAGTATGAAGCCCGTTGCTGAAACGATAGTTTTTTCCAAGCAGGAAATGAACTTTTTGCGGCAGCCACTGCATCATGTAAGTCTGTGGCCGCACTGGATGGAAATTCCCCTAAATTTTCTCCATTATGGGGACTAAGATTTGCCTTATACTCCCTAGTAGTTGGTTCTTGCCATTTTCCGTTAATATAATTTAAGTAACGCATACGATTTCCTCCCACATTCTATTGATGGTAGATTTTCTTTATGGTTGCACTTTGTCGGCATATGAATAATAATTTCTATTGAACGAAATCATTGGGCGGTTCATTCGATAATGCCGGAACCTCTATTTTCCTTCTCGTATATCTAAAATAGTAAAATATATAGCAAGCAACGACGAAACCTAATCCCCAATACAACGAATTACGCTGTGTCGGGTCATAAGCGGTGAAAACGAAAATACCTAGACACATAAGGATGCAGAGAATCGGGACAAACGGGAAGAAAGGTACTCTATACTTCAAATCTTCAACCTTTCCGCCTGCTCTGATATACTGTTTACGGAATCTGTACTGTGCGAACGCAATCGCCATCCAAGTAAGCACCCCTCCAACGCCGCTTATGGAAAGCAGCACAACAAATAACGTTTCTTCCGCTATTACACTAGTAAGTAGCGACAGCAAGGCAAAGAACATTGTGATGAGCAAGGCATTAAAAGGTACGCCGCTCCGATTGAGCTTTCCAAATGCAGAATGCGCCATACCATTTTGGGAAAGGGAGAAAAGGATCCTGGTACAAGCAAACAGACCCGTGTTCCCAACAGAGAGTACCGCCGTCAAAATTACAAAATTCATAATGTCAGCTGCATAAGGAATGCCTACCATTTCAAACACGGTAACAAATGGGCTTTCCAGTACCCCGACTTCTTGCCACGGAACGATAGCCGATAGAACAAAGATTGCTAGGACATAGAAAAGCAGCACACGTATTACGATGTTTCGAATCGCTCTCGGAATGCTTTGTTGCGGGTTTTCCGTCTCTCCTGCTGCAACGCCCATGATTTCCGATCCCTGAAATGCGTATACGACTGTCATCATCGATATAAACACACCAGTGAATCCTTTAGGGAATAGTCCATCACCTATAAAATTGGAAAAGAACGGGGCTGGTTTTGCATCCTCCATATGAATCAATCCAAACATCGCTGCCGCACCGATAATTATGAATAGAATAACGGCAAGTACTTTAACTCCGGAGAACCAATACTCTGTTTCTGCGAAACTTCTCGTTGTTAAAGCATTTATAGTGAATAAAAGTACCGTAAATATCACACACCATATCCATACTGGTATATCGGGAAACCATCTAGTCATGAGCAAACCGGCCGCTACAAATTCCAAGCCTACGTAAAGAGCCCAGCTCAGCCAATAAATCCAGCCAATTACAAAACCAGTGGCGGGTCCAATAAATTTCGTTGCATGGACCTGAAAGGAACCGGACACAGGCATCACTACCGATAATTCACCGAGACAAATCATCGCCAAGTACATTAATACACCACCGACCAAATAAGCAACAATCGCTCCTGAGGGTCCAGCTTCACTGATTGCATATCCTGATCCCAGGAAAAGACCTGTTCCAATTACCCCACCTAAGGAGAGCATGAATAAATGTCTACTCTTCATTGAACGCTGTAATTCTTTTGGCTGACTTTCATGTTCCGTTTGCATGAATTCCCCCCCGTTTCTGATCGATAAACTGCCTGAACACTTTTATGAATAACACAAGTTAACGGGAATTCCCCGATAACGCTTCAGAAGGCTCTGCATATTCCGGCAAGTCGCTGATTGTCGGTTTAAATATTTCATAAGCTACTTCTCTTTGATATTTATTTTGGTTTTTAGCTTGTGTAAACAAGTGATACGTATTTTTCCTGCATAGTTTTTCAATATCATCAACGACAGCTTGTGGATTTGGTTTAACTAGACCGAAAATAACCACATCATAAAATCTTATCGCCCCCAGGTTGGCAACGAAATCATTGACAACATCAATTCCTCTTTGTTTTATGATTTCGTCTCCCTCAGAAGAAAGGGGAATGTTTGCCGCCTCCACAATCAAGCTCGCTTTTACGCTTTTAGCATTAGATCTGTGGATGACATCCTCCAATGCGGACGGAATTAAAATGTCGCACTCTATGTCGAGCCATTCCGTGTTTGGACTTACATCATAATGCGGTTCAAAAAAGGCTTTATCCATTTCTCCGTACATGTTCTTATGATCTATGAGCTTTTGGACATCTAATCCTTCTTCACACGTTACCAAAAGAGCTGCATCGGAAATTCCCACAACTTTATAACCTAACTGGGACATTTTCAATGCACAGCTTGCTCCTACACAGCCGAATCCTTGAATGACAACTCTCGCTCCACCTTTTCCGCTTTTAAATTTCCATGCCTCATCTGCGGAAAATGCCACACCATAGCCTGTTACGACATCGTTTAAAAACAACCCGTCGATTTTTGTCGTCAACAGTTCATCGAAGTCTTTTATCCCTTGCAGAACATTCGGATTCTGCTTCATTGATTTCGTTAGTGGGATATCAATACCAAATTCATTAAATATTTTGAGCACATCTTCATATTTGGTACCTAAATCACTGCCTAAAGATACCCCTATATCTATATAAGGCATCATCGCAATCAGAAATCTTCTTAACACTGCATATGCATCTGGCGCTTTATAATCATAGGCAATGCCCGCTTTACAACCGCCAGTCGTCTCAGACTCACAGGCTACATACTTATAAGCCATAGCCTCGGCCAACCTTTCGACCTCTTCTCTTGTAACCGTTGGGTGCATTCTTGTACCGCCGCCTGTGTAGCCTTTTACAAAGTTATGGACGACCAGCCAGCCTTTAGCATCTGTTTCCGTATCATTCCATTCCAAAACTAAATATGGTTTTAACAAGTATGAAACCTCCCTTAAATATCTTACTTTTATTGGTTCCTGCTAACTTCCAATGCAAACAATACCAAAGCAGTCATGCCGGTAATTAATTGTTTGATACCAGCTTTTCGTTTACTTCCTTCTTGTCTTGGCCTACAGATAGAACCTTTGGATTGACTGCAACTTCGATTACAGCCGGCAGCCCAGAAGTAATCGCCCTTTGCAGCGCTGGCGCAAAATCACTATTTTTTTCAACCTTTTCACCATGTGCTCCGAATAAGCGGGCCAATTCGGCAAAATCAGGATTAGACAAGTCAGTTCCAACGACCCGATTTGGAAAATGCTTTTCTTGATGTACACGAATTGTTCCGTAAGTATTGTTGTTGACAACAATTGATATGGTCGGAATTTTATACCGTACAGCGGTTTCAATCTCTTGGAGAGTCATCATAAAGCCGCCATCTCCTGAAATTGATACAACATGTTTGTGAGGCTGCGCCAGCTTTGCCCCAATAGCAGCAGGCAGTCCATATCCCATCGCACCCGACGTTGGCCCTACGTATGTGTTTTCTTGTTCAAAACGGTAATATTTGGATAGCCATCCGAAAAAGTTGCCAGCATCATTAGTAATGATAGTATCCTTCGGCAGACAGACGGCAAGATCATGCATCAATCCGTCCATATCCACGAAGTCTTCTGTGTAGTCAGCCTTCGGTTCAGAAAATTCCATATATTTATCATGCAATTCTTTCAAATGATCTTCGCTTGAAATAATAGATCCTGGTTCTGGCGCTTGTATGGCTTGTTCCAAGAAGCTCCTGGCATCTGCTTCAATGGCAAGAGAAGGTGCATACACTTTACCAAAAATATCGGGACAAATATCCACATGGATCAGCTTTGAATTTTTAGAAAGCAATGTGTAATCTTGTGTTCCTACTTGAGAGAATCGTGTCCCTAATGCCAAAACTACATCTGCATCCCGGATTGCATCAAGTAAATATTGTGGTGTCCCAAACCCAAGCCATCCTGCATAGCAAGGATGTGAGTTCGGAAACGCGTCAAATCGACGGAAAGCTGTAACGACAGGAAGTTTCTTTGCCTCCACAAACTGTACAAGCAACCTGTTGGCCTTAGCATGAATCACACCTCCACCAGCAATCAATACGGGACGCTCCGCGTTTCGTATCATATCCATCGCCTGCTTCACATCTTCCATATGTGGTTGAGGAGGAAGCGAGCGATAAGAAGGATTTATGTTCAACTCTGCCTCATCTTCTAACATGTCATGCGGCAAAGCCACCAATACAGGGCCCGGACGCCCCGATCGCGCAATATGGAACGCCCGTTGCAATAATTCCGGGATCCTTTCCACACGATCGATCTCTACCGTCCATTTACATAAATGACTGAAAAAACCCGTCAAATTCACTTCCTGGAATGCTTCCTTTTCTTTAAAAGGGCGTTCGACTTGGCCAATAAGCGCAACCAAAGGGGTTGAGTCTTGAGCAGCAGTATGAATGCCGATAGCTAAGTTTGTAGCACCCACTCCACGCGTTGCCATACAAACTCCTACCTCTCCCGAAGCCTTGGCATACCCTTCCGCCATAAAAGAAGCACCCCCTTCATGCCTGGCGGAAATAAGTTCTATTTCAGGATGTTGATATAGTGCATCCATTACACTAAGATAACTTTCACCTGGTACACAAAAAGCTTTTTTTACCCCTTCTTTAGCCATTACTTCTACGACTGCTCTTCCTCCACTGACTTTCATAATCAAGCCTCCCGCTTTCAAGTACGTTTCATTGTTCTAGTAATTTATGATTATATTAAAATTGGACTCATTCCCACTATCATTGAACTAGTTTTGTCCATACCTGAAGCTTGTTTATTATCTACTTCCATCCCAATTGATATTTTTCTTGTAACGGCACTCACTCCCAAAGTTACTGCAATGTTGATGAATAATACAGCTAACCCTACATCAAGATCTTGTATTACTTGCGGTAGAGATGGAAATAAAGTAGCAAGTGTCGTACCTGAAGTAGTCGAGTATATGACAATTAGAATTCCAACGACCATTCCGGCAAAAGCTCCTTGTACGGTAACGGGGTTCTTTTTCCACAGACTAAAAAATAATGCTGGAAACAACTGTGCCATGAAGCTATATGCCATAAGATACAACGTAAAAATCGAATCCCCGCCATTAAACGTAAAATATAGAGTCACTATAGAAATGACAGGTACTAACATCCTGCTCAGTCTTTGAAGCTGTACATCCGATGTATTCGGCTTCCACACCTTATATACATTTTTGGAAAGTATCGTGGCAGTAGCCGTCAACACGAGTGAACTAGGTATAAGGGCGGCCATCGCCCCTGATGCTCCAATAACCCCAACAAACCAGGGATCAAATGACATCTTCGCCATTTTAAATAAAGCTAAGTCTGCTTCTGCCCCCTGTAAATTCGGAACTTGGAGAATCGCAGAAAAACCAATAAATAACGAAAATATGATGATTACTTGATAAATTGGCATAACCCCAGCATTCCAACGAAGTGATTTTGGACTTTTTGCAGAGAACACTCCCGCCAACATATGAGGAAACATATAGAATGCCAGTGCGGTCATAATTGTAGCTGAAATAAACCAAGAGATACTCAAACCTTGTTCCGGGAAAATCAAAAAACCTTGTTTTGCTGTATCGATTGCTTCAAACATCGGCTGAAAACCACCGTAATAATGAAGAGGAAAATAAATCCCCATGAAGACGACAACAGTCAGAATCATGATATCTTTAATGACCGCGGTCCACGCTACTCCATGCATCCCTGAAGCAGTTACATAAATTGTAATTGCAATGACACTTACAACTATAGCCACATTTGGCGAAATGGACCCATAGGAGGCTTCCGATACGATAATTCCTAACCCTTTTAATTGCATGATCAGATATGGAATAATCGAAATGATGCTAATTACCGCCACAAGAACTCCTAAAGCCGGACTATTGTACTTTTTATCATAAAAATCAGATTGAGATATGACATTATTTTTTTTTGCATATCTCCAAATAGGCGGCAACAACCAATAGGCGATTACAAAATAGAAGCAATTGAAAGCGTATAAGGCAGGAGGCATACCTGATCTATAAGCTCCGCCGCTTGCCCCCAAAAACGTATATGTCGTAAACATTTCACCTGCTATCAAGAAGAAGAGCAAAAAGCTGCCGAAACCTCTTCCGCCTATAGCCCATTGTTCCAAACTCATATTTTTACCTTTTCGAGCTTGAAGCCCTAACCAAATACACAGAACCAGAAAGAAAAGGATAACAAGCAGGGCTTCATTCATCAGTCTTCTTCCTCCTCGGTTGCAGGATCAAGTTTATTAGCAATTATTAAAAACACTGATGTAAGACAAACCCATAATATGGCCCAAAAAAGAACAAATGGCATCCCTAAAACATAAGGTTCAATCCGATTGATAACCACAAGCGAGCCAAGTGCCGGAATTGCACTTATCACAAAGATTATTTTCTTCATTTGTTCACCATCCTTATCAACAAATGCCAGACTTGAACCAACCAATCCTTCATTTTCTGAAAAAACAGATATTTTCATCTGTATTATTACCTTGACAGCCCTTTAGTTAAGGGCTCATTTACAGCCCAATTCGGTTTCAGGCCTATAAGAACTTGTTCCACTTGCATTGCTGCATGTACAGCCATTCGTATCGAGCCTTCCTTCGTCAATGCCGCATTATGAGGACTGACAATCACATTATCCAATTTAAAAAGGGGATTCCATTTATCAGGAGGCTCAACTTCAAATACGTCTATTCCAGCGCCGGCAATCTGGCCCGCTTGCAAAGCATTTACTAAATCACTTTCCTTCACTACACCGCCCCTGGAAGCGTTTACAAAATAGGAAGAAGGTTTCATCCAGGAAAACTCACGGCTTCCTATTATCTCTTTTGTTGTTTTCGTTAACGGCAGATGCAGGCTAATAACATCAGAGTTTCTGAATACCCATTCTAAATCTGTTACTATCTCCAACTCCGAATTCGTTCTGGCTGTAACATAGGGGTCGTAGCCAATCACTTTCATATCGAAGCCTTGGAAAGCCTTTTTTGCCAGCATTCTACCGATTCTCCCCAGTCCGATGATCCCCAAAGTCTTGCCTTCCAAGTCCATGCCAAAAAGTTGATTACGAATAGCAAAATTCCCGCTGCGCAGTTCTTTATCAGCCAAGCTTAAGTTTTTGGACAATGATAAAATTAATGCCATTACATGTTCAGCTACAGAATTCGCATTTGCCTCTGGGGTATTTGTTACATAAATGCCACGCTCTGTAGCAGCTTCGATATCGATATTGTCCAAGCCCACACCATACTTGGCTATCACTTTGAGGTTTTCAGCTGCTTGAATAACTTCTTTATTTATTACAGCCGTTGATCTCGTTAGTACTGCATCACAACCCTTAATTTCTTCCATAAGAATTTCTTGCGATAGATCAGACCCTACTTTAATCTTATAGCCTTTTTCAACTAAATAACTTTTCCCCTCTTTCTCAATATCTTGAGGAATATACACTAAATGACTCACCTTCACACCAACCTTTCATATTAACCTTGAAGGAAAAATCTTTCCTATTGCTTTGTTATATATACAATTATTGTGCCAACATAAAAAACATCAGTTTATACAGGAAAGAAGCCAATTAGTTCATATATTAGGACATAAATAAAGTTAACAAATTGTTTCAAAATGAATTAATTAGTTTCATTACGTTTCAATTTGTTTCAATATTCAAGTTTTTCATCTTTCTCCATAAAGTCGTGCGACTCATCCCTAACTCAAAGGCAGCTTTTCCTTTATTAAAATTAACCTTAATTAACATTTGAACAATTCTTTCACGCTCGGATAAATGCATCCCAGGTGACATATCCATCTCTTCGTCTTGTTTCGTCAGCTGTATTTTCTTTTTACTTCTATTGGGAAAATACAATTCAATATCGTACACATCAATTAACTTGTCTTTATAAAGAGCGCATAATCGCTCACAAAAATTTTGCAATTGGCGAATATTCCCTTCCCAATTCTCTTCGCTCAGCTTTTTCATGGCAGTATCCGTAATCTTAATTTGTTTTTGATCCGAATGACCTTTCTGAATAAAAGCATTCACCAATAACGGAATATCTTCTCTGCGTTCCCGAAGTGGAGGCAATACAAGGTCCAATACACTCAAGCGATAATACAGATCCTCCCGAAAGTCATTGCTTTTCACCATTTGCATGAGGTCCTTGTTCGTTGCCGACACAATTCTCACATCAACCGGAATTACTTTATCATCACCGATGCGCATGATTTCCCGCTCTTGGAGGACACGTAGCAGCCGGCTTTGCATTTTTGGGGAGATTTCCCCTATTTCATCTAAAAAAATCGTACCTCTATGAGCCAGTTCAAAAAATCCTTGCTTTCCGCCTTTCATGGCTCCCGTGAAAGCTCCTTCTGCATATCCGAAAAGCTCACTTTCCAATAAATTTTCGGGAAGCGCCGCGCAATTAATGGCTACAAACGGGTTATTTTTCCGGTTGCTATGATTATGTATGCTTTGGGCGAATATTTCCTTGCCCGTTCCAGTTTCTCCAATTATAAGAATGTTTGAATCTACTTCACTATAACGTTGAGCTGTTTCAATCGTCCTCTTAATTTCGGGACTTCGATACAATATATCATCAAATGTGTACTTAGCCACATGTCCGCGTGAATGAAGTTTTCTAAAGAACTTCCCTTCCATCTCTTGAATGCGGGTAACATCCTGAAAGGCGACCATATCCCCCACTTTTTTACCTTTTAAAAATATCCCAACTTTTTTTACCGATAATTGAATCGATTGGTAAGCAACGGTATCTTTTTCGTATTCATCGTCGCTTAAAAGCATATTACGAAATTTCCCGGGCTTTATTATATCGTATATAGAATTTCCAATTAAGCTCCCTTTGGAAATGGATAATATTTCCTGAGCCGCCGTATTAAATACAGATATTTGTCCTTTTAAATCTATAGCAATAACCCCTTCATAGGCATAATTAAGAATCGTTTGGTAACGCTTGGTCTTCTCCTGTTCCCGTCTGCTGACAAGAGCCACTCTCTTTGCCTCAATCAACGCCTGCCGAAATGATTCCTTTCCAGTGTCAACCAGAATGGCTCCCAACCCTATCTCTTCAGCATATTTACAGGTACTTAAACCACTTAACACCACCTCACAGCCATCTCTGGCTGCCAAATCCACGAAACTGACTGAGGACTCGATATCATTTAATATATAGGACTGAATTGGCAAATCAACAATATCCGAAAGGTTTTCCACGCCATAAATCATGTTTAACGCTCCTATAACAGCCACTTTTTTACTGCCAAAACGTGCCTTGCAATCATACAGGGAACGAATGAGGTCAATACCTTGTACAGGTATATCAACGATTGGAATGAATTCATTGCTTTCTTTTAATAGTTTCGTGATTAATCCCCTTGAGATGATCACATCAGCATCCAGCTTCAACTTCCCAATCTTATCGGCATCCTCAACTACCTCCTCTAAAACAAACTTCACTGAACCGTTATCATTGTTGTCCGATTCTTCCAACTTGTTGAATTCCTCAAATCTTTCAAAAGCATCCGTAATATACCCTTTTCGAGGAACAACGAGTTTTATTTTTATCAAAACACCCACCTCCAACTTAAATCATTCTGGTTTATTGGATATAAGCTAAAAGCAACCTGTTATTTATTCTAGACCTAGTCATACAATGACTTTATATAATTTGGTAAGCTAAGAATGCCGCAAAGGTTCTCTTTCAAACCCGCAATAAGAAAGGTAATGTCTTGAGTACAATTGAGACTTAAAAATTCTGCATTTTATTTAGATATTAGAATTTAGAAAATGACTTTGAAAAATAAAAAACCCTTTATCGTGGGTTTTTTCATCATAAGGATTTCGATTGATATTTAATATCATAATAGAATGGTCATCCAGGTCATCACATTAAAACTTGCTTTTCTTCACTAGAATACGCTTATTAACATTATCATCAGTATAATGATTCTTAAGGTGAAAATCATCATGAAAAAATCCTCTTTAATTTCTTAAAGTGGCATCGTCATCTACTTTATTTTCCATAATTCCCCTTCCTTTCTCGGTAATAGGACTATATTCCTTTAATTCTTCATACAAATGTGGAATTCCTTTTGATTTTTTAGTTACTGACAATAAAATTAGTCTACAAACATATTAACCCCGTTCAAGAAATCCTGAACGGGGTTTTTCAATAAATATTATTTTGAGTTTTTGCGGGCATTGAGCAGTTATCAAACTTCGTAAATCTATTCATTCAAGGTGGGTTTACTTACGAACTTAAAAAGGATCGGCGATGACAAGGATTTTCCCTGCTTTAATATCCTCTACATATCGTTCGACTTCGGCTTCCTTCAGTCCAATATCCAATAATGGCTTTCTCAATCCGCCTGCTCCCGATGCTGCCCCGGCTGCGGCTCCGCCAAAAGTGGCGAAAATCGGTCCTGCTGCCAAAATTGGACCAATTCCTGGTACGGCCAATGCACTCATTCCAATAAGCAGACCTGTTAATCCGACAGCTCCGCCGGCTGCTGCCCCAGCTACCAATCCATCAGTCTTTGCCGGGCCGACTTCCTCGGCTTCACTAGGTAATTTATCAATGTTTTTTGCCACCACTGATATTTGATCGGATGTATATCCTTGTTCCTTTAAGTTTTCGACTGCTGAAGTCGCTTCATTTGCATTTTCATATATTGCTATAAACCTCTTGTCCATGGTATCTGCTCCTTTAAAAGTAATGTATTATACAATACCCCTAATTGAGTTTTAATAATCTTCCATGAAAGAAATGAATTTCATTCCCGGATTTGCCCCTGGCCGTAAATGAAGTACTTGCTTGATGTTAATGCAGGTAAACCCATTGGTCCACGTGCATGCAGCTTTTGTGTCGAAATGCCGATTTCTGCGCCATAACCGAATTCAAAGCCGTCGGTAAAACGGGTGGAAGCATTGTGATAAACTGCTGCGGCATCTACTTTATTTAAAAATACGGAGGCGTTTTGTTCATCCCTCGTCAGGATTGCTTCAGAATGCTTGGTACCGTATCGGTTAATGTGTTCAATCGCATCGAATACACCTTTTACAGTTTTAACGCTGATTTTTAAAGCCAGGTACTCCGTTGACCAATCTTCCTCCGTAGCTGTCTTCGCTCTCGGAAAGGCGCTGCAAACCGCTTCATCTCCATATACTTCAATTCCCTTTTCATCCAGGAGTTCCAAAATACGCACACCATTTTCTTCAAACCATTTTTCATGAATTAGAAGCCCCTCGATAGCATTGCATACGGATGGACGCTGAGTTTTACCGTTTAAGACAATTTTCTCGACCATCGTGATATCTGCGGTCTGATCGATGAAGATATGGCAATTGCCTGCTCCTGTTTCAAGAACGGGAACAGTGGACTCCTTAATGACCGTTTCAATTAAATTCTTTCCGCCGCGTGGAATCAAAACATCTAAATACTCATTAAGATGAAAAAGTTCCTTAGCGGTTTCACGACTCGTATCCTCGATCAACTGAACAGCTTCTACAGGAATTTCCGTATTCTCTAATGCCTTATGAATGGATGAGACTAGTGCAATATTGGAGTTCTTGGCTGACGAGCTGCCTCTTAGTAGGACGGCATTCCCCGTTTTCAAGGACAATGTAGCTGCATCGATGGTCACGTTAGGCCTGGCTTCATAAATCATCCCGATTACACCGATCGGCACCCGTAACTTTTTAATCAATAAACCATTCTCTTTTTCGATCGTCTCCAATTGTTCCCCAACCGGATCATTTAAATCGATTAAAAGCATAATGGCCTCAGCCATGTCGTCAATACGGTTAACATTTAACATAATTCGATCCAATGTAGACTCACTGAAGCCTTTTTTCCTGCCTTCTTCCAGGTCCTTTTTATTTTCCTTTATCAAAAAATCTTTATCGACAATGAGTTGCTTAGCAATGTTTCCAAGTGCCTCGTTCTTTTGTTCCGTACTCAATCCTATTAACTGATAACTAGCTTTTTTGGCTGCCTTTCCTTTCGCCGTCACTTCACTCATTTCCAAATGCCCCCTTTTCCTTCACTAAAATTGATTTTTTATGCTTTCACCCATTTATCGCGATGAATCACTTCTATGGAAGTGATCACAAGCTCGGATGTCCTCTTTCCCATCGCCTGCTTTAATTCTTCGTCGGAGTAAAGGACCTCACCCCGCCCCAATAATCCATTTGCACCATAGACTTCGACAACATCCCCCTTATTGAAGACTCCTTTAATTTCATAAATTCCAGCTGGCAGCAGACTGCTGCCATTTGAAACTAAGGCCCTTTCGGCACCCTCATCAACGAAAATTTTCCCGGATACTTGTGAATGAAGGGATATCCATTGTTTGTTTTTCGTTACCGTCGTCAAGACATCATTCCCAATATACGTGCCATCACCTTTGCCTTCAAGGATCGTTAGAAGTTTATCACTCCCATAACCAGAACCAATGAATACTTTCACCCCTAGAGACAATGCAGTTTGCGCTGCAATCAGCTTAGATTTCATACCCCCGGTTCCGACATTGGATCCTGCACCTTCTGCCATTTGCAATAAATCCGCCGTTACTTCGGATAGCTTGTCAAATCGTTTCGCCCCTGGATTTGTCTGTGGATTGGAATCATAAAGCCCATTAATGTCCGTTAATATGATCAAGTTGGTGGCGTGGACCAGCCCGCTTACTAAGGCAGATAGCATATCATTATCACCAAAAGTCAACTCCTCGACCGATACTGTATCATTTTCATTAATAATCGGAAGGATGCCGCGTTCAAGCAATTCCATCAATGTCGCATATGCATTTTTATATCTATCTTTTTTCGAGAAATCTTTCCTTGTTAACAAAATCTGCGCAGGAACGATTCCAAAATGCCCCAATTGTTCCATATATGATTGAATCAATAGGCTTTGCCCGACCGCTGCAGCAGCTTGTTTTCCCTTGAGAGTGACAGGTCTCGTAGGATAGCCAAGCTTGCGAAAACCTGTTGCTACAGCACCTGATGAAACAAGGACAACTTCATGTCCCGCTTTCCTTAAAGCTGCCACTGCCTGGATATGATCGGAAAATTTATTTTGGTCGATTTCACCTTTTGTGTTGGTCAAAGAACTACTTCCTATCTTTACAACGATGCGTTTCTTTTCCATCGATTACTTCCTCCAATAAATATCTAAGACATGAAAAAAAGCCCTTTTCATCCTCGAAATAAGGACGAAAAGGACTGCTCTCCGTGGTACCACCTTCATTGAATGCAAGTTCATGCATTCCACTTTGCCTGATAACGCCAGGATTTGCGCCTATGTTTTGCATAGGACTCAAGAAGCAGGTTCTGCGTCTTCCTGTCGCGGGTCTTCCAGCAATTGACGCCGCTCTCTGTCACAGTGATTCTCGCATACTAATCTTCTCTCAACGTTCATTGTTTTAATATAGTATGCAAAATTATCTGCTTGATGTCAATAACATTCCTACGATGAATGAACCTTATAACGCTATTGCCGGGCCGAAGAACTCATAGTGTATTTTATCCGTATCTATCCCCAGCTCATTTAGATAAGTAATGATGGCCTTCATGAAAGGAACAGGGCCACACACATAATAATCAGCTTCAGGTTTAACAAAACCGCTCAATAATTCCTTATCGATATACCCTTCCTTTTTAAAATTCGGCAGGTTCTTATCATCCTCACCCGGATTTTTAAAGACAAAGGATAATTGATAGCTGGTAAGCTTGTGGGCTAGTTCTGTCAGTTCCATTCTGAAAGGCTGTAACCGACCATTATCGGAAGCATGAATGATTTGTACATCACGCTCAGGTGTTTGTTCAGCTATCGCATGGACCATACTCATGAAAGGTGTTATGCCAACGCCTCCGCTCAAGAATACTGCAGGTGTTCGTTTTTCCAAATCGATGGTGAAATCTCCTGCAGGAGCCGTTACGTCAATACTGTCACCCATCTGAATGGATTCATGCAAGTAGTTAGAGACCCCTCCATCAGGAGAGGTTCCCGGCTTTTCTTTTTTAACGGAAATCCGGAAATAATCTTTTCCCGGAACATCAGACAAGCTATATTGACGGTTGAATAAATAGCGTTCACCCGGTATCTCGATCCGAATGGTAATATATTGTCCAGGAAGAAATGATGGAACCTTCTCTCCATCTGACGGTTTTAAATAAAAGGATGTGATTACGTCACTTTCCGGTACTTTTTCCATAACTGTGAATCGCTTGAAATCAGACCATCCGCCGACCTGATTGGAAGCTTCGTCGTACATTTCCTTTTCGATGCTAATGAAAGCATCGGCAATGACTCCATAGGCCTCTCCCCAAGCTTGGAGGATCTCCTCTGTAGCTGAATCTTGTAACACTTCCTTGATTGCACCTAATAGAAATTCTCCAACAATGGGATAATGTTCGGCTTTAACGGCAAGACTTCTGTGTTTTTGTGCTATTTGCTTCACGGCAGGTATTATCGTTTCGAGTTGATCTATATATTTAGCTGCTGCCAAAACCGTGTTGGCTAGTGCATTTTGCTGGCGCCCCTTTTTTTGATTGGCGTGATTAAAAACATTTAATAATTCAGGATGTGCTTCGAAAAGATTTTTATAGAATACAGTTGTGATTGTTGTACCATGCACTTCTAATACAGGTACGGTTGATTTGATAACATCAATAGTTTTTTGGGATAGCATAGGTAAGCCCCTCTTCATAAACAAGTATTTTAAATACATGTTTATATTAGAACTTAAATGCATTAAAAGCAATATATTTAATACATCTTTTTCAAATAATAAGTTTTCATGTTTATAAAATGTTCACATTTATGATATAGTCAAATGGGGATAGAATGTGAGGCGATAAACATGAGGTTGACGAGTTATTCCGATTACTCACTTAGAGTGTTGATTTACCTGGCTTCCCACGACCAAAGCAAAATATCAAATATTAAAGAGATTTCTGAAGTTTATCAACTGTCTAAAAATCATTTGATGAAGATTGTTCATAATCTTGGAAAATTAGGCTATATTGAAACGATTCGTGGAAGAAATGGCGGATTTCGGCTTGCAAAATCACCTGCTGAAATAAATGTAGGGGAACTTGTACGGCGAACCGAGGAGGATTTTTATCTAGTGGAATGTTTTAAAGATCACGATAACTGTGTGATTTCTCCCGTTTGTTCATTGAAATTTGTTCTCAATAATGCCTTGGATGCTTTTCTAAAGGTCCTTGATCAATATACGATTGCAGACTTCAGCGAAAATAAAGTGATGCTCAAAACCTATTTCGATTCGGTAAAGAAGAATGACGAAGAGCCCGATTTTTTATAATCGGGCTCTTTTTCATTAACCGATGATTCGTTCGATCTGCCATTCCTTTTCCATTCGCAAGTCCATGATCTCTGTACTGTACTGGTTTTCAATAAAACTTTAAGGGGATCGTATGGATTGATCATAACGATCGTCCCGATTCGTTCATTAGTAAGCATGACTTCTTTTCCGACCAATGTGGACATTAAACGATTTACAAATTCCAGCAGGATTTCCGGATAGAATTTACCGAACATGTCGCGGTACATTTGCTCAATCACCTTATAAAACGGCATGGCCCGAAGATATACACGATTTGAAGACATCGCATGGAATACATCGGCTATTGCGACGATTTTGGCAAGATGATGGATATCATTCCCCTTCAGTCCAAGTGGATAGCCTTGCCCATCTTCCCGTTCATGGTGCTGAAGAGCTGTTAATGCAATCGACGGTAGGATTCCAGGGATATTTTTAAGTAATTCATACCCATAAATGGTATGCCGTTTCATTTCTTCATATTCTGCCGCAGTCAGTTTACCCGGTTTTTCCAATATACTATCCGAGATCCTTATTTTACCCACGTCATGCAGCGTGGCTGCCAATGTCAGGGCTGAAAGGTTTTCTTTCGATAATCCAAGCTTCATCCCTAGATAAGTGGCAATGATTCCGCCCCCGATATTATGTCTATACGTGTACTCGTTATTTGCTTGCATCTCATTGAAAAGGTAATAAATATCAGGATTCATTGCAGCTTCTGCAATGACAGGTGCTACTTCCGCTTTAATCAATTCAATCTTTTCAAGCTGTATTTTTCCTTCTTTACGTATATCTTGAAAGATGTTTTTCATTTGAAGAGAAGCTCGGTGATTCTTTCATGAATCTTTCCGTTAGGTTGTACATGATTCTCCGTTAAAGAAGATTCACCTTTTTTCAATTCTTCCATTATGAAATCAATTTCAGGTATGGTAAGAGGCGTATTCGCTTTACTATTCAGCTTCCCTCTTCTATTTTTCATTGCTCTCACACTTTTCTCTATTTATTACCTATAATGCCATATCCTTCATGTCCTTGTGTCATAACGAAAGCAATTTTTGGGGCACTTAAGATCGGTCACTAAGTTCATTGCCCAGCTGTTTTAATTTTTCACCAACCGTACATTCTGAAATACAGAACTGATGGGCATACGTCCGCCCTTTCTCTTTTCGAAAATGCTTTCGTAAAAAACAATCTTGGCAAAATGAAGCGAGAACAACTTCCACTTCTTCATATATTTTTTTCCTGTTCATTGTTGTTATGGCTCCTTTGACTCAGCAATTTCCATTTTGCTGAAAATAGCTTTTCCCTGCAGTGCAAGTGTTGCCAGGCGATCGGCTTCCTGGTTTTCCTTTCGAGAAATTGGCTTGCAGACAGGAATGATCTTTAATTTATCCAGTTTCGCCTCAATGCGGTCAAGCCATTTATTTAAGTTTTCTTCCATACAGGGCCATTCACCGGAAAGTTGATTTAAAACAACGAGAGAATCCCCTTTAAAGACACAGCTTTGATGGTGGATTCCAAGTTCGTCCATCTGCCTGACCGCTTCATGAAAGGCCGCATATTCCGCTTCATTATTGGATTCGAATTGCTCCAATTTCACATTGGTGCGTAACCGCCAGAACTTCTTACCTTGACGAAAATAAATGGCAACACCGATTCCTGCCACCTTTTCTTCTTTTTGATAACCTCCATCAAAAAAAACAGTCACATCCTGCGGTTCTTCCTCAACTTCCGTCAGGAGTTTCTTTAGCTCCTTCTTTGTCCAGGTTGTATCGAATTCATCCTTGAACTCCACTTCTTTCAGCCTTCCTGCCTTTTCAAGATCTTCCGTAATGACTAGTGCAGTCCCTGCATCAAGCCAATCCGAAACGAAATCGGCTGATGGTTTTTTTGAAGCATGATATGTCCATTGCATAATTACCTTCAAAGATTTCCAGCTCCTTATCCATTCACCATTCATGCAGAACAGCTAACAATTTTCATACCTTTTTTTCGTCTTACCCTTTATAATATATTGTAAGCATTTGTATCGCTTTTTTTAATTATAGTTCCCATATCAGCCTGAAATTCTCATGTTTCAATCTTTATTTTATATGAAACGTTTTATTATCATAGCAGTTAAACTCGAGGAGGAGCACATCTTGATCGAAGTGTATATTGATGGTGCCAGTGCAGGCAATCCAGGGCCGAGCGGCGCAGGTGTTTTCATAAATAATAATGGTGTGGTCCAGCGGCATGCCTTTCCGCTAGGAAATATGGAAAATCATGAAGCAGAGTACCATGCTTTAATCAAAGCATTGGAAATTTGCGTAGCCAATAAGTATCAAATCGTTTCTTTTCGTACTGACTCCCAAGCCATCAACCAGGCCATTGAAAAAAGATTTGCAAAGAATAAGTATGCCATTTTGTTGGAACGGGCGCTAAAGCTTTCCGGTGAGCTTGAATTATTTTTCATGAAATGGATTCCAAATCTCGAAAACAAGTCCGCGGATGAGTTGGCGAGACGAGCCATTCGATTGAATAAGTCTGAGGAAATTCATGAACAAGACAGCTGATTTTTCATTATTATTCGTTGTATTCATCTGGGGCGTAACTTTTGTTATGGTCCAAAATGCCCTATCTTTTCTAGACCCCTTCACGTTTAATGCGGTCCGTTTCTTCATGGCGTTCGTTTTCTTGCTCATCCCTTATATATCTACTTTACACAAAAAGGGGAAAACTTGGAACAAGGGTCTTTTAATAGCTGGGTTTCATATTGGGGTTTGGCTTTTTCTGGGGTATGGGCTTCAAACGATCGGATTGAATTATACAACTCCTGCGAAGACAGGATTTATAACAGGATTAAGTGTCGTCATGGTACCAGTGTTTTCCCTGCTACTTTTAAAACTTAGGCTTTCCCGCAATACAATTATAGGTGTCGCAGCCGCAACCATCGGGCTTTATTTAATGACTTTCGCTGACCGCTCCAATTTGAATATCGGTGATTTACTGGTATTTTTATGCGCAATCAGTTTTGCCATGCAGATCATTACAACCGCTAGATATGCCAAGACTTTACCCGCTTTACCTTTGACGCTGATTCAGGTTTCCACCGTATCTTTCTTATCATTTGTTTCAGCCTTCATTTTCAAAGAGAATCATTCCGTCATCTTCAGCTCGGAGGTCATGTTACAGAAGGACGTATGGACTGCTTTATTGGTTACGGCAGCCCTTGCCACTGCGTTCGCCTTTTTTGCACAAACCTTCTTCCAAGCCTATACGACACCTACAAGAGTGGCGCTGATCTTTTCAATGGAACCGGTTTTTGCCGCATTATCCTCATACATATTGATAGGGGAAAAATTGACTACCGCCTCCATCATCGGCTGCGCATTCATATTCTTGGGGATGATTTTCGCTGAACTGCCTGTTAAGAAAAAGAAACCCGTGACACAGGAGTTTTCTTGAAAAGGCCAATAAAATAAATCGGACTTCCAGTTACGAAGTCCGATTTATTTTAGCAGCCCCTGTTCTTTTGCAAAAGATACCGCTGCACTACGCGTTTCAATGCCATTTTGTTTTAAGTTTTCCAAAAAGGAGATATAAAAGCTGCCATCAAAGTTCTTTTGTACCTTCAATGTCAATTCTATTGCTGCATTGACTAAAATATCACTCGCATCCGTGTAGCGCTTACCAAAATAAATAAAACCAATAGCGTCATTACCAAAAGTGAATCCCTTACCCTCTAAAAAACTAACATACTCTTCAGTTGATTTCGCCACTTCTGCATCCACTCCATACTTCATGCCTTATTTTCATCTTACCGTATATCAAAGATTTTGACTATCCATTTTTCGACAAAAAAATCACCATGCAAAATAAAAGAGCTCCCATTTGGAAGCTCCGCTTATCGTATTAAATCATTCGCAGTAAAGCCCTGAATTCATGATCGCTAGCCAGATTTTTGACCTTCTCGCGATCATACTGATAGACCGCATCGTCCAAAGAACATGAAATTGGTACATCACATTTTATTTCTGCTAGCTTTCTGGATAAATGAAGCATATCGACGGCGGATTCAATTTTAGCCTGCTGCCCGTTCGTCAATGAAGCAACATTTTCTAGAATCCCTTCGATGCTTTGATACTGGATCAATAATTTCAACGCTGTCTTCTCCCCAATTCCTTTAACTCCGGGATAGTTATCAGCTGTATCACCCATTAAAGCTTTTAAATCTATCATTTGTCTTGGTGTGATTCCTTTCCATTCAAAAAAGCTATCGGGATTATGAACTTCATAGTTACCATATCCTTTTTTTAACAATAGCACAGAAATGCTTTCATCTATTAGCTGAAGCATATCTTGATCGCCAGTCAATATACCCACCCGGCTATGTTGGGCAGATGCCTTGGCAATTGTCCCGATACAGTCATCCGCCTCATATCCAGAGAGCCCTATGTTAGGGATATCAAATGCTTCAACCGCTTGTTTCGCTAGGTCGAATTGAGGAATCATCTCGACTGGAGCTTCTGATCGATTAGCCTTGTATCCATCAAATAATTCATTTCTGAAAGTCTTGCTGCCCATATCCCAACACACCGCTACATGACTAGGTGAAAAGTGATTCACCGCCGTCAGCATATGCTTCAAAAAACCTTGAACGGCATTAGTCGGGATGCCTTTTGAGTTAATCATGAATTGACCAGTAACTGCCGTTGCATAAAAAGCTCTAAATAAAAGCGCCATCCCATCGACAAGCATAAAGGAAGGATGCTGCTCGTTTTCTTTCATTAACACATTATCACCTCTATCATGATGTACTTCCATTTTAACATAACTGTCCCCTTTTTTAAGGATCGTTTAATTGGAAAAAATATTATTCAATTGGATTATCATCATACGAGATCCAGTCACTGAAACTGCCAATATAAATCTTCACATCTTTAAAGCCAGCTTCTTTCAGGGCGATATAATTTGGTGATGCCGTTACACCTGAACCGCAGTACACAATGATTTCCTTATCCTTACTGATGCCTGTAAAACTCGACTGAAGATCTTCCTTCTTTTTAAAATAGCCATTTTCCAGAACGTTCGTCCACACCTTATTTACTGCACCAGGTATATGTCCGGCTTTATTATCAATCGGCTCCTCGATTCCCTCGTAGCGCTTAGATTCCCTTGAATCCATTAATACGAGACAGTCAGGCCTATTCATAGTGTAATCCTTCACTGTTTGAAAAGATGCAAAAACGGACTCATTTAAATCGATATGATATTTTGTTGGCACATATTTCGTTTGATTCGAGTCAATTGGATAGCCCTCATCCCTCCAGGCGCGAAAGCCCCCGTTAAGAACAAAAACTTTCTGATGCCCAAGGTAGCTGAGCAGCCAGACAAACCGGGAAGCAAAAGAACCTTCCCCGCCATCATAAGCAATAAGTACCGTATCTTTGGTGATTCCATTTGATTCCAGTTTATTTTTAAAGGTTTCCAGGTCAGGAAGAGGATGTCTTCCACCATGTTCTTGAACCTGCCCCGATAAGTCCTTTTCAAGATCGAAATAAACAGCACCGGAAATATGGTCTTTTTTGTATTCATTATACCCCGCATCAGGAGAGCCTAGCTGAAAGCGGCAGTCACAAATTCTGATATCTTGAGAATTCAACATCGGCAACAGCTCTTCTTTTTCAATTATAAAACTCATCTGACAAACCCCCTATTCCAAAATGGTCCAAATTAATTCATTAAGCTCCGTTTCCATCTTCTTTCCTTGATGTAGCCTAGTTATCTCATTCTTTAAGGAAAGTGATTTTCCTTCTATTATCGAAAGATTCTTTTCACTTTCATTGTTGCTTATATATTCCTCCATTTGTTTTGCTTTAAATATCCCGGTGATCCTGACTTTCAATTCTTGATCAATTGAAACCAAATCAAGTAATTCCCATACCGATAAAGGTGGCAGCGAACCCAATTGGATTATATATTCAAGGATTAAATACGAACGGTATACTTGTACCCATGTTTTCAGTTCTTTTCTTTCGGACCCTCTTGTTTTTGTCAATTGTTGAAGATTGTCGCTCATCATCCGATAGTAATGGTGCCCCAGTGCCTTTTTGGAATAGCATTCAGCTATCAAACGATTCATCTTCCTATAATAATCCGGATGCGTAATCAACTTGATTCGCGACTGAAATAATTCAAATAGAGCAGGGTTACTTTTTAAGATAAGACGCGATGATTTAAATAAATCCCAGCCTTCCATGTCAAATAGGTCTTCTTTCATTTGAATGACTTCAACTGGCTGACTCAAGCTAAGGTATGACCGCTTATCATTATGAACATATATAAATCGAACATCGTAATCTGATTGGAAGGATGATAAACCAAAAGAATGGCTGCCAGTAACAGCAGCCATCAAAATGGTCATATCCTCTTTCTTTTCCAGGTATCTCAATCGTGAAATAAGGTTTTCTTTCATGAACGAGACCTCGTTTCTATTTCGAATGCATTTTAGCCAATTCCGCTACGGCATTTTCATAATACGGTAAATCGACTGTTTCCTCCAATGCTGCACGTAAACCTGCAAAGATATCCGATATTTCCGTCTTAAACTCTTTTTGAATCGCAAGTAGCTCTTGATCGAGGACTTCATTATACATTTCGAAAATCCGTCCGCCCTGTTCTTTTACATATACAAGGGCAGGATCATCCAAACGCTTCTGAAGCCCTTCGCTCATTTTCGCTTTTTCATTTTTTTCAAAGAAAGATTTTGGATTTTTAAACAATGCCAATTCCTTTTTGAATTCCCCCGTATCTAATTGGGCAAAAGCTCCTGTAAATTCAAGGGACTCCCTCTCATTAGGTTCATATGGCTGTAATGAAAGGTTTCTTCTTATTTTTTGCATTTGCAAAAGCAAACTGCTTTGTTTCTCTTTCAGTAATTTATTTACGAACATTTCCGTCCTTAAAGCCGTTGCCCGCATTTCCTGGGCAAGGTCAAAGCCTAAAGCATCCAATAAGTTCTTCATAGATTGCTTGAGGACAATTTTCAGATCGCCTCCATCATCTTTTAAAACAGCCGGATTGAACGACTCTTTGAAGAAATCATTAAACCGGAAGAAGACCCGTTGTTTACTATAAAAAGTCAATTCGTCTATCTCTTTTTTCAAACGTTGCTTTTCGGCATCCCCTTTAATGACTGAAAGCAGTTCCGAAATGGACTGTGCCTCTTGAGAAAGGATCTCCAGGGCATTTCGTTTCGCTTTCTCATCCTGCCTTGAAGCTGTAATTACATCACGTAGCAGTTCTTCGGTTCTTTTTACAGCCGCTTGAGCCGATTCCATTGCAAGTCCCGTTAAATCGTTTTCTATGAAAGAATCGAATTGACCTTGGAATTCCGAGATTCCGCTATTAGGAAGGAACGAATGCTTAAATGAACCAGGCTTTTGTTTTTCCATCAATGCTCCCTTACTCGTAAGCGGGAATAGTTTTGGAAAACGGATTCCGAATCCATTCAATTGATCTGTGACATAATCCATCACTTCGTCCAATTCGTCAGTGGTTTGTGCCAGATCGACGGCATTGACGATGAAAAACATCTTATCCATAGCGAAAGAATCTTTCACACGTCCAAGTTGTATCAAGAACTCCCTATCTGCCCGTGAAAATGGGTGATTATAATAGGTCACAAATAGGATGGCGTCCGAATTCTTAATATATTCGAAAGCTGCTCCTGTATGTCGTGCATTTATTGAATCGGCCCCAGGTGTGTCAACAAGGACCATCCCCTGCTTAGTCATTTCACAGTCATAACGCAATTCAATCAGATCAACAAGACATGACTTGGACTCTTCTGCAGCAAAACGTTTAAATCCTTCAAGATCTACCGTAACCACATTTCCTAAATCATTTTGGTGCTCCGGCAGCCCTTGATGAAAAGCCCTTAGAAAGGATAAATGCGTTTTCCCCTTATCAACTTCCCCCGCCTTCGCAATGATTTGTCCTGCCAGTTGAAGTGCTTCATCTAGAGTTTTTGCCGATTTATCAAAAGCTGCCAAGGCCAGGCTTACATCTTCCAACAGCATCGCTTCCGTCTTTAATTTGACGGTTGCCGTTCCATGTGGATGCTCAGCGTCTGAAGACATGATTTTGTTGATTGCGGCAGTTGTTGGATTTGGTGAAACAGGAAGGACGCTTTCTCCCATCAACGCATTGGCAAAGGAAGATTTACCCGCACTGAATGCACCGAAAAGCGCAACCGTGAACGTCTGCTGTTCCAAGCGATTTGCCTTCTCTTTCAATTCTTTATAAAGTGATTGAAACCCTCTCAAAGGTTGAATTAGCTTGGCTGCCTGTTGTAAACTCGTTGCAGTCTCCATCAGCTTTTCTTTTCCGCGTAAATCAGTAGCTTCAGATGAAGAAACAGTCACGGAAGGTACAGCTTCCTTGTTTTCTTTATCATGATCCGTTTCAAGTTGTTCGTTGACGGACCTTGAATTACTTCCTTTATCGGTTTTCATGATTTTGACTGTAATATTTTTTTCCTCTTCATTCCATTGAGTTAAAAGCATATCGATATCGCGCTCATCGACTAATGATTCAGTTTGATGAGCAATGGCCTCTAATCGTTCCGTTTGGTACTCGATTTCCGCGTTCATCGCAGCAGTAACTTTAAGGGCTTCCGCAAATTCGGAAAAACCTTCAAGTTCCTTATCGATGGATATGGACTGCTGTTCTACTATCCCTTCCATAACGGTAACCATATTATTCAAAAATCCTTCTGATACATCACGTGCTTTCTTTTTGATGGCTGATGCCAAATCATTTGTATAGTTTAAAACGTATTCACCCGTAATATCGACTTGAGGCTTCAAAGAGTTTTTTATGTAAGATTCCGTTACCTCGACCTGAAGTGCCTGTGCCTTACTTTCAAGTGTTGAATCATGAATCTCCGCTTGGTTAAGCGTTTTAACGGCTAGTTCTTTAAGATGCCATTCAAGCTGGGTCTTCACCTTTTCTTGTAAATCGGTCAAAAACGCCTTGATACGTGCCTCACGTTCGGCATCCGTTTTTTTCTTGGCAAATAATAGACCCATTTTAAAGTCCGGCTGAGCCGATTCCAAGAAAGATTTACCTAGGTCCCGTGTTGCCGCGGGCATGATGTATGCACCTTTCAAAATGGTTTCTAATGCACCAGCATATTGGACCTCGATTTCCTCTATACGTCCAGTTAATGATTTTTTTTCTTTCAATAGGCTGTCCACCTGATTCGTCAGGTGTATTCGCTCTTCATATGGAAGTTCTGATAATACTTCAAAATCATCGGCATGTTCCTCTTCATACTGCTCTTTCAGCCAATTAAGATGCCTTTCGACCAGGGCATTAGCCGATTGCATGATGGCATCTTTCCCATCATTTAGACCTTTGCCCGCAATATCAGATATGAATTGCTTGACCACTTCTATTTCATTTTCAGGATTGTTCAAGTCTCTTACGGATGTATAAAAAATACCATCAGGATATACATTCCAGTTCGCAAATGCCTCAGAAACGGAAAGCTTGAAGTCTTGAAAGCTAAGCTCGTTCTCATCATGCTTATCGATCATATTGATAATTAAGTATGTCGGTTTTTCAGCCTCTAACAATTCTTTCGTGAATAGGAAGTTCACTTCTGATTGGACGTGATTGTAGTCCATGACATAGAAGACGACATCAGCTAGATGCAAGGCAGATTCCGTAGAAACTCTATGGGCATCGTCTGTCGAATCAATTCCTGGCGTATCCATGATCGCACATGAATTCGGCAGTGAAAAATCATTGGAACTTATCGTTATTGCCGATACTGAATCTCCATCCTTGGCAAATTTCTTGACCTCTTTAAAATCATAAGGTGCAGGAAATAAGACTGGTGGCTGATGATGGTAAAAGACTTTGGCATAGTCTTCCCCTTTTTGGACTTTTACCGTATTTGCACTTGTTGGAATCGGGCTTGAAGGCAATACTTGATCACCGAGGAAAAAGTTAATCATACTAGATTTCCCCGCTGAAAAATGCCCGCAAAAAGCAATGATGAACTCTTCATTATTCACTTTCATGATTAACTGTTTTAGTTTATCCGCATTTCCTGTATCACCTGCCGATTGAAATTTCTCATACATGGCAGTCAAAATCCCCAATTTGGACTGTTGCTTTAATGTTTCTTGAATCATGAATCCATACCCCTTAATCTATCGTCATTTTGATATTCTTATTGTAAACGATTTCGTTTGTTATTCATACCATCAGCTTTATTTTTACTATATGATTCATTACTGGCCATGTTCAAAAAAAAACCACCGATTGGTGGATTCATGCAGTTTGATTCATATTGACTTTGAATGCAAAAAAAAACCAGGATGTTTACCTGGTTGTAGGGGTGGGGTTAAAAGCAGTTCGGTTTTCCATTGGTGACCCGGTAAAAGGTTTAACAGCCTTTGCCGGTCTTTGAATATTATTCAATACATGTTTCATCACAAAACCATATGTAGCGATTGTCAATAAAATGAATACCCAAACCATTACCAACACCATCCTCTTATATATTGATTAGCTTTTAGTTATTAGTTATTAAAATAAATTTATCGAAATCCGAATGAGAATAATTTTCATCTTCATTTAGAATCTTATCACGAACGATAATCGTTTTCAATAAGAAATTAACATTTTTTATTATTTTCCCTTAAAAACCGTAGAATATTCCGTATGTTCCTTTAATGCTTTCTCCTCCAATGGGATTCTTACCGTCATCATCCAAACATTCAATAAACTAAAGATGACAGCAGTATAATATGCATTGAATAATAAAGAAATAACTATTATCTCAGTTGCCACTATGATATAGTTCGGATGTTTAAAATATTTATAAGGACCTTTAATGACTACATCGGCATTAGGAACCACTATGATTTTTGTATTCCAATGTTCTCCCAATGAAAGGATTACCCAAAGCCTGCCTGACTGTGCAATTAGAAAAAGGGTCAGCCAAATTGGCCAAAGTCCAGCCACATCCCTTTCAAGCCCGACCACTTCAAAAATGAGAACAATAAAAAAACTAAGGTGCATTAGAACCATCCAACTGTAATGGGACTCACCATATTCCACTGCTCCTGCAGCCTTTAACTGTTTTTCATTTTGTTTGGCGATATATAATTCAAACATGCGCTGTATAGCGATCAAGATAATGAAAATGGCAAAGATCATCACTTCCACCTCATTAACACAAGTTCGGACGAAAACCCAGGCCCCAATGCAGCAGCCAAGCCCACCTCATCTTTATTCCCGCCACGCTGCATGAACCTCTCCAGGACGTACAAAATAGTTGCTGAGGACATATTGCCAAATTCCCTCAATACGCTCATTGACTCTGCCGTCATGCTTTCATCGAACCCGAGGGCTTCGTGATAAGCATCAATTACTTTTTTGCCTCCAGGATGAGCAATGAAATCTTTTATATCACTGAGATCCAATCCATTCTCCATTAAGAACTCTTGAACATTCGGTTTAAGCCATTCCTTAATGATTGTAGGGATATCTTTGGAAAAGATCACATATAACCCTTGATCTTTAACATCCCAACCCATTACATCCAATGAATTCGGCATTAGCGTGGATTGCGAATTCAAAAATTGCAGATGTCTTACTTTTTTGGAAAATTGTTCATCAGGCACCTCATCACCGCAAACCAATACACAGCTTACTCCATCAGAAAATAAAGAAGTTCCAATTAAATTGCTTTTGGAGATATCATTCCTTTGAAATGTCAGACTGCATAACTCCACACATAAAACAATGACCTTCGCCGTCGGGTATGCTTGGCAATATTCAAATGCACGCGATAGGCCACTTGCTCCCCCTGCACAGCCAAGCCCCCAAATCGGAATCCTTTTAGCATGCGGGCTAAATGGAAGTTCATTCATTATCCTGGCATCAATGGTCGGGGTAGCAATACCCGTGCTTGAGATAAAGAAGAAGGCATCTAGCTCGTTTGCCTGCAGTTCTTCTTTTAAAAATTCTGTGTTGGCTAAGCATTTTTCTATAGCTTCTTTCCCAAACTTGACTGCCTGTTGAATATATAAATCATTCCGATCGGCAAAAGAATGATCCTCTTTAAACCAATCAAGATCATTAGAAAAATATCGATTTTCCACTTGTCCATTCTTAAAGGCTTTAAGTAACCGTTCTATATTCTTAAATGAGGCTCCAAATATTTCTCTCGAAAATTCCATGATTTTCTCCTGAGAAAGTAAATGCGGCAGCTTTATATGTGATGCAGATAATAAATACGGCATGATTGCACCCCTTATTATTCATGATATGGTTAATATACCCACCAGGATATCAATTATGCTTTATTGATAAATGGTCATATTTATTGATGGTTCAGAATATTATTTCTTTTGTTCTTGAAAAACTAGGTAAAAAAGACTAAGAAATTGATAAAATAGAGAACATGACCACACAAGCGAAGAAATGAAAATGGAATCAACACTATAATCACAAAAGTGTTAAATGGAACCATCGTGGCCGTTAAGTCCGTAATTCCATTCTCTTTAAACCGTAAATCATAAAACAGTCTTTCGAACAGGAATCCATAAGCATCCTTATTGGCATGACAGGTGATATCCGCGGGAGAATAATGATTGAGGGAACAAACGGGGATGCATGAGCAATTTAGGTGAAAGCAGGTTTTTCATGCCGTTAGAAGGTGAGATGCTGAATCTTTTGCAGCAGAACTTGCAACATGCTTGCCGGGAATATCGCCACTTCTTTAGCAGGCGGGGATGCATTTAATGATATTACCCCTCCCACCGTTTTTGTGTGCAATACCAAAATGTATGGGTTCACGAAGCAATCCATTTACCCATGTCATTAAAAGGCGTAGGTACTCCCCATCATAATGATCGAAATGTAATCACAGAATATTAAACCCCCTTACCTAAAATCGGTAAGGGGGCGTTTTCATTCTTCTTTCTTTACAGAAGATTGATTTTGCACTTGAATAATGATATTTTGAAACTCCTCTTTTCCACAAACGCTGCACCTAAACTCCTGGCTTAAAATGGTTCGACAATGAATACAATATTTTTTCTCCATCCCTATCACTACTTTCCTGAACATATACTATCAATATATTCAAAAAGTGAAGAGAGTTTCCTTTTATCTGACAAAACTCCAATTTCATTATCAATGATTTGCTTCGCCATAAATGAAAAAATGCCCAAAATCCTCATCACCTGAGGATTTTGGGCATTAAATGGTGAATCTATCAAGTTTACCGAATCTATTTTTAATCAGGCTACTTTTTGCCCTTCAATACGAGCTTCCTTCACTTTCCCTTTTGTAGGGACGATGTTAAAGACGATATTCAAGAAAATGGCTGTCAAACTTCCGGCTACAATACCGTTTTCCGTTAAGATTTGAAAGCTTTCCGGAATTTGCGCAAATAGTTCAGGAACGACCGTCACACCAAGTCCCATACCTACTGAACAAGCGATGATCAATAAATTTTCTTGAGAAGCAAAATCCACTTTGCTCAACATCTTAATTCCAGCGGCAATTACCATCCCGAACATCGCAACCATTGCACCGCCAAGCACGGATGAAGGGATAATCGTCGTGAATGCACCAATTTTTGGAACAAATCCTATGAAAATGAGAATGCCCGCTGTTGTGTATATGACATTCCTTGTTTTAATGCCTGACAATTGAATCAATCCGACATTTTGTGAAAATGCCGTATACGGAAACGAATTGAACAAACCGCCAATCATGATGGCCAGACCCTCAGCACGATATCCGCGAGCCAGATCGTCTTCTGATATCTCTTTATCCGTGATTTCACCAAGGGCATAATAAACACCAGTCGATTCCACCAAGCTGACGATCGCCACCAATGTCATCGTAATGATTGCCGTGACGTTAAATGTCGGAGCTCCAAAGTAGAAAAAATGAGGCATATGCAGCCAAGTGGCACTGGCCACTGAGCTAAAATCCACTTTTCCAAGGAAGAAAGCTGCAAATGTTCCGACTAACAGCCCCAATAAAATAGAAATGGAGCGTAGGAATCCCGATGAGAATTTATACATGAATATAATGAATAACAAAGTTCCAAAACCAAGAGCTACATTATTCAAGTCTCCGAAATCAGCAGCACCTTGACCTCCACCAAGATTGTTGATGGCAACAGGAATGAGCGTTATGCCAATAATCAAAACGACAGATCCAGTGACAATGGGTGGGAAAAACCTTGCCAGTTTTCCGAAGAATTTACTAATGATAACGACGATCAATCCCGACACCAATATAGATCCATAAATGGAGTTGATTCCATATTGCGTACCAATTGCAATCATCGGGCTAACTGCTGTGAATGTACAGCCTAGGACGACCGGAAGCCCAATTCCAAAGAATTTATTTTTCCACACTTGCAATAATGTTGCTATCCCGCACATCAAAATGTCTATCGAAACTAAATAAGTCAACTGCGCTGCAGTCAATCCCAGCGCCCCACCGACAATCAATGGAATGACGACTGCACCGGCATACATGGCAAGGACATGTTGTAATCCTAAGGAAGCAACCTTTAAAGGTGATTGATTAGACATTGACGGTTGCTCCTTCCATTTCCTCAGCGAACGTAATCTCACCGAATTTCAACTCAGCAATCCTCGCAAGTGATTCGACTTGAAAACCTTGTTCCCTAAGATCCTTACCACCACTTTGGAATGCCTTTTCAATCACGATGCCGATTCCGGCCACTTCTGCTCCAACCTGCTTACAGATTTCCACCAAGCCCCTGGCTGCCTGTCCGACCGCAAGGAAGTCATCGATGATTAAAACCTTATCCCCAGCTTCAATATATTTATTAGAAACCGTAATAGTATTGGTTTCCTTTTTTGTAAAGGAATGAACGGACGCGGTCACTAAATCATTTGTTAAAGTAAGTGATTTACGTTTACGGGCAAAAATTAACGGAACTTCCAATTCCAACGCAGCCATCAAACCAGGTCCAATGCCTGAAGATTCAATCGTCAGTACTTTCGTTATTTCCTTTTGCTCGAAACGTTTTACGAATTCTTTACCAATTTCTTTCATTAGAATAGGATCCATTTGATGATTTAAGAATGAATCTACTTTTAAGATATCTTCTGATAAAGCTTGACCCTCGGACAAGATTTTTTCCTTTAAAAGTTGCATGAAGGTTCCTCCCAATCTTGGATGATTATTGACCCATAAACCACGCAATCATTTCCCGGCATATAAAAAAGCCCAAGAAACATTGCGACACTTTTTTGGAGTGAAGCAATACTTCTTGGGCATGAATGAAAAATGAATCAGCTAAAGCCTTCATTATGCAACAAGATCTATTACTCACCCATAGTCGAATTATTTACGGTAATCCGGTAGAAACTTGCAGGCCATATCCCTGCTATTATACGAGTGAAACTTTATATTTTATTAATATATGAATTATAACAACGCTGGCTCTATTTGAAAAGTAATTTTTGATAAAAACCGAACTTTCATTTAAAAAATCAAATTATCATTCGTATTATTAGAAAATTGCGAAATCACAAAGCCAACAGGGTTTTCCTATCTAAAGAAAAAATCACCCCATCTTCATGTTCCATTTACTGGTATCACAAAGGTCACTTTTGCAACTACCCATAAAAAAGAAGAAGGTCTTGGCATTTAATCCAAGTCCTTCTTCTTTTGATTCATTTAATTTTATAAACTTCTTTATATTTATTTTCAAGATACTTTATTAAATACTGAACATTCAGGCCCTCTCCTGTCGTTTCTTTCAAAATCTCAAGAGGCTTTTTTGTTTTTCCGTATTTATGTATCTTTTCATTAAGCCATTTCCTGATTGGAGCAATATCACCCGCTTCCAACAGGCCATCAAAATCAGGCAAATCTTTAAGCATCGATTGCTTGATTTGAGCTGCATACATATATCCCAATGCATAAGAAGGGAAATAACCAAAGCTGCCATCTGCCCAGTGTACATCTTGCAACACGCCCATGGCATCATTTTCAGGCACGATTCCCAAATAATCCTTATATTTTTCATTCCATACTTCCGGTAAATCCTTCACTTCAAGTTCTCCATTAAAGAGAGCCTTTTCCAGTTCATACCGAATCATAATATGTAGAGGATACGTCAGTTCATCTGCTTCAATACGGATGAACGATGGTTTTGATTCGTTAATGCCCCGGTAAAATTCATCCAGTGTCACATCTTTGAATTGTTCGGGAGCATATTCTTTTAATAAGGAGAATTTATTTTTCCAGAAGCTATGGTTCCGTCCAATGAAGTTTTCGAAAAACAATGATTGTGATTCATGGATTCCCATTGATGTCCCGCCATCGAGAAGTGTTCCAGTTAATTCTTCGGCGATATTCTGCTCATAAATGGCATGTCCGCATTCATGGATGGTACCAAAGATTGCCCCCCTAAAATCATTTTCATCGTATCGGGTCGTCACCCGGACATCGCCCCTGTTTATTCTAATTTCAAAAGGGTGAACTGTTTCATCCAGCCTGCCAGCCTTGAAATCGTATCCTAGCTGTTTTAAAATTTCCAAGTTAAGATGATGCTGTTTTTCTTTTGGAAATTCTTTATAAAGGAACGCTGTTTCAGGTCTATGTTCGCTTTCGGCAATCTGTTTTACCAATGGAACGATCCTCGCCCGAAGCTCACTGAATACGCTGTCAAGTATATCTACGGTCATGCCTGGTTCATACATATCTAAAAGGGTATTATATTTCGTCCCTTCATATCCCCAGTACTCTACGAACCTACGGGTATAAGCTACAATTTGCTCCAGATAAGGTTGAAATAATGAAAAATCTGCTTTTTCCCTTGCCTCTTCCCATGCACTTTCAGAACGCGATTGTAAAATGACGAATTCCTTATATTCGTTGGCAGGAATTTTCTTATTCCTTTCAAACTCTTTTTTACACTCTTGTACCATTTTATTCGTTGTTTCACTAAGAGTGGCTTTCTCCAGAGCAAGTTCTGCAATGAAGGATTCCATTTCTTTACTTGTGCTCATATTAAACACCTCGGAGGAAAGCACGCCGATAACTTCGGAACGCTGCTCGCCTCCCTGTTTCGGTGCACCTGTACGCAAATCCCAAAAAATTAACGCGAGAGCTTCATTATAGGCCGAGATTTTCTTTACATATTCTTTAAACTCTTTTTCTATCAGATTTATACCCTTTTTTTTCATATTCACTGCTCCTTCCAACTACACTTTACCATATTATACAAAAATCTTTCATATCAGAACCACTTCGATTTAAATTAAAACAAAATAAGAGCCAAGGGGCACCTTGGCTCTTATTTTGGATTGGACTTTAGTTAAAGCGTTACAGGAAGGATGGATACAATCTTCTCTTTCACCTGTTCCGAAAGATCCTTTTCAATCAAAATCTGGACTGTTCCCGAATCATTGCTCGTCCTGATCAAACGCCCTATTCCCTGGCGTAATCGAAGGAGCATGTATGGAAGATCCACTTCTTCAAATGCGTCAGTAACCGAGTTGCGTTTGGCCTCGAAAACTGGATCGCGTGGCGGGAATGGAAGGGAGTGTATCACTACATTTTGTAATGAAGGTCCTGGAACATCAAGCCCTTCCCATAAATGATAGGAGAAAAGGACAGATTGCTCATCCTCTTGGAACTTCTTAACAAGCTCACTGATTTCCGCTTCCCCTTCAAAATAAAATGGATAAGAAGATATTGGGCAGTTTTCCTTGAACCAATGCAATTCTTCTTTCGAATGAAATAACACTAGTGTTCGACCTTCATTTTCCTCGATTGTCTTCATCGTATATTGAAGTTTTGCCAATTGATCTCCACTTTCGAAGACCGGCATGTTCATTTTCATGACTTCATCGTAATCAAATGGTGATTCAACGGAGAAGCTGTCATACTTTTCTATCCCTAAACTATCTGCAATATATTGGAAGGATTTATTATCCGATAATGTTGCCGATGAAAAAATGTAAGGGATTTTTTTAGAGAATACCTGTTCAGACAAAATATCCTGTACAAGCCTTGGCATGATGACCAATGTTTTGGTCATTTCATTTTCTTCAAACCAGGAAACGGCCTGTTCATCCTTCACAAATAAAGAAAGGGAGTAGCCCAGCTGCTCTAAATATTCTTCCGTCACTTTTAAATCATAATCATTGATCGTGTACATTTCCGCTTCAAAAACAAGGTTCTCCTCTAACTCTTCAACCTTTTTGTGAAGCTTTTGGGCGAAGCTTGTAATTTCTTTGGACATCGGAATTTCATAACGATTAGATCCGCTGACATGTATCGCCTTTTCATCCAACAAATCAAAAAATTCTTCATTGATATCAATTAAATCCTCAATGATGTATAACGTTTCTTCACGAACCTGATTGGCTGTAAGCAATTCTAAAACCGAAGCAAGGGTCTGTTCCCCAACTTTATAAGTTAAAGCCTTTTGAGCAGCGAACTCCAATAGGTGACCTTCATCAAAGACAACGCAGCTATGATCAGGCAGCAATGGTAACTGTCCTTCACGCTTACGCTTTTCCTTAGTCCATACATGCTCCATGAAGAAGTCATGTGAACAAATGATCAAATCACTTGATTTTCGGTAGTGGTCCCGTGATAGGGTTTGCCCACAACGATGGCGTTTATCACAAGTAAAACAGTTTTGGAGCTGATCCCAGCCAACTTTAGACCAGTCTTCATCATTTAAATATGGATACTGTTTACGGTCTCCATATGCTGTATAGGCGTTCATGGATGAGTTATCATGGACAAACTTGGGAAGTTCATCATATAGTTGATCTATTCCCTCTGAATCTTCATGATTCACTGCGTAATCCAATTTCTTAAGACATACATATTGATCGTGATACTTGGCAAGCCTAACATCCACTTCAATGCCTAAAGCATTCTTGATTTTTTGGATGTCGCCTTCCTCTTTGACAAGCTGTTCAATCAACGTTTCATCCGCACACGAAATAATTGCAGGTTTATTCGTATATCTCGCATAACAAATCGCATATAGTAAATAGACCAAAGTCTTACCGGTCCCTACCCCTGCTTCAGCAAAGCTTACATTCTTTTCTTTAAAGGCTTTTTCTAACTGAAAAGCCATGAAGATTTGTTCGTCACGCAGCTCAAATCCTTTTTCGGGAAGAATATCGTAAAAAACATCACCGATCCATTCTGAAAGCTTATCGTAAAAAGAATCTTCCTTTGTTACCGAAAAAGGCAGTGTTTTAAGCATCATGGTCTCCCCTTTTATCTATCATCAGTATATAGTATCCGAATCATTATAATCTTAAGCAAAAGTATATTATCCTTTATTTCACATTAATAGTCAAGATATTTACCAACCATCCGAAATGAAGCGTATTATGTCTGTTTTTCTATGTATGCTGTCTGGTTGCCCGATTCGTAAAATAAAAGACAGGCTCCAAAAGAGAGCCTGTCTGTAAATAATATAGGGTTGAATTAAGCTTTGTTTACGTTTGATGCTTGTGGTCCACGTTGACCTTGTTCTACATCAAATGTAACGTCTTGGCCTTCTTCAAGTGTTTTGAAACCTTCGCCTTGGATAGCTGAGAAATGTACGAATACATCGTCTCCACCTTCACGTTCGATGAATCCAAAACCTTTTTCTGCGTTAAACCATTTTACTTTACCTTGTTCCATTTTTGTTGCCTCCTAGTGTGTTCTCCACACATTATATTACTATCCTTGCTCAAAAGAATATTAAGGTATTCCTTAAATCTGAACAAAAATAATTCATTATTAGAATAACAGAAAAGGAAATGATAAGCAAGACTGGAACCTATTATGAATAAATCGTCCTGACCATCAAAATCCTCCATTATATTCTACCTACTTATTCACCTTGAGGCTGTCTTGGCGGCCTTTTCCCCCAATATTGATAAAGGTCTGCACGGATGAAACCATTGAAAAGCTTCCTTTTTTTCGTTGCAGGCTTACCGTAATGCTGTTCGAAGTCAGGATTGGAGGTAATCATGTATACTGACCATGTATCAAGCTTCTTGAAGGCTTGGCCCATTTCTCTATACATCTGCTCAACCTCTTTTTTCTCACCAAGACGTTCTCCATAAGGCGGGTTCCCGACAATGACACCATACTCTTTCCTTGTCGAGATATCCCTCACTTGCATTTGTTTGAATTCAATCAGATCACCAAGACCGGCTTCAAAACTATTCTCTTTAGCTATATCGACCATTCGATGGTCAATATCACAACCGGTTATGTCCAAGTACTGATCATAATCGGCTAAATCTTCAGCTTCAATCCGTGCTTCATCCCAAACCTTGCTGTCCATCCACGCCCAGGTTTCAGATACGAATTCCCTGTTAAACCCAGGTGCTATGTTCTGCCCAATTAAGGCTGCCTCGATGGGAATCGTTCCAGATCCACAAAATGGATCTATGAAAGGTTTATCCGGTTTCCAATTGGTCAGCATGATTAACGCAGCTGCCAATGTTTCTTTAAGGGGCGCCTCCCCCTGATCTGTCCGATATCCTCTTTTATGCAAACCTGCTCCTGAAGTGTCCATGGTAAGTGTCACTAAATCTTTCAAGATAGACACTTCAATTTTAAACAAAGGACCAGTCTCTGCAAACCAAGACACTTGCTTATATTTACTTTTCAATCTATCAACAATCGCCTTTTTGACAATAGCCTGACAATCAGGAACACTGTAAAGCTTTGACTTAACGGATTTTCCACTCACAGGGAACTCTACATCGGCTGATAAGTAATCTTCCCAATTCAATGCCTTTGTTTTTTCAAACAACTCATCAAATGAATATGCTTTAAATTCCGCGACTTTAATTTTCACCCTATCGGCACTGCGCAGCCATAAATTAGAGCGGGCAATGGCGGATTGGTCGCCTTTATATGTGATTTTACCATTTTCGACTTGACAATCGTAACCAAGATCCCTAACCTCCTTGGCAACAATTGATTCCAATCCCATTGCTGATGTTGCGATAATATCGAATTGTTTCATTAATCTTGCACCTTCTTTCCATTAATCCAAATCAATGTCACCTTTTCCGGAATTTCTTCATTTATGTATTTAAGAATCAGGCATTGATTTTTTACATGTAAACCTTATTTTAAAGGTCCACCGCTTTTTTATATTTCAGTTAAAATTCTTCATTGTTTGCTTAGCTTATTTCATGATCATGTAGCGAGAACATTCAATAATTAAATAAAACACTACTCAATTATCCATGTACCTTAAGATACACGCAGCAATCATATGATTGAAATCATCAAAACCAATTATGTATGCTTCCCATTCATTATCCTGAAATTTGAAGTTTTCGAAGAGTTAAGGAACCTTTAAAAATAGGATACCCAGAATAAAGGAAATGCTTTACATTCCGACACTATTTTTTAAAACGATTCCGACTGACTTCATCCAAACCCATTTTTCTTTCCGCTTGCACTTTTCGAAACGGAATGAAAAACTTGCCAAGTTCTTAGTTTAACACAGCGGTGTTTCAGAAAACGAAAAATAAATGGAAATGCCCAATCTTTTTATAATCAGGCAATCTCCATAAACAAAAACTCCCCTTTTAAAAGGAGAGTTGTGCTTTTGGTGTAATATGATAACGTTCTGTAAGCCATGTTTTGTTCCTCAGTACTGCAAGCGACTCGCGTCTCGTACTTCGGCGGTAATCATCTATCTACAGAAGCATATGCTTCTGTCCTTCTCCTCGTTCAATTCCAAGGAAGAAAGCGCCCCTACCATTAATTTGGGTTTCTCGCTCGTGGGGTTTACCTCGTTCCACCCTTTACATTTCTGTAAAGGCTACGTCACTGTGGCACTTTTATAGGTATTCATGCCATATCCAAAAGGACTTAGGCATTTTCCCAGCCGTCAGCAATCCAAGATTGCTGCCCAAGCTTATTTTTTCGCCAGGCACGAACACTACGGACATCGCAGTCCGTGCGAGCATGGACTTTCCTCTACTGCATAAATGCAGCAGCAATTACCCAAACGTTAACATAACATAATTGATTATACTCCATTACTCATGAAAAAACAATACCAAAATAATTTTCACTTTTACAATGCAAAATCTCAGTCAAAAAGCTTGTTACCAAAAACATGCTTTTCCAAGTTGGATAACCGTTTAAGGATATCAAAGTTAGTGGTTCCCGGAGTGGCACTTGGAGCAGGTTGATTTGGACGTTTTGTACTCTCTTCTGCGGCTTGTTTTTTCAATTTAAGATTTTCTTGTTTTAGATCTTCGATTTCCTGATGGAACACTTCATAATCTTTAATGATCAGATCCAGGAATTGATCCACATCTTCAGGTTTATAACCGCGCATGGCTGTTTTAAAATCTTTTTCAAGAATATCTTTAGCCGTTAATTTTATCTTATCGGATAGCATAAGACTTCACCTCAATACTTTCGCCAATACAATCGACTTTTTATTATTTTTTCAAATCTGCTTGGGTTTGTCAACGAAACACCTTTTTGTATGCATACTGTTTAGTGAACGATATGTATTCCCATTAAATCTGTATCTAAATTTCATAATAATATGATTATGCTTTAGAAACAACTTTTAATCCATAATTATTTTCACTCCATCATTCTTCGGACCAGCTTGCTTCTTCCGCAGCCAGTTGCAGATCATCAAAGTTTATCTGATAGATGGGGTATGGCTGTGTTTCGGCTTTTTTCATCGCCTCGAAATAAGGATATCGGGATGATCCTTCTTTTTCTGCTTCGAAAATGATGAGCATGGCATCGCTTTTATGGACCATATACCTATTTTTGATTTTCAGCTGTTGTGGCCCTTCATATGGTTTATTGAAAATGGACTCAACAAAATCGGCACGGGCCAATATGGATCGGTAATAGTCTTGATTCGTCTCGTTCCAAGACTCTTCCTGTTTCAGGAAAGGAGTAAGTACCCCTAATTTAAGCTGAGGATATTCCTCCTGTAATTCGAACACTACTTCTGCACCCCATAGTTCCGTACCCAACTGACCTGAGATGATCACCCATTCCAGCCCATCTTCCGCCAATGGAAGGAGACGCTGCTTCATCGCTTTCTTTATATATTTTACGGCTTCATGGTCATTTTTGAATATCCCGAATTCAAAAGCCTTATAGCCCGTCATATACAAAACCTTCATCGCTTGGCTAATCTCCTTTTAACATGATTATGTAAGAAAACAAGGGCTTATAAGCCCTTATTTTTTAATATCCGAAATGTCCAGGCGGACAGCATGGGTTTTGCGGCGGCCTTCCACAAATCAAGTGTTGATTATAGCACTCGTTCACCACGGATTGAGTATGCGGGAAATAATGTTTAAACGTGTTCACATGTTTATTGACATTTGTAGTATGTGATGGATGAACGACAGGAACCACTGTGTTCGATACATTCGTATTGACAAATTGCTGTGTCGGAGAGACTTGCGCTGGGGCAACTTGAGATGGAGATGTTTGTGTTGGACCATATTGCGCTGGTGACACAGCCGATGGACCATATTGCGCTGGTGACACAGCCGATGGACTATAGGCTCCCATTACGTTAGACTTTTTACCGGTTGATGCGCCCATTACGTTGTGGGGGTGTTTACCGGTTGATGCGCCCATTACGTTGTGGGGGTGTTTACCGGTTGATGCGCCCATTACTCCAGGTGCGTTCCCGTATGCTCCCATTACATTGTTGGATGCTCCCATTACATTGGGCTTATTTCCTCCACAATTACGAAAATACATTTATAATACGTCCCCTTTCATCATGATAAGTTTAGTCTTACCATTACAGACTATGAAAAAAAGGGGATACGTGTACTGATGAAATGACCTAATTATACAGAATAAGTATAAAACGATGTATGGCTGTCGATAAGTACACTATTATATTAATGCTATCCCTTCAAATGTACTGAGGGTAATTTTCTATAAAAAGGAATAGAGACTGTCTTTTAATGAAGTAAATAAAACAATTGTTAAACAAAGGACAACAAAAAATAGAAATAAAGTCGTTTTATACATTTCTTCGCTCCACTTTCACCTTGAATTTATGATGTAAAGGAATGAAATGAACGCTTCAGAATTTCACCCTCAACTCTTTCCATTTTACACATAATAGTTGAAGGCTACAATAATTGTATACATATTTTTTATTTTCAGCCTTTTGCACTAAAAGACCAATTCAATTCCCATATATTATATAGAAATACCCTTAGATTGCTCTTTCTTTTCGAGTCGATGGATCCTCTTTTCCAATTCCGATTGTTTTTTCCCTGGCAGGTTCCCTTCGCTCACCATCTCTTGAAGTGCGATTATTGAACATTTTAGAGCAAGACCGACATCCTTAAATTGATGTTCATATAATTTTGCACATTCAATCTGTGCCTGTATCCTTATTTGCACATTTCCTTTTAAGGCGGCTTCCTTCCAAATTTCCAAAGCTTCATTGAATAGTTTTTGCTTCTTTTTCTGGAAGGCTAAGGCATGGCCAGCGATTATCCGATCTTCCTCATTTCCTGCTTCCAATATTTTTTGATATGTCTCAACTGACTCCTCTTTTTTTCCCAAATAAGCGAGCCATCGTGCAATTTCCATGGACTCTTCCGTATATCCATCGATTTGGAGGATTTTTCGGGATAAATGAATATACAATGTGATCAGTGATAAGATATCCAATTCATTATGCTTCATGATTCCAAACAGAATTTCCGGATTCTTCCTCTCAACAAAATCAAAATAAATCATCGGCGCCAAATATCCAGGAATATCATCCTCCCTATAAACACCTAGAATATCGGTTTCGACTGCTGATAATTTCACTCGTTCCAATTTGTTTTTCCAAAGGCGTCTTGAAGCATGATATAAATCGAAATGTCCGAATTCCGGTAGTTTTGGTACATGCTCTTTTATCAAGGTATGTCTGGTTTTTAGCTGGGGCCAATCAAAGGATTTACCATTATATGTGACAAGCGTTTCGTAATTGATGTTTTCCAGAAAGCTTTGATAAAGCGGGATTTCACTTCCAGGCTGCGGAAGGATATGTTGCTTCACGACTACTTCTTCACCTTCTAAATATGCATAGCCAAGTAAAAAAATGGTATTGCCAGCTCCGCCTCCAAGCCCTGTTGTTTCCGTATCGAAGAAAAACAGATCTTCACTTTTAACGCCCCTAGCGGATAGTGGATGCTCCAATTTAGTTTGATTCCACTCTTTTACAACCTTTTTCAGCTCGGAAAATGCATATAACCCGTGTTTGTGATTTATAGGGTAGCGGACTTCCCTAATGAAACAATAGTCACCATCGAAATGAAAGGAAACGGTATCGTTCTCCAGCCACTTTTCATAGTAAGGAATTTCTTCATTATCTGTTCGGTCATCTTCTTTTACAGGAGAAGGATGTTCCCCTAGGTTCATATGCGTTTTCATACGGTTCAATTTATTTTTTAAGGACATAAAATTACACCTCTTTTCACTTATCACTGCGATCTATTAATGTTTTTGCTTACAAAATTGACCCAATAATTGTTTGGCATCATTCTTGGCTGTTTTCGTTGCGGATTCCGTCCCGATACAGGAAGGACAGCCGCTTTCACAAGCGCAATTTTCGATCATTGATATTGTTTCAAGCAGAATGACTTCAGAGTTTTCATATACTTTATCACTTAACCCTATCCCTCCCGGATAACTATCATAGATAAAAATGGTCGGTTTTTCATTATGTGCTGCCTTAACCTGCGGATAAACATGAATATCATGCGGATCGCACATAACATGTAGCGGAATCATGTAATTAAGAGCATGGGAGGCACCTATCATTCCTTGTTCTATCCGATTTTCGTCCCACTTAAATATATCGGGATTCATGGAAAGCATGGCTGAACTCGTGTGCAGTTCCATTTCCGGGAGACTGATTGGTCCTGAACCAATATTCTCATGAGTTTCAAATTTGATTTTTTTGAAGATCGTAGGCATCGCTCGGATTGCGACATCACCAAAAGCAGCTGCTGTGGAAGCGAAAGTTCGCTGTTTATCTACTTCCAATACAGACAACTGAACAGCAAGGTTGGCATCCGTATAATAGTCCACATTGACTTCACGTACATAAGCTTTCTTTTCATCCCAATCAAGTTCTTCCACCTGAAATTGAATTCCCTGGTGCAAATAAATGGCTTCATCGTGGAGGAGGGTCATTGCACTGAACGTATCCATTTCCCCTATGACCCGATTAACCGGTGCATTCGTTTGGTCGATGATCACGACATTTTCCTGTGCCGCTGAACGCAGGCTGATATTGCTTGCGGGGAAAGCATCATTCATCCAATGCCATTTGTCGCCATTTAAGTGTAAGACCCTTTCTTCCGTAAGGAATTCAAGAACGTCCATAATCTCTGTTTTCCCAAAGGTATCGCCTTTTTTAAATGGAAGCTCATATGCTGCACATTTTACATGATCAACCAAGATCAAAAGATTATCCGGATTGATTCTTGCAGTTTCTGGATTTCTGGTAAAGAAATATTCGGGATGCTGTACGATATATTGATCTAGGGCACTAGAACTGCCGACCATGACGATCAATGCTTCACCATGCCTTCTACCTGCTCGTCCCGCCTGTTGCCAGGCACTCGATATGGATCCAGGGTAACCAGTCATTATGCAGACCTGAAGCTGGCCGATATCGACGCCCAACTCAAGTGCATTTGTGGAAACCACTCCATAAATGGAACCATCCCTGAGTCCTTGTTCAATTTCTCTGCGCTGTGTTGGAAGATATCCACCGCGATAGCCCCTGATCGACTTTGGCCCCAATTGCTTTGACACAAGTTCCTGTAAATATGTCAATAGAATTTCCACACGAACCCTGCTTCGCGCAAAAACGATCGTTTGAATTTTATTTTTCAAAAATTCATTTGCCAGTTTCCTGACTTCCAAAACCGCACTCCTTCGTATGTTCAGCGGCTTATTTACTATTGGGGGATTGTAAAACACAAAATGCTTTTTACCACTTGGGGCTCCGTTATTATCGATTAGGACCATTTGTTTTTCCGTGAGCTCTTCTGCCAACTCTTTTGGGTTATTTATCGTAGCGGATGTACAGATGAATACAGGGTCGCTTCCATAAAACTTGCAAATCCTTTTTAACCTTCTTATGACGTTGGCTGTATGACTTCCGAAAACGCCGCGGTAAATATGAAGTTCATCGATTACCACATACTTCAAATTTTCAAACAAAGAGACCCATTTCGTATGATGGGGCAGGATTCCGGAATGGAGCATATCAGGATTGGTGATCACGATATGCCCTGCCTGGCGGATTTTTTGCCTGATATTTGAAGGTGTGTCCCCATCGTATGTATAACTATTTATCTCAGCATCCATTTCATGAATCATTTCATTCAATTCGCTCTTTTGATCATAACTCAGCGCTTTTGTCGGAAAAATATAAAGCGCCCTAGTTTTCTCATCTTCCAGTATTTTTTGAAGGACCGGCAAATTATAGCATAATGTTTTTCCAGAAGCTGTAGGTGTGACCGCTACAAGGCTATTGCCACTGACAGCAGTATCAAATGCAGTTGCCTGATGGGTATACAATCCATTTATCCCCCGTAATTCAAGAGCATGCTTGATTTTATCATTCATTGCATCCGGAAAAGGTACATGTTTTGCCTCTTTTGCTTCAATTACTTGCCAATGTACTATATTATCTTTAAAATCCTCATTTGTTTTTAAATCATTGATGACTTCTTGTAAATTTTTTCGCAGTTTCATATGACCACCCCATACTCCTATTCTACCGAATGAACGTTCTATGCAAAAGGGAAACTATTTCCTTTTCAAAAAAAAAAGCCGGAAACGTCACCATCTCGTTTCCAGCTCAGTCTTTTTTCATTTAATTCTTCTCGACAAAGCGAATGATTTCTTCGATTAGCCTGCTTGGAGCTTCCAACATTCCCATATGGCCGCTGCCCTTAAGTATAACTTCTTTGATATGGCTCCCTTTTACAGAAAAGGTTTTGTCAACGGGAATCACCTTATCCTGTTCACCTGCAACCAATAGGACTGGCAACTTCGTATCTTTGAGTACATGATTTCTGTCGATTCTGTTCCTCATGGCATGTAAAGACCCTATTGCACCAATTTCACTTGTTTTATATCCGATTTCCTTTATATGGTCAATATTGGGATCATCGGAATTAGCGAAAAGCTTTGGTATAAGTCCGTCAATGAAAGCGGGGATTCCCTCACTTTCAATTTTCTCGACAGATTTTAAGCGCCCCGCCTTTCCAGTCTCATCGTCAGGGAAAGCGGTGGAATGTACCAATGAAAAACCAGACAATTTCCCAGGAAACCTTTCTGCGAATGCCAAGGTGATATATCCCCCAAGCGAATGACCAAACATATAGACCTGTCCGATTTCCAGTTCTTCCAGAAATGACGCAATATCAGCAGCCATATCTTCAATCGAGAAAGATCCCTCAATTTCCTCACTTGCACCATGCCCCCGTAGATCAACGGCAATAATCCGGTATTCACCCTTTAATTCAGCAATGATGTCACTCCAATATTCATGGCTTCCGCAAAACCCATGGATAAACAACAATGTTTCATTACCTTTCCCGGTATCTATGTAGGAAAGCTTGCCATCTGTCATATTAATCCCTCATTTCCTTTACTAATCATTCAGTAACGTTATTCCCTATAGACCTGTATCTGAAACCCAACAGTGCATTCACATTTCTTCATTCCTCACATAGCCTATAGGCAAAGGAATTTTTTAGAAAGGAGCACCGTGATGACCTCTTCTGAAAAAAATAATAATCGGAATCGAATAGAACCCTTTACCCATTTCATTAACAAAATGGATCGGCTGTTTTCCGAGAGGCCCCCTAAAGGCATGCTGCAATCTCTTGACGAGTTCTTCGGTTCGGCGAAAGAACGCAGCTTTCCGGTTGATGTTCACGAAACGCATTCAGAATATACCCTTACTGCCACCTTGCCCGGAATTGCACGCAGTCAAATATCAATTGATGTACTGTCCCATGCCGTAACCATATCTGCAAAGCATGAAGATAGAAAGCATAAAAATCAAGGATTGTTCCAAAAGGAAGTTTCAGCCGGTACTTTATCAAGAACCATTTCCTTTCCAAAGCCGATTGATGAAGCAAATGTGACCGCGCGACATCGCGATGGCATCCTCACGCTTAACCTACCCAAAGTCAGAGGGAATCGGATTGAAATTCATTAGGCATGAAAAAAAGCAGACTTAAAAAAGTGGCTGGTCACTTATAAGTCTGCTTTTCCTTTATTCACCATCTAAGCTTTGAAGAAGCCCCCTACTCCTTTGACCATTGAAGATACTTGAGAAACAGTATTCATCATTTGTCCGGCTGTATTCATCATCTTCGTTATATCCATGGAGCCATCTTGTGTTTTGAATTGATTCATGACCGATTTGAAACCCGATGGCTGGGGTTTTTGCATGAACTGCTGCTTAGGATATGGATTATGGGCCTGCTGCTGACTTTGCGGAGGTCTTTTAGCTGGCTGTAACGGATTGGCGAACGGACTAAAAGCTTGCGGCTGTTGATTGGACTGGATTGGGTGCATTTGTGCCATTGGCTGCATTACACTGTTGCCCGGATAAGCACCCACAGGCATCGCCTGCTGCTGGACTTGTTGGAATGGATGATAGGCCGCCTGCTGATAAGGATCATGATATGGCGTCATATAGCCCCCTGTATCCTGGAGATGATATGGATACGTAAATGATTGTTCAAGATTATGATTATTTGGCGGAGGATACGGCATTGGCTGTTGGTACCCTCCCCAATATTCCGGCATTGGTTGAGGAAACTGTCCTTGATTTGGAGAGATTTGGTTAAAACCGGATCTCATCATGTCAATGAGCCCTCCTCTTTTTTCATTACATGGTTCTGATAATATATGAAAAAAGAGGTAATATAGTTCAGGTGTTTTTATGATAAAATCCGATCGATTTCCGTTTTTACATTATTAAGGATGAATTCGACCGATTGGACGTGGCTTTTAAATCGCTTATAACTTGTTTTAGGAAAAAATGCCTGAACGGCCACATCAGAAAGGTTATGGGCGGTTTGTTCGATTTGCTCGGGGAAAAGATGCCTGAATTCGGTTTCTTTCATCCACTCCTTCATTCCGGTTTCCCATTCGATGCATGCGGTCCTGACCAGGTCTGCAAACGGCTTGACTTCCAAAAAGAAATCCTTTTCCTTTCCTTCCTTGCGTACACCCTCATAAATCTCATCCGCTTTGACCGTATATTGTATTAATTGTTCTGTTAATAGCTGCATTTTTTCTTTTTGCACATTAAATTCCTCCGTACAATTGTTTCCCTAAGTATAATCCAGTTCTTTATAAAATGATATTCCTCCGGCTTATACGGGCAATTCCGTGAAAACCTTGTGCTTTATCATTCTTTTTTCCGGGACAATGGAAAAGGAGTGGTTTGGACCTTCAGCATTTACCCAATAATCCTCGGCTTTCTCAATGGCTTCCTGGGCTTCATTAACTAATGTATATTGCTCCGCCCATAGTTTGCACCGCACTGTATTTACAGTTTCCCCATATGAAATTTCCAAACGATCCAGGCTGGTACTGATCTCAGCTATCATCCTTAATATCTCTTCTGTTGCGACACTTTTATTGACCATGCTGATCCCTCCCATTCTTTACCTGTACTATTCTTTTTTTTATCTGAAAGCCCTTCATGACTGACAAAACTAGAAGGGAATCGGCAAAGAAAGTGCAATTCACTTAATTTATTATGCCCTTCGACAACAATGCCAGAATGAAGAATGAAGTTTTAAACAAGAATACAGACAGGAGGTGATTTTATGCAGTCGAATGAAAGCAGACAGCAAAAAAACGAAAAACGACAAAAGCCGCCCACTAAAAAGGCAGGAACGGGAAACCCGAAACTTAGTGGAGAGAACCGCCCCTCTACGTAAGACATAAATACTGAACGACTAAACAGGGAAGGCTTAATCGACGCCTTCCCTGTTTCCTATTATAAAATCAAGTTTTTGATTATTGCTGCCGTGTGCAGCTGCTTTTGTTTATGGTCATACCAATCGGTCAAATACGGCTCTTCTTCCCATTTGGGTTCAATAAACCATTTTTTTTTAACCCCTTTTTTCATATCCCATTGCTCTGTCTCCCCTGCTCGATGATGAATCACAGGATATACGCCCCTCAGCATCGGGGTTTCATGGTACCTAGGCTTTTTTCGATATTGTTCATAATCATATCTGGCACCCGTTGGTTCAGTCCTGCAGGAAAATTCAAAAAAGCGCGGAAACAAATCTTCAGAAAATAAAAGGCCAGCCAACCTTTTCCCCAATTCAATCCTTTTATCTATATTTCTAAAATGCGAAACCGACGAGCCATACAGTTCTCCATTGCAAGTAGGAAATAAAACGGTGCTAAAATGCATCCAGTCCTGCAGGAAAAATAATAGAGAATGAAAAACGAAAGATTGCTTTTTAATAACCGGTTCTTCAATGATGTTTTGTTCATTTATGATAAGCGCAGTGACTAATTTTTCACGATCTCCATGTTTCCAAAAGGAATACCATTCGTTCTTCATGAATTTGGTAATAAAAAAATAATGACATAAGTGAAACAAAGGACGTCCATACTTCGTCGAATAATGATAGAGAAGTAATTGCGGATACGCATCTTGGAATATTCTCCAGTTGGCTTCTTCATACGTTAGGAATAAGTGATGCCTATATTTAAGGCCAAGCAAATGGGAAAACCAAATTCCTTCAAGATCACACATATTCCAGCCTGCATTCCTAGAAACCATCCCAGCTAAAAAAGACCATTGTATTTCTGGATGCATTCTAAAAAATTGTTCATATGCTTTTGTTCTTGATATATTATCCCTATTCCCTTTAGCGGTTTGGGCTTTTATGTAATGAAGCAATTGCTTTTCCGTCTTTAACATTCGCATCTATGAGTCCAGCCTTTCCATAGCGATGAATTGTGACATATAGTTGTACATAAATCCTATCGTTCTAAGAAACAATTCTTTTTATTCACATTTTGGATTCTTTTTTTGCTAATATAGAAAAGTGAAAAAAAAGGAGGGGTAAAAGTGGCATTTCATTATCCCAATGGACGAAAGTTTGTACCGCAGGCTATGGAAGAAAAGAAAAGCCCACTAAAAAAAATCAGTTACAGCAACCGGGGAAAAACATTGGAAGACGATTTGAACGAAACCAATCAGTATTATTTAGCACACGGCATTGCCGTCATCCATAAAAAACCGACACCCATTCAAATTGTCGATGTCCACTATCCGAAAAGAAGTGCTGCAGTCATTAAAGAGGCTTATTTCAAACAAGCATCGACCACCGATTACAATGGTGTTTATAAAGGAAAGTACATTGATTTTGAGGCAAAGGAAACGAAAAACAGCAGTTCGTTCCCTTTGAAGAATTTTCATGACCATCAAATTGAACATATGAAACATATCGTTCAGCATGACGGAATTGCGTTTGTCATCATCCGGTTTTCCGCAATGGAAGATATATATCTAATGAGTTCTGAACAACTGAGTTTTTATTGGAAGAGAATGAAAGAAGGCGGGCGCAAATCTATAACTCTTCAAGAAGTTGAAAGCAGTTCACGAAAGATTACTCTTGGCTTTCTACCGAGAATTGACTATATTAAAGTAGTAGATTCGCTCATCGCAGAAAATTTTTAGTTTTTTTAGAAAGGCAGGTTAGCTGTAATGGCTGAAAAATATAATACTAGAGAAGAACGCCGAAAGCAGGGGCAGACTCAAAAAAAGGGACAGAATAATGGTCCTAAAAAGCCAACCAATATGCTTAAGCGAATTTTCCTTATACTTGTTACAATTGGAATAATAGGCCTTGTTGCCGGTGGAGCTGCAATGGCTTACTTTATAAGCGACGCTCCAAAACTTGACGAAAAGCTTTTGAAAGATCCGGTCACATCCAAGATTCTTGATGAAAATGGTAAATTGCTAGCTGAAATCGGAAAGGAAAACCGGGATTATGTAAATTATGAAGATATTCCCGATCTTGTCGAAGAAGCTTTCCTGGCAACGGAAGATTCACGCTTTTATCAACACCACGGGGTCGATTTCTTACGTCTGGGCAGTGCCGTCATAGCAAACTTCAAAAACGGATTCGGCTCTGAGGGTGCAAGTACATTGACCCAGCAGGTTATCAAGCGTTCTTATTTAACACCTGATAAGACCATTAAAAGGAAAGTCCAGGAAATGTGGCTATCCATTCAGCTTGAAAGAAAATATACAAAAGAAGAAATTTTCGAAATGTATGTGAATAAGATTTTCTTTGCAAACCGCGCCAACGGGATCTTAACTGCATCGCAAACTTATTATGGAAAAGATCTTAGCGAATTGAAATTGAACGAAGCGGCCATGCTTGTAGGATTACCGCAAAGCCCAAGCAGGTATGACCCGTATAAACACCCTGAACGTGCGAAAGAACGCCGTGATATTGTTCTTCACTTAATGAATAAACATGGATATATCACCGAAAAAGAAATGAAAGATGCACAAAGCATCGATATAACAGAAGGGCTTCAAGAAATCGATAAAAGCCAAAAAGATACGACTGCTTATGATGCATTCATCGATTTGGTAATTGAGGAAGTCGGGGATATGGGTGACTATAACGTCTTTACCGATGGTTTAGAAATCCAAACGACCATTGATAAAGATGCCCAAGAATATGTCTATAACATGTTGAACAGTGATGAAATCATCAATTATCCAAGTAAAGATCTCCAAGCTGGAGTAACCTTACTAGATACTGAAACTGGTGAAATTAAAGCAGTGGGCGGCGGCAGGAACACGACAGTTAAGCGCGGCTGGAATTATGCAACGGATGCCAAGCGTTCACCAGGTTCGACCATTAAGCCAATTCTGGATTATGGTCCTGCCGTAGAATATTTAAATTGGTCCACCTACCATCAAATCAAAGATGAGGAATATACTTACAGTGATGGAACACCGCTTAAAAATGCTTCAGGGCGACATTATGGTACTGTAACGACTCGCGACGCACTCGCACGGTCATTAAATATCCCTGCCTTAAAGACGCTTCAAGCAGTCGGCTTGGACCGGGCGCGTGATTTTGCCACGGACCTTGGCATTCCTTTTGACAAGGAAATTACCGAATCGGCAGCATTGGGCGGCGGTAAGGATGTTTCTACACTTGAACTTGCCGGTGCATACAGTTCATTCGGAAACAATGGTATCTATAATAAACCGCATAGTGTGAAGAAGATTGTTTTACGTGACAAAACCACCATCAAAAACAAGACGGAATCAAAGCCGGTCATGAAAGATTCCACAGCTTTCATCGTGACGGATATGTTGAAGAGCGTCATGAAAGAACCTTATGGAACAGGAAGGCTAGCCAATATACCTAATCTTCCTGTAGCCGGTAAAACAGGTTCAACCAATTTCACGCCTGAACAGCGTGCAGCGAACAACATCCCATCTTCCGGTGTAAAAGATAGCTGGATGGCGGGTTATACAACCAATTATACAGTTGCAGTATGGGCTGGTTATGATAATGCATCAGGCAAGAAAATGGAATATCTGGGTGATTCTTCTCAAAGGATCCCTAAATTCATCTTTAAGAATTTAATGGAACATATGGCTCAATCAAAAGAAACGAAAGACTTTGATCAACCTGACAGTGTTGTGAAGGTTGGAGTCATCAAAGGTTCGAATCCAGCTGTTAAAGCTAATGAATATACACCAAGCAGTAAAATCACTTATGAATATTATGTTAAAGGTCACGAGCCAACACAAGTGACGACAGAATATGAAAAAATCGACTCACCTGGCATTAACGCTTCTTACAACCAGGAAAGCAATGAAATCAATCTATCATGGTCATATCCTAAAGGTAATGGGAATACCCAATTCGAGGTTAAGATGTCCGTGGACGGCGGTGCACAGAGCGTATTAAAAAAATCGAAGGATACTAGTTTAACGATCCCTAATCCAAACCCTGGAAGTAAATATACTTTCTCAGTGGTAGCTCTAGTTGATAACCAACAAAGTGATCCTGCGAGTACATCTGTCAAAATACCTGCTGAAGTGGAAGTCCCTGAGGGTACTGAGGACGAGAAGATTGAAGATCCGGCCGAAGGTGAAAATCCGGAACAAGAAACTCCTGCAGAAGGCGAAGAGGATAAACAAGACAAAGACAAAAATAACAATGGCGAAAATAGTGAAAACGGCAATAACGGCAATAACGGCGATAACGGTAATGGCAACAATGGTAATGGCAACAATGATAATAATGGTAATGGTAATGGCAATGGCAACAACACTGATGACGGAAATGGCAATAAGGGTGATGAGGATGTCGAAGGCGGGGATGATGTCACTGACCCCGGAACGGTAGAAGAGGAAAAACCAGTCGAAACCCCTGAACCTGACCCTAATCCGGCCCCAGATCCAAACAAAGATACGGAATAAATATAATAAGGATTGACTAAAAAAACGTCTAAGCTTTTAGCTTAGACGTTTTTTTGGCTGTTCTTATTTTTGATCATGAACTTCACATATTGTTTTTCAAATTCCCGGAACAACTCACTAAGCTGTCTATAAGAATGAAAAAAAGCGGGTCTAGCAAGGATGAATGATAGCCTTTCATCCATATTTACCGGAATATTGTTAAAGGATTCTATTTGGACCCGGAAATCATTCAATACCACCGGCTTCCCATGCATCCAGTAGACTGCGGTTAAAAACAAAGCGATCCCCTTCTTCATGAGTCCCAAAGTTTGTCCCACTTTTCGCTCAGAAAATAGCAAACTGCATTCTGAATCAATTCCCTTCCATATTTCCAGAAGTTCCTTTACATGCATTGCCCCCTTATTCCAAGGAGCATACGCCTCTACATTATTATAATAAAGTAACTCATACGGGAAAGCCTCGAATGGGATCGTTTCATTCCAACCTGCATATCGCTCTTTTTCCAAGATGGGTTCCTTTTCAGGAAAAAACAAAGAATGGTCCAATTCTTTAGGAACTTTTAATGATATGGACTGCGTCAATTGGCTTCTTTCCTTTTCATTCTTTTTTTACCTTCACGGCATAATTCGAGAAGCGGGCAGGTTTCACATCTTGGTGACTGGGCCTTGCAATGATAGCGTCCAAAGAATATCAGGCGGTGATGCGTAACGGACCATTCATCCTTTGATATCTTAGCCATCAACGTTTTCTCAACATCGAGGACACTATCCTTCCAACGGCATAATCCCAGACGCTTGGAAACACGCTCTACATGGGTATCCACAGCAATCGCAGGCACATCAAAAGCAACGGAAACGACTACATTCGCTGTCTTTCTGCCAACGCCAGGCAATTTAACTAGCTCATCACGATCTCTGGGGACTTCTTTACCGTACTCTTCGATCAGCATGTGCGACAACTTTTGTATGTTTTTCGCCTTGTTACGAAACAAACCGATTGAGCGAATGTCATTTTCCAACTCTTCTATCGGAACGCTTATGTAATCCTCAGGCGTTTTATATTTCTGAAATAAATCCTTCGTGACTTTATTGACTAATACATCCGTACACTGAGCTGACAGGGCAACAGCAACCACCAATTCAAATGGATTGGAGTGATTCAGCTCACAATGGGCATCCGGAAACATTTCACCCATCGTATCCAGACAATATCGAATTTGAGCTTTATTCAACATATTGGTTCTCCTTCAATTTACATTACTGCTCGAGCCAGTTATAGAAAGGCACATCTTTCAACGGCTGTGCAGTCTCCGTCTTTCGGTCCCTCTTTTGGTGAACTCTAAATTTTTGTCCTTGCTCCCTTGCCTGTTCCAAGGTTTTAATTCCATTCTTTTTCCACTCGAATAAAATTCGATCAATGTATCGGAAATTCAATTTTCCGGAAATGACAGACTCCCTCAGAGCTGACTTAATGATTTCAGTTTGATGGTCGTCTTCCATCCACATTGCCAATGTCTCACATTCAAATGGAGATAAAGGGCGGCCGAACTCCTGTTCAAATATCGTATAAAGGCTCTCCCCCGCTTTTTGGATTTCAGCAGACTCTGACTGTTTCAATGTTTTCAAGAAACAGTCCATCATTTTTTCATAAAGTGGGGACAACGAATATTTTTCCTGTCCGATTTCTTGGCTCTCCTCAACCACCATTTCAACAAATCCCCTTTGGACCAAACGCTGGATCAAGAATAGACATTCCGTTTCCTGCAATGTCATTCGGTCAGAAAGTTGGGATGGTGCAGGGAAATGGTTACCTTTATCGATGAAGCTTTGCAATTGTAATAATAGGACCATTTCTTGTTCATTCAGCCCCATTGTACTATAGTTAGTCAACAAAAAGGATGGAATCGTTATCGTTCCTTCCTTAAACCACGCATATAAATGTTCTTTATTCATGTTTTTGGACACCTCTGGTTAAGTATAACATGAATAAGGCTCTCCGAATAAGTTTATAATTTTAACAAAAAACGGTTATCTGCCAAATATGGCAAGATAACCGCTTCATTACGGAATCAAGGATATAATCGATTTAATAGACGTGGGAACGGGATGGTTTCACGGACATGTTCGACTCCACTGATCCATGCAACGGTGCGTTCTAATCCCAAACCGAAGCCTGAATGCGGTACAGAGCCGTATTTTCTTAATTCCATATACCATTTGTAAGCATCTTCGCTCAAGCCATGCTCATTGATTCTCTGTTCAAGCAATTCCTGATCATGAATCCGCTCTGAACCGCCAATTATTTCTCCATAACCTTCCGGAGCGATCAAATCGGCACAAAGAACCACTTCTTCCCTGTCAGGATCTGGCTGCATATAAAAAGGCTTGATTTTGGTTGGGTAATGAGTTATGAAAACAGGCTTATCATAACTTTCCGCTATCGCAGTTTCATGCGGAGCTCCAAAATCATCACCCCATTGGATATCATCAAATCCTTGTTCATGAAGGAACTTAATGGCTTCATCATATGTAATCCGCGGGAAAGGAGCTTGAATTTGTTCAAGCTTCGCTGTATCACGGCCCAGTGTATTTAACTCAAGCTGACAGTTTTTCAATACGGATTGGATGATGGAAGAAACGAATTGCTCCTGGACCTCCAGGTTTTCTTTAAATTCGATAAAAGCCATCTCTGGTTCAATCATCCAGAATTCGATTAAATGTCGTCTTGTTTTGGATTTTTCTGCCCTGAAGGTAGGACCAAAGGAAAATACCTTCCCAAGTGCCATGGCAGCCGCTTCCATATAGAGCTGACCACTTTGTGAAAGGTATGCATCCTCATCAAAGTATTTAGTCGCGAACAACTCACTCGTTCCTTCTGGTGCGCTTCCAGTTAAAATTGGGGGATCCACTTTAACGAAACCTTCTTCATTAAAGAATTCATATGTAGCACGGATTATTTCATTCCGGATTTTCATGACTGCATGCTGCCGTTTTGAACGCAGCCACAAATGGCGGTTATCCATTAAGAATTCGGGACCATGAGCTTTAGGTGTAATGGGATAATCCAATGATTCATGAATGATTTCAATATCTTTCACCTGTAACTCAAAACCGAACGGCGATCGTTCATCCTTTTGAATGACACCTGTTACATACAAGGATGACTCTTGCGAAATCGATTTCGCACGAGCGAAAATTTCTTCACCCACTTCAGCTTTCACGACCACACCTTGAATGAAACCAGAGCCATCACGGATTTGAAGGAAAGCAATTTTCCCACTGGAACGTTTGCTGGCAAGCCAGCCTCCAATGGTAACTTCTTGATCGACGAATTTGCTAGCATCTTTTATTGTTATTTTCACGGAATTTACCTCCAAAAATAGCTTAACTTACTAATGAATTTACTCTACTTATTATACCCATAGCCCTGCTTACAAGCAAATAAATCAATTGAAGCGGAAGTTCCATGCCCTTTTATATCACTCTTATTATATTTTTGTCGCGTATTCGCCAGATTGCATGGTAGATTACTTTTCACTAATGCCCATGCTCTTATGAAAATCATCTCGGTATATGTATCGATCGACATTTCTATTTTTAAACAAAGGATTGAATCCAATCAACCAATGGTAATCATTTTCGCCTTTAACAAGGTTTCAAATGATGCATATAATTGAAAAGCACTTTTAGGGTTTCTTATTTGGCAGGAAAGCAGCTCTTCAAGTCTTTTGATCCTATAGCGTAAACCACTCATTGAAATGTTCAATTCTTTCATGCTGCATTCAAGATTTCCACCGCATTGCAGAAATACATAAAGCGTTTTCAATAATTCATTCATTTTTGGATCTTCTTTCAACAATAAAGGACCCAGCATTTTCTCAGCTTTTTGCAGGACCGCTGGAGTACTCCCAGTATGCATTAAAATGGATAACAGATCGACTTCTTCAAATTTGGTAATATCCCGAGTTCCTTCATTCATATTCAAAGCGGTTAAAGCTTCTTGAAAAACATCGTGAGCCCGTTCCAATTCATCACTTGTTGTGCTAAGTCCCATTTTAAAATTATATCCGCTGAAAACAGTATATAAGTGATTGATGCATTCATTGGTTAGAAATTGAAATTCATTTCCAAGACTCAGTGGTATAAGCAATATGATATTACCATCCCTTAATGCTGTTAAGACGACTTGATTCCGCTTCTTAAAGAAACTATATATCTCTTCGATGATTTTCTGCTGAATGAAATAGTCATTCTCTGTCCCCCGATCGGAGGAAAAATGATAGCCCAGCACCGCAATGGTGAAAGGATGATCCAACGAAGCGTCTAAATACATGCTTTTTTTGATTATTTCTTTTCTAGAAGCAAACTCTCCATTTAATATTTGTTCAAGAAATAAACCTTTTACCCTTTCAAGGGCTTCAAAACTGCTTTTCTCATTTAAGAGGAATAAGGAACAAGTCATGGAAACCCTCTCAAGAATCATTCGATTGATTTCAAGGTTCGTTTTTCCTTCGACTCGATCAGATTGCACAAAGGCACAATAGCCATAAGTTTTATTTTGTAACGTTATGGGAGTATAAAGCAGTTCCATCCCATCTTTTACGATTCTTCCGGTCTCCAAAGTGACAGGACCATTTTCCCTCATTAATTTAAGCTCATTCCTGACTTCCCTCACCTTCCCTTTGTGAAAGCCAGCATGATAAACCTGATTGTCATTGAAATTCTCCATCAACAAAGGTATTTTTGTTTTCTGATAAACCATCCTCACTATGGATTGAAGGTTTCTTCCGTTTATTAACTCTTCAGTCAGCAAATTATGAATATCCATCACTTTTGACAAACTATTGCGTTCCTCCAGCAGCTTTTCATATGTTACGGCAAGCTCTTGTACAATCGGTTCGGTTTTATAATATTTCAGCTCATCCTGAATCTCCATGCCCCATAAATGTATCGATTTACCTTCGTATCTACACTCTGATTGCCCTGCTCCCTTACAGGCACTTTCCTTGAAAATCACTTCATGACCGCAGACCGTTGAATAAAATCCACTTGCATATCCCGTCAATGTATAACAGACTGGCTTTTCCGCGATGCCTGTCTGGGTGATATGTCCCTCTGCTTCATAGGAATTCACCCAAACCCCTTCCACCTTTACAGAGTGCACTTCCGCTTGACTATCCATCGATAATTCCAGATTCATAGTATTAACTTTTGTATAACCTTGCAGCATATGTAAAATGGGGCCTTGCCTCAGTATCTCCTTAACCGTTGACATATTCCCTTTTAGTGCCTTTTTAGCATCATTGACTCCGATATTCCAGCCATAACGTATTAAAAAAGACTTCATTCTTTCAAATCCAATATTCTCGATCAAGTCCTTTCTTAAAGTACCGAAAATCGAAGAGGAAGTCAGGATCATCCTCTCATCATTTAAATGAATTTCACCATCATCTTTCTTAAGATTCAAAAGATTCGTCATGATTCCCTCCGGCTTTCCTTTTACATAATATTATACTTTTTCCATACCTTACCTTTCAAGAAAAATGTAAACGCATTCATATCATGCAGTGGCGAAAACACCGGTGGGAGTCCGATACAAACCATTCTTTTTCACGTTTTCTTAATCAGATTAATTCATTCGGAGCTAGATCAAATCAGCATTAATGCCTTCATATGCATTTATCCACTTATCATTTGTCCAGCCATGGAGGTCATAATCGTCCATTGCCAAGTCCACAAACGCTTTGAATTTATCCGATTGTCCATTTAAATCTGCCATTTTCATGGTTTCAAGCCTAATATTTTCATGGTTACCTGCATAATTGATTTCATATAATTCATTCCTGCCACCAAATTCCGTGCCGATGGAATCCCATATAAGTTTCATCAGTTTTACCCTTTCCACTGCCGAAACCCCGCCTGAACCCTTATAATATTTATCGAGATACGGACGGACCTCAGGGTTTAAAAAATCCTTGGAGCTTGATGGGAGTTGAATGAGATTACCTGCTACAACCTGTTCAAATATCTGTTTCACCTTTGGCCAAACCATTGGTGCGAACACCCTATATGCAGTTGCATATGTGCTATTGGGTAGAACAGTGCCATTCGGCCCTTCCATTGGATCCGTAGCCATCGCTGTCGAGATAGCCCAAAACATATTCCTGTATGCAAGCACTTCCCCTATATTGGCTTGAACTCCCCTAAATTGATTCGTTCCTGCCATTTCCGTAGCTTTCATCAGAAGCCCAGCCATAAAGTCCAATTTCACCGCATAGCGTGTGCAGCCATGAAATGTATATCGATTCATCCACCCGGTCTTGGATCTAATCCCATTTGCAATTTCCACATTATTATAGGCGAATACATTCTCCCATGGGACGAATACATCATCAAGGACGATGACTGCGTCATTTTCGTCGAACCGACTGGAAAGCGGGTAATCGAAAGGAGTGCCTGACTTGGCAGCCGTTTCTTCAAAAGACTGTCTGCTAATCATTTTTAATCCCGGCGCATTCATCGGCACAAAGAAAATCAATGCATGGCTTCTATCTCCTTCCCCAAGATCGACAGGAGAATAATTCGCAACAAAATTATAATTCGTCAGTGCTGCAGAAGTTCCAACCATTTTGGCTCCGCTTACGATTATCCCATCATCCCGCTCTTCCACCGTACGTACAAATACCTCTTTATTTTCATGTAGCGGTTTATTCCTGTCCATTGCCGGATTTATAATTGTATGGTTACAGAAGGGAACGTCCCTTGTGGTTTTTTCATACCATCTTTTCGCATTATCTTCAAATCCCTTATAAAAATCGCTATACGGTCCCAATGATCCTGTAAAAGCAGCTTTGTAGTCAGGGGTACGACCCATGAAACCATAGCTCAATTTTGACCATTGTGCTATCGCATCCCTTGCTTCAAGCAGCTCTGTTGCGTTCTTTGAGGCCTTGAAGAACTTATGGGTAGTATGACCTTCATCTGTCTTGGCCGTTAAAATCCGTGCAGTAACCGGATCATGGAGAGCATCATATAGTTGGGCAATTGACCTGGCAGAATTGCGGTATGCTGGGTGTGTCGTCACATCATCTACTTTATCTCCGTTCAAGAATACCGTTCTTCCATCTCGTAAACTTTCTAAATACTCTTTACCATTCATCATCGGAACATCCCCCATTCACAATCTTTCAATTTGAATTCCTAGCTTCATACTAACTAAATGTTCAAGGCATTTATCTGTTGAAACCTATCTTTTTTCTAACATTTTTTGTCTAATTATACTGAATAATCTAAATATGTTGAACTTAAACAATTAATCATATACGATATCATATATGATTAATAATAAAAACAAGGGGTGAGTGTCCATGGCAAAAGCAAGAGTGAAACTTCAAAAGTCAGATTATTCAGAAGAAATGGAAATACTGTCAAACCGCTATATATTAATGAACGGTGATAAGTATGAGGTATCACAAATCAAGTTGGATAACCCTATTTCAGGAACCGTATATGGAACATTATTAAACTATAAAGGATCATTGGAAGCATTGAAAGAAAAGGTCGACCATCCTCCTTATAATGAACCTCCTAAAGGGCCGATCCTTTATATTAAGCCTAGAAACACGTTTTCGTCTTTTTCAAATCCAGTTCCCCTTCCGGACGGCATACATGAATTGGAAATCGGGGCCGCACTTGGAATAGTAATCAGTAAAACGGCCACAAGAGTCAAGAAAGAACATGCATTGGATTATATAGAAGGTTTTACGATCGCCAATGATATTAGCATTCCGCATGAGAGCGTTTTCCGTCCTGCTATCCGCCATAAAGCCCGTGATGGATTTTGCCCGATCGGTCCATGGGTCGTATCCAAGGAATCCATCCCCAACCCCGATTCTTTAGGAATTCGTGTATATATAAATGGAGAGTTAAGACAGGAAAATTCAACTTCAAATCTAATTCGCCCCATAACCCGCCTTATTGAGGATGTAACTGACTTCATGACTTTGAGTACGGGTGACGTCCTCCTAGTTGGTGTTCCAGAGAATGCACCGCTGGCAAAAGCCAATGATCATGTCAGAATAGAAATAGACGAAATCGGATATTTGGAAAATACCATCATTTCCGATGGAAAACTATCACTGGAGGGGATTTTATGAAGAGAGCACGTGTAGCCTATGCAGGTGCCATACATCCAGCAAGTGAATATAATGGCCAGCTCCAATTGGCGGATGGCAGGATTGTCAATGAGCAGGATGTTGTCTGGCTTCCCCCTGTGGAACCACGAACTGTCTTCGCGCTTGGCTTGAATTATGCAGACCATGCGAAGGAGCTTGCTTTTAACGCCCCGGAAGAACCCCTTGCGTTCTTAAAAGGTCCCAATACCTTTATCGGCCACCGGGGACAGACAAGACGGCCTGCTGATGCAGCTTATATGCATTATGAATGTGAACTTGCAGTCGTCATAGGTAAAAAGGCGAAGAACATAAAAAAGGAAGAAGCCTTTAAGTATGTGAGTGGATATACGATTGCAAATGATTATGCAATACGGGATTATCTGGAGAATTACTACCGACCTAACCTAAAGGTCAAAAATCGCGATACCTGCACCCCAATTGGGCCTTGGCTTGTCGATGCCGATGATATTCCAGATCCTTCGAATCTTGCCATAAAAACTTACGTCAACGGAAAATTGACTCAGCAAGGCAACACGAAAGACATGATTTTCGGCATTGCTGATTTAATTGAATATTTTAGTAGCTTCATGACATTGAGCCCAGGGGATATCATATTGACAGGCACACCTGAAGGATTGGCGGATACTGCTGTAGGCGATGAAATCATCACTGAAATTGAAGGGATTGGGAAACTCGTTAACACAATAGTCGGTGACGATATATTTACTGAAGGCGGAGATTGGCCGCATCTAAAAATCCATAATTAACGGAAGGGACTGATCACATGCCTCATATCATTATTGAATATACGGATAATATCAAAGATGAAATCCAGATTGACGGCTTATTAAGGAAGGTGAATGATGTACTGATTTCCTATCCTTCCATCTTTCCGATTGGCGGCATTCGATCCCGGGCCATTGAATTGAAGCATTATCGTGTTGCCGATGGTACAGAGGATGATGCCTTTGTTCATGCCATTCTAAAAATAGGCGCTGGACGCAAAGACAGTGATAAAACCAAAGTATGTGACGAACTTTTCAAAACGTTGGAATCCCATTTGGCATCCCTCTTTTCAAAAAGATATCTTGCCCTCTCCATGGAACTTATTGAATTCAGTGATTTTGGCACATATAAAAAAAATAATATCCATGATCGATATAATTAATGAACAATATTTCATATTTAAAGGCCTTCCTCATCATCGGGAAGGCCTTTAAATTAATATGTTTTGCCAATGCTACCGGGCTCAGTTGATTTCTGCAAGGTTTTCAGTACGGTTCAAGAACTCCTTGACACGGTCCACATATTCCTGTTTATCATACCCGTTATATAAAGCGCTCGCCATACGGACCGGATCCCCAAAAAAGAATCTTTCGTACAGCGTTTGCCTAGACCCAAATGAACTCATGCATACATCCCATGCGAGACGATACAATTTAACCCTGTCATAGGCTCCACCATTCGCGGCTTGAAGATATTTATCCAAATCCGGTCGAAGCTCCGAATTGAAATCGGCTTCATTTGGTATCGCCATTAAGCCACTAGCTCCAAGAAGCTGCATTATTTCACTGAATCTAGGGTAAATCTTCGGATAATAATTACGGGCTATGTTTAACGGTGTGAAATCGGGTGTCATCATTCCCCACTTATCCACTTTCGCGTTTGCCTCCGAAGCTGTAATGAAAGCCTTTACCGTTTCAAGCGCTATGATGACTTCCGAGATTTTTTCCTGAACATGCTGGTATTGCCCGATATTGATGGTTTCCGCCATTAGTTGCAAAATCCCCAGAATGAACTCGGTTTTGGCGATATTCTTCGCTACCACCTGATGGGTCATATGAACAACTGCATTGCTTTCATTATAAGCCTGGTTGCAAATGCCGACATCCCCATAAGCAAATACCCGATTCCAAGGAACGACTACATCATCAAAAACGATAATCGTATCCATTTCTTCAAATCGTGAACCAAGTGGATGGTCAAAATGTGATTTGCCATAGTCGAATGATTCACGACAGATGAATTTCAACCCTGGTGTATTATTTGGTATGGAGAATGCGAATGCATAAGGATTTTCTTCTTCCGATTGTTTAAGCAATGTTGAAGGGAAAACCATGATTTCATCCGTTATTCCTCCTTGTGTAGCTAATAATCTTGCTCCCTTTATAATAAGCCCTTCTGAATTCTTGCCAGCAATCCGTGCAGCGATGTAAGGGTCCGGAAGCTTTGCGGCACTCACTCCCCTATTAACCTGGGGTTGAATCAGGGTATGTGTCAACGACAAATCCTTTTCCCTGCAGAGCTCATAATAATCTTTCATATTTTTAGCAAATGCCGAATCCTGAGTGCCGAACATATCAGCTGCAGCACCGTACGCCATCATCCCACTGTTGATATAGTCAGGGGAACGCCCCATCATTCCATTATTATGCCTTGCCCATTCTTGAATCATTTTCCTCCTTTTTTCAAGGTCTTCCTTAGTCCGCGGCTGCATGAATGAGGTCCCTACTCTTTCGTTTGAAGTTGGTGAAATATAAGTCATGATGTCAGTTTTCGCGGAATCATGCTGCAAATCATATAATTCGGCCTGTGATTTCATGACCCCTTTAAAAGCTGGGTGTTGACTGATCTTATCTTTTACTTGCTCTCCATTGATCCATACATTCGCCTTTGCTTTATCTACCCTATCGATATATTCTTTACCTGTTTTAGCTGGCATGCTTACATCCCCCTTTAGTATCAATTTAAATGAAGCGCTTACAATTAAATAAATTCCAAAAATTCAATTAATTCCTATAACAAAATATACCATATGTTATGATATATATATAATACTTAAAAAATTCAATATGTATATGTAAATCATATGTATGAGGTGTATATAATGGACATCCGGCAGTTAAAGTATTTTGTGATGATCGTTCAGGAAGAACAAGTAACCAAAGCCGCAAAAAAATTACATATGGCTCAACCCCCCCTTAGCCAGCAACTTAAATTAATGGAAATGGAAATCGGTGAAAAACTTTTCGATCGGAATGGAAAGAAACTTGAACTCACTGAAACTGGCAAGGTCCTATATAAAAAAGCCGAAGCTCTATTAAACCAGTTTGAAGAATCACTACTGGAAGTGAAGGAAGTCAGTAAAGGGGTACAGGGCACTCTTTCCATAGGGTCAGTAAAAACTTGCTTTTCTTACATTCCGCAAAGGATGAGGGCCTTTAGAGTAAAATACCCTGACATACGCTTCAAGTTAATGGAAGGTGATACGTTCCGTTTGACAGAAGACTTAATAAACAGGGAAATCGAGTTGGCCATTGTACGGCTTCCTATTAACGGTAAGCAATTCTCATCGATTAACCTTCCGCCGGAAGATTTTGTGCTTGTCACACCAAAAGATTGGGATATCCCAGACTCCATCGAATTTAAACATATTAAGGATTATCCCCTCCTATTGCTGCATAGGGTAAGCGGACAGGGAACTTATGAACTAATAGTGGATGAGTGCTTCAGACATGGGTTTGAACCGCTGATTGTATGTGAATGTCCTGATGCTGCAATGATTTTATCTTTGGTGAAGGAAGGAATAGGCGCTACCATCATGCCACGAACCACATCCAAATCGTTTTCAACCCAAGGTATTAAAATAATTGAATTGATAGATTGTGAAGTACAATCGGAAGCCGCCCTTATTTGGCTCGAAGAACGCTATCTTTCCAAAGGCGCCGTCAAATTTCTAGAAACGTTTTCTGAATGAATGGCCAGTTATCCTTGAATATTATGTCATCTGTACCACTTTCTAATCTTTAGTGTTTGTTTGAATTTCTTTATCCAATGAAAAGAAAAAAGCAACCTATCATTTGATGGCTGCTTTTTCAAATTCATTCATAAGTGCGATGACCTGCGCTTTATTTATAGGCATGCTTTTACATCATTCAATGTCGCAAAACCCCCTTAACATCATGACCGGTATTGGACTTTACGAGGATTTCATTATAATCGTCCTTTGTAACCGTTTTCAACTTTGTCCTACGGTTACCGAACAGGGCACCTAAATAGCATGCGAGGAACCCAAGCGGAATGGAAACGATTCCTGGTGAATTCAAAGGGAAAATCGGGTCACCTGTCATAATGGTGGCTCCGGGGGCCGGGTTCCAGACATTTGGACTTAGAGCCACGAGCAAGAGCGTACCAATAAGACCTGTCATCATACCGACTATCGCTCCGGTTTTATTGAATTTTTTCCAATAGATCGTAAGAAGGATTACCGGCAAATTCGAACTAGCCGCCAGTGTAAAGGCAATCGATGCCAGAAACGCTACATTGAATTCCTGCAGACCTAATGATAAAACGATCGCAATTGCAGTAACACCAACTGATGCCCATCTAGCCATCGTCATTTGCTGTTTTTCCGTCGCTTTTCCATCTTTTAATATTTCATTATAAAAATCATGTGAAAAAGCCGTAGCACCTGTTAAAACGATTCCCGCAACAACTGCGAGTATCGTTGCAAAGGAAACGGCCGCAATAAATGCGAATAAGATGTCCCCGCCCACAAGTTTTGCCAATAAAGGTGCAGCCATGTTACCCGCTGGATTAGCGGCCATGATATTCGATGTTCCAACCAACTTCGCAGCCCCGAATCCGAGAAAAATGACCATGATATGAAAAGCACCCATTATCCACATCACCCAAACAACAGACTTTCTTGCCACTCGTGCATTCGGGACAGTCAAAAAACGTATTAAAATGTGAGGTAGACCCGCCGTTCCCAGAATTAGGCCCAGTGATAAGGAAGCTGCATCCCACCCACTGGCATATTTAATACCTGCTTTCAGGTAATCTGCACCCATGGGTGTCGCGGTTTTCATATCAGTGAAAATTCCGATGAAGCTAAAATTCAATTTCCACATGACGATCATGAATAATATAAACACTCCGCCTATCAGCAGGATGGCTTTAATGATCTGCACCCAGCTCGTCGCCGTCATTCCCCCAAATAGAACAAATACCAACATGACAATACCTACGATGGTGACAGAAATATTATACGGGATGTCTAAAAGCAATTTAAATAAAGCACCTGCCGCAACAAGTTGACCCAGCATGTACATGACTGATATCACCAGGGTATTAAATGCGGTCACTCCCCGGACCTGTTTATATTTAAACCTTGTAGTCACCATATCAGCCAATGTGTATTTCCCCAAGTTCCTTAAAGGTTCAGCCACTAGGAATAACACGACAAGAAATGAAACAAGTGCTCCATACATCAGGAAAAATCCATCATACCCCGTTAAGGAAAATGCTCCAATCAACCCTAAAAACGTGGAGGCCGACATAAAATCCCCGGCCAATGCAAGTCCATTTTGCCTAGCGGTCAACCCTCCCCCAGCCGTATAAAAAGAGCCTGCCGTTTTAGTTTTCTTGGAAGCGAAATACGTGATGAAAAGGGTACCTATCGACATTAGCGCAAAGAGAATAATAACTGTCCAATTCATGATTCAAAGCCCTTCTTTCTCGATGATTTCTTTTATTTGTTCATCGATTCTTTCTGACTTCCTTACATATATGCTGCAAACCCATACAGACATTACCGTAATGGAGACACCGTACACCCACGCCCAGGTTATGTCTCCTATGAATGGTGATCCAGGATATCTGTGTAAAAAACTAAGAAGGGCAAAAGCAGGGAATATCCCATAAAGAAAATCGTAAAAGGGATGACGAATTTCTTTTTATCGGAAAGCATATTCTGAAACTCTTTGGAGGCAGCAATCTTTTCATAATCCACTAGATTAGTTTGTTCCGATTCATCAAGGTTTTTTTCCAACCGAACCATTTCTACACACCTCTTCTGATTTTTATTTTTGCAAGGACGGTACTAGGAGTATTGAGCCTCTCCAATGTCAGCCGCTTTCTTCAATGGCACATATCCCCTCCATCCCAAAATCCAAACAAACTCATCTGCACAGAGGGTCTAAAGCCCCTTCCCTAAGCTTTCCGTTCTCCTTTTTCTAACCGTGACGCTCACAGGGAGGGCAGCAGTAAGTTCCCACTGCTGCCCTGTCCCAGACCATATCTTTTTAGAAGGCTTTCACTTTCGTAATAGACTTGGCTCGCATATTCGTCATCTGTTTCGACTTCATTATCCTTTCACTTTTCCATTTGATATGAATCTTCCTTCCTTCCAAGGGAAGAGAATCATTGAAATGTAAGTGCCCACTCTCATGAAATGATCCGTCCATTGTTTGATAGGCAATTCCCTCATAAACATTTCCTTCGTTCTGGATTTCGATTAAATAAACTCCTGGCGGGGGTTTCAGGAATGCTTCCGATAATGTAACGATGACGTGTTGATTTTCCTTGGAATGGATTGTTCCTTGACTTTCAAAGTATGTGCCAAGGAATGACGGGATATCTGCGAACCGACCTTCTGCAATCAAGTTTCTAAGCCTAGTGGAACTTACTTTTTCATGATCAATTTCAAACTTCTTCATTTCCGTCACTTCAAAAAATCGCTTACCTTCGATTTTCAGCGTTTCCATATTCCCTTCCCCTTTATGTCCATAGCGGAAATCGAATCCAGCCACGGCATGTTTGCATTTAAATCCACATAGATAATCCTCGATAAAACCAGTAGGTGAAAGATGGGCAAATGCAAAATCGAAGTTCACGACTATCAAGGTTTCTACACCTAAATCTTGCATGATTTTTGCTTTTTTCTCTAAAGGAGTAATATATGTTTGGGGTTGATCGTTTCCTATGATTTGCTTTGGATGCGGAAAAAATGTCATGACTGACAATTTCAAATCTTGCTGTATGGCAATCCTTTTGGCTATATTTATCAATTCTTGATGGCCAAGATGAACTCCGTCGAAAAATCCTAGAGCCAGCACACACGGTTCTGCTAATGCTGTATATTTACTGGAAAGTGGGTGCTGAACATGAATGATATCCAAATCCATCTTCCTTCCTTTGCTTCTTGAAAGGTTACATTATAAACTCTGTAAAACGGACCTTCCATAATCCAGCAGTTTCCATCAACCATTCACCAGTTCTGTTCCCTTAAATGGTGACAATTGGTCTTGGAACTGGTTTATATGCACTAGCGCCCTATCCTAATGACCATGGGAGTCAATGTATGTTTTTAAGAACGTTCGATCATTCATCCTAAATCCCGCTTCTAGATGATGAATTCAGGCTTGCTTTTTGCCAGAATCGGTTCTTTAAGAGAAACTTCTTCACCTGAAATTATATCAAGTACAGCAGATGCCTCATCAAACCATGAATCCGGTGCTTTGGCTCCCCAGAATGTCTGGCGTCTTGGGTCATTCAAATCCCAATGAATCGGTTCGGTATCCGGGTCAGCTGTTAAGTAATCCCCATTGTATAATTCGATCCTGTGACCGTCCGGGTCTCTTAAATATAGGAAGAATGCATTGGATAGGCCATGCCTTCCTGGTCCGCGTTCGATGGACTGGGCATATCCCAGTGATGCCAGTACATCACATGCATGGATAAGTGCAAGGGGGTCAGGCAGAAAGAAGCCTACATGATGAAGTCTTGGACCGATTCCGTTCATGAATGCCTGGTCATGGACCGTTTGCTTTCTATGTAGCCACGCTGCCCATAATTTGCCCGATTCATCCACTGTGTCTTCCGAGCAGGCAAAACCTAATTCTTTCACATAAAAATCATAGGCTTTTTGCACATTTGGTACACAACAATTCACATGATCGATTCTTTGGACCCTTGAACCCCTATACATATCGAATCGTTGAAGCAATCTCTCGGCTTTATCCATTTTGCTGAAAAACTCCACTGGCAATCCTGAAATATCCTGAACTCGTAGCGACTTGCCAAGTGCATGCTGTGTTCCTTCCTGCATCCACTTCATTTTCATTCCCTTTGACAGGAAAAAAGACTCCAATTCTTCAAGGTCTTCCTCTTTTTCAACCTTGTATCCTATTGCTTCAACGCTTGGCTTTTCTGCCTTTTGCAAGATAAGCGAGTGATGATGCGCTTCCTCTAAACCACGTAAATATATGTGATCATTCGTTCTTTCCGTTTCAATGAAACCTAAAGCATCCACATAAAAGGCTCTTGATTTATCTAAATCTGTTACATTAAGTATCGTTCTCGCAACACGAATAATAGAAAAATTCATAGTATTCTCCCCTTCTTTAATGAAACACGGATTATTTTTCAGCAGAAGAAACGGCATTCCGTTTTACGTCTCCAAATTTTGGGATATGATGCTCACCAATTGCTACGTGGATAACTTGTGTTTCCGTATAGAATTCGAAGCTATAATGGCCACCTTCACGTCCTACCCCACTATATTTCGATCCTCCAAATGGTATCCGCAAATCCCTTACGTTTTGGGAATTCACCCAGACCATCCCGCTATCGACAGCCTGTGCAAACCTATGTCCACGTTTCATATCATTGGTCCATACATAAGCAGCGAGACCATACTTTACATCGTTAGCCATTCTCAGTACTTCCTCTTCAGTCTTGAAAGGAATGACTGCCATGACTGGTCCGAAAATCTCTTCCTGTGCTACCGTCATCTCATTTGTACAGTTCAAGAGAAGCGTCGGGGCAATATAATTCCCTTCCTTGAACGCACTCGGTATGGCACTGCTTACAATTTCCGCCCCTTCATCTTTTGCTATATCCAGATAACGGGAGACATTATTAAAATGGTTACGATGGATCAGCGGTCCGATTTCCGTTTCTGGGTCCATTGGGTTTCCAATTTTGATATTGTGAACACGTTCCTTCAACTCTGCAACGAACTGGTCTATTATCGATTCATGGACAAATAATCTGGAATTGGCTGTGCAGCGCTCCCCATTAAATGAATAAATTCCCCAAACCACGGAATCCAGGGCTTTTTCTAGATCGGCATCTTCAAAAATGACCGCTGGCGATTTACCTCCGAGTTCCATGGAAAAACGTTTCATTGTATCCGCACCATTTTTAATGATTTCAGCGCCAGTCGTCGTTTCTCCGGTAAAGGATATCAATTGGACTTCAGGATGGGCAACCAAGGACGCCCCTGCTGTTTCCCCAAAACCGTGAACGATATTGAATACGCCTTTCGGCAGACCGGATTGGTCAATGATTTGTGCCAATTTATTGGCAGTCAGTGGGGACCACTCCGCCGGTTTAAGGACACATGTATTACCTGTAGCCAGGGCCGGGGCGATCTTCCAGGTTTCTAACATGAATGGCGCATTCCAAGGAGTGATTAATCCTGCCACTCCTATCGGTTTATGGATCGTATAATTGATGAAAGTGTCATCCACTTGATACGACTCTCCTATTAGCCTGCTTTTCACCATCTCAGAATAAAAACGGAAATTCTCCGCTCCCCTTGCCGCCTGTTTTTTTGTCTGGCTAATCGGCAACCCTGTATCAAGGGATTCCAAAAAGGAAATTTCTTCTGCATTTTCTTCAATTAAATCAGCAATCCTATTAATGTACTTCAATCTTTCTTCCACTTTCATCGTTCTCCATGGGCCATTATCGAATGCAGCTCTTGCGGCAGCTACCGCTTGATCAATATCCTCTTTAAACCCTTCTGCCACATTATTGATTGCTTGATTATTAAAAGGGCTTAGATTTTCAAATGTTTTTCCTGAGATACCATCGACAAATTGACCATTAATATAATGCTTGACATCTTGCACGGGAAAAGTTTGCATGATAAATCCTCCTTTAAAAAATAATTTTGGGAAGATGACAATATTCGATTAGATTTGTGCAATCTTCCCAATCTAGCAATTATGACTGGATTATTTGGTCAATCAACCCGTATGATTGAAGGGTTTCACGCAGTTCTTTTTCCAATGGTTCCGAAGGCGGTCCCATAGGCGGCCTTAATGCAGGATTGATTTTCCCCATCATCCCCATCGCAGCTTTTAATGGTCCTGGATTGGTTTCTTTAAACAAGACATCATTCAATGGCATTAATTTGTAATGGAGGTCAAGTGCCTTATCCACATCACCCTCCACCCAAAGGTTATAAATTTCCGCAACTTCTTTAGGAGTGATATTTGCAGTGGCACTTATATGTCCTGCCCCTCCAATAGCCAACATTGGATAGCATAATAATTCGATGCCGGAATATAAGAGAAAGTCCCTTCCACAATTCAATAAGACACGGTTCACATGTTCGAAATCTTTATTAGATTCCTTTACACCAATAATATTTTCACAATCTTCAGCAAGACGTGCCAATGTCTTCACTTCTAAATTCGTCGCCGTTCTCCCGGGAATGTTATAAACGATAAGCGGGATATCAACAGAATCGGCTACCGTTTTAAAATGATTGTAAAGTGCCTGTTGATTCGGTTTATTGTAATAAGGAACGATGACTAAAGCAGCATCCGCGCCCATTTCCTGTGCCCTTTTTGTCAAATGCAACGTTTCTTTCTGATTGGCAGATCCAGTACCTGGTGCAACTGGAACACGGGCTTTTGCGGCTTTAATAGCCGTTTCCATCACTAATTCCCGTTCCTCAATCGTAAGTGAACTCGGCTCGCCGGTAGTACCGCATACCGAGATTCCATGGGAACCGCTTTCAATGTGCCAGTTTACTAGATTTTCAATTGCCTTTACATCAACTTCCATCTTTTCATCAAACGGAGTGATAACGGGAGCGATGGATCCTCTTAAACGACTTTTGATTTCCTCGTACATTTTTTCTACCACCTTTTAATTATTTGAATATTCGGAATAATTTAAGTGAAAAAATCGGCTTTGCTTTTATGAATAATCGATCGACTATTATAAAACAAAGCCTGGGTCATCAAAGTGCCTGATCGTGTTTAGTTTCCGCCCTCTGCTTAAATGTGCTGATGGCATTCAGTTTATGCTTTCTCACCAAGGATTCAATTTCTTCAAAAGATGCTTTTTCCTTTAGAAGCTTTATGATGCTTTCATGTTCGCGAATCGATTGGACTGCGCGTTGCGGAACCATGGTGAACATGGACTTTCTGACCCTATTCATTCTTTGTTGCGCCTGTTTAATTTCTTCCTTTAAAAAGGAATTTCCGCACTTTTCATAAATTTCCGCATGGAAACATTCGTTTAACTTACCAAACAGCTCTAATTCAAAGTTATGGAGGGCTTTTTCCATTTCTTTGTTTAAATTAATTAGATTTTCAAAACCATGATCATTCATCGTTAAAGAACTGAGGGCAGCAGCATATCCTTCAAGCAAAGATAAAACAGAAAGAGTTTCAATGTATTCGCTCTCATTAATGCTTGTAACCACCGCTCCACTATATGGCTTATATTGAATAAGGCCATCAGATTCCAGTTGTCTGATCGCTTCCCTGACAGGAATCGGACTTAAACTAAGTTCTTTTGCCGTTTGATCGATAATGATCCGCTGTCCAGAACCATATGTTCCATCCAAAATTAATTTACGAAGGTGCTCATAAGCTATTTGCTTTTTGCTGGGGTTTTTGTTTTTCTCTTCCATATTTTCATCATATATGAAATCATATATGATTGCAATCGATTTTTATTAAAAATCATATATGATTTTTACTTTTCTTTACAAGCTTGTTTTGCCATAAATAATGACCTTTTCCTTTGTCATAGTGAAGTGAGCTAAAACGCTTATCATGTCTTCTTCCCGAAAGTGCCATATCGAAATACAATCAAAAAAAACCTGCAGACCCTGATGTAGCCAGGTAGTCTGCAGGTTTTTAAAAAATTATGCCATTTTTGATTTAACGAATGAATGTATTCTTTCAACTGCTGCTTCCAGCAGCTCCAATGAAGTTGCATAAGAAAGTCTGATGTTATCGGGTGCACCAAACCCTGAACCTGGAATAACAGCCACTTGAGCTTCTTCCAGCAACGCAGTCGTAAATTCCTCGACATTGCTGTACCCTGTTAATTCAACTGCACGTTTAACGTTAGGGAATAAATAAAATGCCCCTTGTGGTTTAATGCAGCTGATCCCTGGAATTTCAACCAATTTATCATATATCTTATTCAAACGGCCTTCAAATGACTGACGCATTTCTTCAACAGGCTCCTGTGTGCCTTCATAAGCGGCAATCGCACCATATTGAGCAGTTGTGGTAGGATTGGATGTGCTATGGCTTGCAAGGTTCGTCATTGCTTTAATGATGGACTCATCACCGGCTGCATAACCAATTCTCCAGCCAGTCATTGAATGCGATTTAGAAACACCATTGATGATGATCGTTTGCTTTTTCAATTCAGGTGAAATCTCTGCAATGGATGTATGTTTAGCATTTCCATAAACCAATTTTTCGTAAATTTCGTCGGAAACGATCAAGATATCATGAGCCAGGCAAACTTCCCCGATAGCTGCCAATTCTTCCCTGGAATAAAGCATGCCCGTTGGATTGCTTGGAGAGTTGATGATAACCGCTTTCGTTTTTTCGGTAATTGCTTGTTCTAATTGTTCTTTAGTGATTTTATATTGATTTTCTTCCGTACCGACTACATAAACTGGCTTTCCGTCAGCAAGCTTGATTTGCTCAGGATAGCTAACCCAATATGGTATCGGAACAATGACTTCATCTTCTTCATCCAGGATAGCTTGAAACAATGTGTAAAGCGCGTGCTTTGCACCTGAGCCAACTACAATTTCAGACGGTTTGTAATCCAAGCCCTGATCACGCTTCAATTTAGCCGCAATTGCTTCTTTTAGCTTCGGCAGACCAGCGGATGGCGTGTATTTAGTTTGACCTTCATTCATGGAAAGAAATGCTGCATCTATGATATGTTTGGGCGTATTATAGTCTGGTTCACCAGCACCCAAACCAATTATATCTAGACCTTGGGCCTTAAGTTCCTTTGCTTTTGCCGTGATTGCCAATGTTGTTGATGGCGTTAATGACTGAACGCGGTTCGCTAATTTCATTTTAAATTAATCCTCCATTCTAAATGCTTCGATAATACTTCAACCATTCCCCAGTTTTAAAATCATAATAGTCATAGTTAAAACGCTCGGATTCATCAAGATACGTTACTTCCCAAAGCGGAACGTTCTTTTCCATGCCTAGCTTAACCGAAATGATTTTTTGGGGATTAAGCTTTTCTTTGACAATGTTTAAGATTTCTTTTTTTGATTTACCATCTTTATAGTTTTCCACTACTATTTCTTTCTTCTTGTCCTCAGGAAGCCAGACTATTTTTTTAGTCCCTTTTTCTCCCTTACCAATGATTACAGAATATGAATCCTGCCCATTATAAAGGTAAAATTCTTCCATGGTCACAAGGCCGCCCTCTTCCTTTGCCTTTTTGAAAGCCTCATTACCAGCCTCTTTTTTAGGCTGCAACGCTTTAATATATGCCCCGCTGACAAATCCGATAAAACAAAGGACCAGGATAGAAGCAATAATCAACCATTTTTTCAAAGCTGCTTTTCCTTCTTTCTATGTACGATAAATTGTAAATATCGCTTTTTCTTGATCTTGGGAATCCAGTGCTAGGCCGAACATTAAGTCATCTTTTTTCAATGTTCGGTTCAAAGAATCCACAATTTTATACAGATCAGGAGAATGTTGCAACCTGACTGTTGAAATTACTTCGATTTTACTTTCCATGAAAACGCCCCTCCATTTTAATAATTTGTCAACAACCACTGGTATGAATAGGATTTGAAGGCTTTACCACCTATCACATTATACCAGCTCAAAGGTTATTTTTCTTTATAAATTCTTAAAAATTCATTTTAGATTAAGAATGATTTAAAGATTCTTTAAATCCACTCTTCTATCATTTCAGCCATTTCTGTTATTGAGGCTTGGTGCCAGTCCACGTCCGGAATGGCCTTTTGAAATTCAGGTCCATATTTGGCAGTGATGATGCGGCGATCAAGAATTACCAAAATCCCTTTATCTTCTGGAGTGCGTATAAGTCTGCCGAAACCTTGCCGGAACCTTAATAGGGCTTCAGGTAAAGAATACGCAGAGAAAGGATTGCGCCCTTGCTTCTCGAGAAGTTGGCATTTTGCAGCTGTCACTGGTTCATCCGGTGGCGAAAAAGGCAGCCTGACAATGATTAAACAAGATAAATCCTCGCCGGGGATATCGACGCCTTCCCATAGGCTGGTTGTCCCAAACAGGACGGCTTTCTCGAAGTTTTGGAAATTCCTGAGCAGCCTCATCCGGCTTCCGCCAGAAATCCCCTGGGCAAACAGCGTGAACTCATCCAGTACGCCACTGTCTTTGATGGAATGATAGGTTGCCCGCAGCATTTCATGCGAGGTGAATAATACCATCATTCTCCCTTTCGCTGCCTGAGCGGCAGCAATAATATGATTTGCCGCTGTTTCGGAGAATTCCTCCACCGATAAGCAATTGATATCTGGTAGATCATTTGGAACCAGTACCTTTACGAGTTCCTTATATGGAAAGGGTGAGGGTAAACTTGCCGTATGCATTGGCTCATTCTCTAAACCGAGTTGTTCTTTAAAATACTTAAAAGAATCCTTCACCACGAGGGTTGCCGATGTCATGACCACACTCTTTTGGCGCCCGAAATAGGAATCCCATAGCCGTTTACTTCCTGCAATCGGCTGAACCGTCAAAGTCACCCCATGCTGGGGTGCTGCATTCGTATAATCAAGCCAATAAATATTTTCTTCATGCGGCTTGATGAAAAATTCATGCAAGGAGTCTCTGGTATCCTGTAAATTTCCAAGCAGCACCTCGATATCATTCAAGTGAAATAATGAATTTTTTCCTAAGGGGGACTCATTATTCAATAAAAGAGCCAATCTTTTCTCTAACTCCGAGATGATGTATCCTAATAAATCCACCAATCGCTCAGCAACCAGAATCGCTTTACCCCATCTTCCATCATCTATTTTGAATGAAAGCCGTTTCGGACTCATGGAACGTGAAAGTTTTTCCGCCTGATTGGAGATATAATAAAAAAGCTGTTCGAATTCATACGAAAAATCGCTAAGCTTTTGATCTAATTCATGCATGGACTTCCCATCCGTCAGTCCATTATTTAAGAGCATCCTGTCCAATTTATATAATAATTGCTTTTGATCTGATGTCCCTAGTCTGTTCAAAACCGTCTTCACCGAAATGTAATTAAGCCTGCTCCCAAGCTGTTTAGATGCAGCCTGTTCCAAATGATGTGCTTCATCGAGAATCAAATACCCTTTTTTGGGAATCAAGGCGTCTTCTGTAAGCAGATCCGTCATTAAAAACGAATGGTTAGTAATGATGATATCCGCCTTGGCAGCTGTTCTTTTTGCCCGTTCAAAAAAATCCAATTCAAGCCAGGGCTGTTTTAAACCGGCGTATGTTAGACCATCACTTTGAAGCCTATTCCAAAATAGCTGACCGCCGCTTGTGAGATTCAATTCATCTTTATCGCCTGTTATGGTTTCAGTGAGCCAAACCAATATCTGCATTTTCGTTAATGCCGTTTCATAATTATCTTCCTTTTCACGCAATGCCCTTTCGAACTTTGCCAAGCTCAAATAATTACTTCTCCCCTTAAGTAAAACAGCTTGAAATGTAAAGGGAAGGATTTTCTTAAGTTTAGGAACCTCGTTTTGAAGAAGTTGATCCTGTAGCTGAAGCGTATACGTTGAAACAACGACAGGTTTATGATGTTTTTTTGCAAAATAAACAGCCGGAAGCAGATAGCCTATGGATTTTCCAATACCTGTCCCAGCTTCAATGATTGCATCTTGGCTGGATTCGAAGGAATGGTGAATCATGTTCATCATATCAAGTTGTCCGCTTCTTGCTTCAAAGGCAGGGAATGCCCTTTGAAGCATGGTTATTTTTTCCTCATCATCGAGCGGGAATTTCGACTCCGTGTCTTTATGATCACCAACGTCTTCGGCCTTTTTAAATGCAAGGCCCCTATACGTAATAAGATCAGGTGAATGGACTTCTGCTTTAGCAAGTTTGCTTGCAATGCAAGCATCTATTAATTCGGAAACCTCACTTTGTAAGGAATAAGATAATCGATATAACTGTTTTAGTGTCATGACTGGAAGGTTCATCAGCTTTTTTTTCAATTCCAACAATAATAAAGCGGTGGCATATGCATCACTATCCGCTTGATGGGGCCTGGAATGATCCAGGTTTTCTTCTTTAGCCAGCTGGTGCAGCTTATATCCATCGGATGTTGGTTTTAATATTTTCGCTAACTCTACTGTATCAAGGGTGGAACCATAAAACGGCTCAAACCCGCATCGTACTAATTCTTCCTGTAAAAAAGATAAATCAAATAAAACATTATGGGCAACAAAACAAGCCCCTTCTATAAGCCGGGCAATATTTTCTGCAACATCTTCAAAGTCAGGTGCATTTTTTACCGTCTCGTTGCTTATTCCGGTCAATTCTTCAATAAACAAGGAAATTTCCTGTCCAGGGTGGATGAATGTCGAGTATTCATCCACAATTTGGTCATTTTCGATGACCACGCCAGCAAATTGTATAATCCTATCTCCTTTTTTCGGAGAATTCCCTGTTGTTTCCAAATCAACCACTACATATCGTTGCATCATGAATTGTACACCTCAAACTTCGCTTTCTCCACTTCCTGATGGAATTCTCTTATCTTTTTTATACCATAATAATCGTAATAAAGGAAACAAGCCGTTCATCTAAAGACTAAAAGGGCCGGCACCTGTATGCATGATTCATGCACATGTGCCGGCCCCCCGCTTACATGATTGTAGCTGCAGGTTCGTTTGAAATCAAATCAATGATTTTGTTGTTTTCATCCATGATCGCAACTTTTGGTTTGTGCTCTCCCAGTTTATCCTCTGAAACCATTACATAAGAAATGATAATCACGATATCATCCGGCTGCACTAGTCTAGCCGCCGCTCCATTCAAACACACTACACCGCTACCCCGTTCACCCGCAATCACATACGTTTCAAGTCGTGCACCATTATTATTATTCACGATGGCGACTTTTTCGTTAGGCAGAATCCCCACCGCATCAATTATGTCTTCATCAATCGTAATGCTGCCTACATAATTCAAATTAGCTTCAGTTACCCGTGCCCGGTGAATTTTTCCATTCATCATCGTTCGAAACATCTCAATCCCCCCTGATTTTCATGAATTATTCTACATATAAGGTGATATTATCAATTAGTCTCGCATGCTTGAACTTTACAGCCAATGCAATGATGACGTTTCCTGCAAGCGATTCAAGTGGTTTAAGTTCCGGATATTGATAGACTTCAATATAGTCGATCACTCCACTTGTTTGGGCAGCAATATGTTCACTTACTAAGGCCGTGACGGCTGCTGTATTTCTTTCACCTGATTCAACAGCCTCTTTGGCCTTTAATAAACTTTGGTACAGCTCTTTAGCCTCCATGCGTTCTTGATCTGATAGGTTAACATTTCGCGAGCTCTTCGCTAACCCATCTTCTTCGCGAACGGTATCTACAGCAACAAGCTGGATAGGGAAATTAAAGTCTTTGATCAGTCCATCTATCACGGCGACTTGCTGGGCATCCTTCTTTCCAAAGTAAGCTCTATCAGGAAGGATGATATTGAAGAATTTCGTTAAGACCGTCGCTACACCATCAAAGTGTCCAGGCCTTTGTCTCCCGCATAAAACATCGGTCCTGCTTTGGACAACAACCTTCACAGATGGTTCTTCACCGTACATTTCGTGGACTGTTGGATAGAAGAGATAATCCACTCCGCCATTTGCTGCGACATTTTCATCCCGTTCCATATCCCGCGGATATGTTTCAAAATCCTCATTAGGTCCAAATTGCATCGGATTCACAAAAATACTCAATACCACAATATCATTTTCTTTGCGAGCCTTTTCCAAAAGGGTTGCATGCCCCTCATGTAAAAACCCCATTGTCGCTACATAGCCAATGCTTTTGTGATTGTTTTTTTCCTCTCTAAGTGCCAGTTGCAAATCAGCCGCTGATGTAAAAGTTTTCATCTTTTCCCCCCATAAAGTTCAGAAAGCTGCTCTTCCTTCATAGTAAAAGTATGTTCTTCCGACGGAAAATCTTTAGATTTCACTTCATTCACAAAGCTTGTAATCGATTGACCAATCAGTTCATTTGCATTTCCATAAACTTTTACGAATTTCGCTAGCCGGTCTACCCCATACTTGATGACATCATGGTAAACGAGGACTTGACCATCCGTTTCTGCGCCTGCCCCAATTCCAATGGTCGGAATTTCCAGGTTCCGTGTGATGAGTTCCCCCACTTGATGTGGAACACATTCAAATACTACTGCCATCGCCCCTGCCGCTTCACACTTTTTCGCATCTTCCAAGAGCTGTGCTGCACTTTCGGCATCTTTTCCTTGCACTTTATATCCGCCCAGAACGCCGACTGATTGAGGAGTCAAGCCAAGATGGGCTACAACCGGGATGCCCGCCTTGGTCAATGCTGATATTTTTTCAACAACATCATCCGCTCCCTCAAGCTTCACTGCATCCGCTTGACCTTCCTGCATGATTCGGGCAGCATTCTTGAGTGTTTCATCCATAGATAGGTGATAGCTCATAAAGGGCATGTCCGTCACGACAAATGTATTTGGTGCCCCGCGTTTTACTGCCTTTGTATGATGGATCATATCATTCACCGTAACTGGAATCGTTGAGTCATATCCCAATACGACCATTCCTAAAGAATCGCCGACTAAAATCATGTCAACACCGGATTGTTCGGCTAACTTTGCTGACGGGTAATCATAAGCCGTCAGCATGACAATTTTCTCTTGATTTTGTTTCATTTTCAAAAAATCTCCGGACAATTTCATTTCGTTTCCTCCTTTTGATGGAGGAGATGAAAACATCAGCGAAAACTGGTGTCTAAACATTCATGCGCAAAAAAAAGACTGACTAAAAAAGTATCTGTTTCGCTACGAAAAATGGCTTAAAAAGCCAAATACCGATCAATAAACAGACTTATCTTTTTAGTCAATCTTTGTTTCATCAGAAGTTTCATCCCTCCGTCCCCGTCCAGTTCTCTGGATCAAGGCAGATTTTCAAATAATTTGGTATTTATGGGGGTGCAGTTCACATAGATACTGCCCACTTGCATTATATCAATCCAAATTAAAAATTTCTATTTAATTTTCACGAATTTGACAAAAATCTACTGAATTTCAATATCAGCAGAATATATCGAATGTACGATTCCTTTTCCGTCTTCAAGAAGTAAAACGCCTGAATCCGTTATGCCCAATGCTTTTCCGACAATCGTGTCATTAACGGTACTGGCTTTGATAACCTGACCAAGACTGATCGCATAACTCTCCCATAAATCCTTTATGGGCATGAAGCCTTGATCTAAATAGAGTTCGTACAAATTTTCCAGACGGAACAATGCTCGTTGAATGACCTTGGACCTTGAAACCGTCCCTCCACTTTCTATGAGAAGGGAAGACGCTTTTTCCTGCAGTTCTTCAGGAAAATCCTCCAATTGCTGATTGATATTCATTCCAATTCCGATAATGACAGAATGGATTCTATCTGACTCCGCCTGCATCTCCGTAAGGATGCCCACCACTTTCTTGCGATTCACCAAAATATCATTCGGCCACTTTATTTGTGGCTTCAAATCAGTGGTATCCTCTATAGCCTGAGCCACAGCGACCGCGGCCAATAATGTAAGTTGCGGAGCCTCATGAATCGGGATTTTCGGTCTTAGGATCAGACTCATCCATATGCCGCTGAATTTCGGGGAATGCCAAGATCTCATTAGCCTTCCTTTTCCGGATATCTGCTCCTCGGCAACGACGAGGGTTCCCTCCTGAACGCCATCATTTGCTAGTTGATGCGCAATCTTTTGAGTGGATTCTACAGTCTCCTGATAGTGGATCATCTTGCCGATCGTTTTTGTTTCCAAGCCAAGTTGTATTTCGCTCTCTGACACTTTTTCCGGAGCTGATATGATCCGGTAGCCTTTTTTCCTAACGGCTTCCACGTTATATCCTTCACTGCGCAGGTCTTCTATATGCTTCCAGACAGCTGTGCGCGAACAGCCAATGTATTCAGCAATTTCCTGACCGGATATGAACGCACCATCCGCTTTCGAGAGGGCTTCCATCAGCTTTGTTCTTAACTCAGATTGCATTTCACCAGCCACCTCTTAATTTCTTCTTTATCATTTCTTAATTCTTCATTCAAGACCGCTTTCAATATTTTTTCCAAGTATTCTTTGACCCATGGACCTGGCTTTTCTTTATGCCAATTCAATAAATCCGTCCCCGAAACGGCAAGATCCGACATTTGTTTTATAATAAGTTCATTGTAGCGCCGATGTGCATTCTCCTCCGCATCCGATACATTACCACCAGTCAGTGCCGCCTTGACTTTAGCAGCTTGTACAGCTACGCCATGACCTGCATGAAATACATCGATGGCTGATGGTTCTTTCTTCACTAGCTGTATCGTACGTTGAATGTTTCTTATCGTTTTCAAAGGCAGCTTCCATGCCCTCAAAGCCTTTTCCAGTTCCTGATCCTTTGTGTGAACCATGATTATAGACCATATTTCTGCCGCTTTTAGCTGATGAAGAGGCAGGTTCAGTAAGTCCATTAAATGATCTTTTTTACTGGAGAATAGAGGCAGGTATTGATATAATCCGCTTTCCAGCAAGAGTGTGAAAGCCCTTATCTTATTGGAGCCGGCCACTAGCTTCTCAAATTCAACCAGGATTCTTTCGACAGCGATTTCACTGATGATCTGGGCGTTCTCTTTAAGGGAATCAAAGGTTTCTTGATCCAGGTCAAAATCAAGTTGACTGACGAACCTTAAAGCACGCATCATTCTCAATGCATCCTCATGAAACCTTTCATGCGGGTTGCCAACCGTGATGATCCTTTTTTCTGCCAAATCACGCTTACCATTAAATGGATCGATGATCTTTCCGGTCTTGTCCATTGCCATTGCATTCATCGTAAAATCTCTTCTTTGCAAATCCTCAGTCAAAGAACGGACAAATTGTACAGAATCGGGTCTGCGAAAGTCCGAATACCCGCTTTCCGTTCTAAACGTCGTCATTTCGTATGTACCCGTATCCGTAATGACAAGCACTGTTCCGTGGTCGATTCCGATATCAGCCGTATTAGGAAAAATCCTTTTGATTTCCTGGGGTGTTGCGGAAGTGGCGATGTCCACATCGTTTATGGGCATGCCAAGGATATAATCCCTTACAGAGCCGCCAACGAAATAAGCCTCGTATCCTGCTTCTTCAATCACTTCAAGAATGGGTACTGATTTTAAGAATAACCGATCCATCAGCATCCCCTCCCTATTCCATGGATTTACTTTCAAGTGCTTGAATGTAGATGGCTTCATACTCTGACATGATCGTATCGGAGTGAAAATCAGTATTGGCCCTTTCCAGCGCAGCTTCAGAAAAGCGTTTATGTAAAATCGGGTCGCTTAAAAGTCCAACCGCTTTTTCAGCAACCATATTGACATCTCCCAATTCACAAATATAACCAGTCTTCCCATCAACGATAACTTCAGGAATTCCCCCGATATTCGTCCCGATACAAGGAACTCCACATGCCATCGCCTCGAGCAGCACAAGTCCGAAACTCTCTTTTTCCGATAACAGGAATATCAAATCACTGATTGAATATAATTCGGCAAGGTTATCCTGCTTACCAAGAAACAAGACCGAATCATCGATTCCAAGATCTTTAGCCAATTTCAATACGGTTGTCACTTCTGGCCCGTCTCCTACAAGTAGAAGCTTTGCAGGCATTTTCTTTTGAGTTAAATAAAACGCCTGGATAACGTCTTTCACTCGCTTGACCGAACGGAAATTCGAAACATGGATGATCACTTTTTCATCTTCACTGATTCCGTATTCATCCTTAAGGTAATCGGAATTAGATTTATGGTAATCTCTCTCATCAATAAAATTATAGACGGTTTTGATTTCCTTATCCGGCGCGATTAATTCGTGCGTCTGCTGAACAAGGGAATTAGATACTCCTGTAACGACATCTGATTGCTCTATCCCGAATTTTATTAAATTGGTCAATGAGGGATCATGGCCTAATACGGTTATGTCCGTACCATGCAGTGTGGTTACGATCTTTACTTCATTACCTGACATCTGCTTTGCAAGGATCGCACAAACAGCATGTGGAATTGCATAATGAACGTGAAGGATATCTAATTTCTCCCGTTTTACGACATCCGCTATTTTGCTAGCAAGAGCCAGGTCATATGGTGGATATTGAAAGACTGAATACGAGTTCACTTCAACCTGGTGATAAAAAATATTACAGTACATCTTATTCAAGCGAAAAGGGAGGCTTGAAGAAATGAAATGTATTTCATGTCCTTTTTCTGCAAGCATCTTACCTAATTCAGTTGCTACGACACCAGAACCCCCAACTGTAGGGTAACAGGTAATTCCAATTTTTAATTTCATAAGCTTATTTTTCTCCTAACAAGTCGGCATCGATCAGTAACGGTTTTTTTGTCATGAATCCCTCCGCATAGGCGACACCCACTTCTTTACCGAACATCCGCTCCCGTGCCTCTACAGTCTCGATATAGCCATTAACTAGCGGTGTTTCTACAGATATTTGACTTTTTTCGAATTGGCTGCCATATGCCCTGAGGCTAACCAGCTTTTTCGAAATTGTAGAAGTGATGTCCACGACGAAGTCCGGTTTGTGAAACCCATTGATCATATAATAGTACATATTTTGGACACGATGAGAATCCAGGCCTTCTTCTTCCATATACTTTCTTACTCCTGCCGAAAAAACTGCTTCCTCCACTAATTTGGCACAGTTACCATGATCGGGATGGCGATCTTCCAAAAATGGTGCAAATACAAGGGCAGGTTTATATTGGCGAATGACCGTAATGATTTGATTTATGTATTCCGCTTTCATGTATAGTCCCCGGTCGGGTAAATCAAGGGAAACCCTCGTCACCCCAAGGATTTCAGCAGCCTTATGCGCTTCCTCTAGCCGCAATGAAACGGTTCCATTGGATGACATTTCAGCTTTTGTCAAATCACAAATGACAATTTTCCTGCCTTGTTGTACATATTTAGCGATTGTGCCGCCCATACCGATTTCAACATCATCCGCATGTGCGCCAAAAGCCAGGATATCTATGTTACTTTTGTTTTTCATTTATCTCACCTTGTTTTTGCCGTAGTTTAAGCCAGTCCATATACCCATGTTTCAATCCTTGTATCAGCACTTCTGCCGTGCCCATATTTGTCGCCAAGGGAATTTCATATACATCTGATAGTCGTATAAGCGCCGATACATCAGGTTCATGCGGCTGTGATGTCAAAGGATCGCGGAAAAACAGGATCATGTCCATTTCTCCGCGTGCAATCATTGCACCTATTTCCTGATCCCCGCCAAGAGGTCCTGAATGAAAACGATGGACAGGCAGTGATACTTCTTCCATGATTCTTTTCCCGGTTGTACCTGTTGCAAATAATTCATGCTGCTCAAATACAGCTTTATAGGCTGTTACAAATCGAATGATATCTTCTTTTTTCTTATCATGGGCAATTAAGGCAATTTTCATCGTAAATCCTCCTGATCCCTATTCGATAATATTTTCCAGGCCGTATACAAGAACATCCAATTTCATGACGGTATCGACAGCAAGTTTGACTCCTGACATGAAGGACGCTCGATTAAACGAATCATGCCGAACCGTCAATAGCTCTCCATCACTTCCAAAAAGCACCTGTTGATGGGCAACCAGTCCCGGTAGCCGTACACTGTGGATATGCATGCCATCTACATTTGCACCTCTTGCCCCCTGGATGGTTTCTTTTTCATTAGGGTGCCCCTGTTGTTTTGTTTCCCGTACCGCTGCAATCATGTCTGCCGTTTTGGAAGCAGTGCCAGAAGGTGCATCCAGTTTTTGATCATGGTGCATTTCTATGATTTCTACATCAGGGAAATACTTTGCAGCCATTTGGGAAAACTTCATCATCAAAATGGCCCCAATTGCAAAGTTTGGCGCGATGATGCAACCAATGCCCTTTTCTTTTGTTAATGAATCCAGTTTCGCTAAATCTTCCTTAGTAAAACCAGTCGTTCCCACTACAGGGCGGATACCATGATTAAGTGCCGTTTCGGTATGGAACATCCCCACTTCCGGTGTGGTCAAATCGATCAATACGTCCGCCTTTATAGAAGAAAAGCATTCATTTATATCTGAAAAAACCGGCGCTTCAATACCGTGAAAACCTTCTATCGCGGAGATGCTTTCCCCGTTATGCTTGCGATCTATGACAGCTGCCAATTCAAACCCTTCTGTCCTATGTACAAGTTTCACCGCTTCATTTCCCATTCTGCCACGTGGACCAGCTACAATCACTTTCACTTTACTCATCTTTACCTTCCTCCTCCATTTTCTCTTCTTTTCTTGTCCATCTATCTTTATCGCGGGTTGTAAACTTTTCCATGACCAAATCATGCGAGTTTTGAAGGTCAATCCCTAAAGAATTGGCAAAACAAATCAACACAAAAAGCATGTCCCCTAATTCCGCTTCAATCGAATTCTCTTCCTCAGTTGCCTTCTTTGGTTTTTCACCATGGTAATGATTGACTTCCCTAGCTAATTCACCAAGTTCTTCAGACAAGCGGGCGAGCATGGCCAGAGGGCTGAAATATCCTTCTTTAAATTGTCCTATGTATTGGTCGACTTCCGCTTGCATTTGTTGGATCGTCTTATGCTTTTCCATATCGTCACCCATTCTTGATTTTCGTTTTCAAACACCATACCTTCTCCATGTTAGCTAAAAGTGAAACAGAAGACAACAGATACGTTCGCGAATCAAAATTGCCCATAGTTGGTTAATTAGTTATAATAAGTAAATTGATGATATGCAAACCTTTGGAGGTATGGGACATGCTTTTGGGCTTAAAAATGAAAAATATTATATTCATCCTTTTTGGGGCTGGAATATTCGCCTTTGGCCTCGTGCATTTTAACATGCAGAACAACTTGGCCGAAGGCGGATTCACCGGTCTCACCTTGATTATATATCAACTTATCGGGATAAATCCTTCTTATTCTAATTTGATTTTGAATATTCCCTTATTTTTAATAGGGTGGAAATATTTAGGGCGTACATCTTTCTTTTATACGATTATCGGCACTGTCGGCCTCTCCGTTTGGCTTTGGATATTCGAGAAATACGAAATTGATATCGATCTCGGAAACGATTTGATGCTGGTGGCATTGTTTGCCGGGGTTTCTGTTGGTGTCGGGCTGGGCATCATCTTTCGCTACGGCGGGACAACAGGCGGAGTGGATATCATCGCCCGTTTTGCCCATCGTTACTTGGGGATGGGCATGGGACGGACCATGTTCATCTTTGATGCCATCGTCATTGGCCTGTCCATCCTAACCTACCTTGATTACCGGCAAGCGATGTATACCCTCGTTGCCGTATTTATAGGTGCCAGGGTAATCGACTTTATGCAAGAAGGAGCCTATGCTGCTAGAGGCGCAATGATCATTAGTGATAAAAACAAGCAAATTGCTGAAAAAATCATGAATGATATGGAGCGGGGCGTAACCGTATTAAGGGGATATGGGTCCTTTACACGCAATGACCGGGAAGTACTCTACTGTGTTGTTGGTAAAAATGAACTAGTCCGCTTAAAGACTGCCATAACATCGGTGGACCCTCATGCATTTGTATCTGTAAGTGAAGTGCATGATGTATTGGGTGAGGGCTTTACCCTTGATGAAAACAAGAATCCCATTGAAAGGTAATCCTTTTATTTGTGGCATACCGATGGAATGCAATCCTTATGAATATTGCCCTACTAACTGAATTTTATTAGCGATGTGAAGCAAATACTTTTAAAAATAAAAAAGGACCCCATCCCAAGATGGTGTCCTTTTTCAATTAATCCTCTTCCCTCATCCCTGTATACATAAGCAGAAGACGAACTAATTCCAGAACGGCTACAAGAGCAGCAGCAACATAAGTCATCGCAGCAGCACTTAATACTTTTTTCGTTTCCCGTTCTTCATCATTCCGGATGACCCCAACGGAAACGAGTTGATCCATCGCCCGAGAAGAAGCATTGAATTCAACAGGCAGGGTTATCACTTGGAACAATACAGCGGCTGCCATAAACGCGATACCCGCCAATAACAACCCAGGAATTGAAGCTAACATCCCGATTAAAATCAAAATCCAAGATATGTTAGAGCCAAAATTAGCTACCGGTACTAATGCATGGCGGAAACGCAAGAATGCATATGCTTCTTTATCTTGAATCGCATGTCCAACTTCATGGGCTGCAACCGCTACACCGGCAACTGAATGGCCGTGATAATTATCAGATGATAAACGCACCGTTTTATCCCTTGGGTCATAATGGTCCGAAAGCATTCCAGGTGTCTCTTCGACCCTGACATTGAACAGTCCATTTTGATCCAAGATGGCCCGCGCCGTCTCAGCACCATTCATACCAGAAGAGGCCGATACCTTTGAATATTTTTTATATGTTCTTTTCACTTTCATTTGTGCATAAATCGGGATTAAAATGATAATCGCCAAATAAATGAAATACATGGTATCCTCCTATAACTATTATTACTCTTAATTCTATGGATTGAAGGCAACCGTGTCAAATATAGTGTTCTCTTCCCGTGTCTTTTTAATCATTATGTTCTTTCCTTGGTTTTTCCCTATCACCTTTATATTTTCTCCAGCCTACATATGAAAGCGTCATGATAATGATTGAGCCTGTCGATATGATGACCCACCAAAGGGAAGGATCTGCATCATCTTCCCCCATTTCATCAAAAATGGTGCTTAGTTCGTTTTGCAGCGCATCCAGTTCCTTTTGACTTTCTCCATCACTGATTACCTCCGGACGGTATTGGTTGATGTATTGGATTCTCGTGTCCAGTTGCTGCATCGTTTCTTTAGAAAGGTCGACTTTCAAGCTTGGATATATCATTTCATATTGTGATAGGAATAAGTTCAATTGGCTATTGAATGTAATTGTGTCTTGATTGATCGCGGCGTTCTTTGTTTGCTGGAAAGAATTCATCATTTGATCCTCCATCTCTGTCCAAAGGGGCTGATGGGTAGACTTGACCGCATCAACAACAAGCCGGAACTTTGTAACAGAATTAACCTTTTCGGAATCTCCCTTGTTCATATCCTTTATTGTCATCAACGCCTCATTATGAGCTACAGTGATAATTCGAAGTTCGTCCATGTCAAGGATCTGCTCTTTCGCTGTCTCTTTTAAAAACCGGTCAGAAAAAAACGTCAGCATCTTTTCCGAATCTCCATATCGCTTCAACTTGGTCATTTCCAAGGCTCTATCGGAAATGTCATCTAATTGCTCCAAACTTGAAGAGGATGCTGCATAGACAGGGAAATGTAAGACGACAAATAAAACAGCAATGGTTAATATGAATTTTTTCAACATGCTACTCGTCCCTCCTCATATCTCTACTAAAACGATATGAAAGAAAAAACATGAGTAGACCTCGTTCAACATAAAAAAGTTAACCCTGCCTTTACAAAGCTGTATTTAGAGTTAACTTTTTAAGGGATGAAGGATAGGGTGATTCGCTTATTTCTATATCCAAAGTACCAGCCGACAAAAATGGAAAGTATGCTAAGCCAAAAAGTGAAATAACCTATCGAATTCATATATACCAATAAATCACGGTATATTGGCATCATTTCAAAAACATAATCGATTATGTCATTATGTATGGTCCAAATCCCTGCCACTATCATATGCCAAGGTTTTATTCGATAAAATGGTGCATATAATACACCTTGAATCGCCATCCCCAAATGAGAAGCCATTAACATATAGCCTTCCCATGGCAATGAACCTGTCGTCACGAAGGTCATCAGATTCATTACAACTGCCCATATGCCATATTTGAATAGTGTCATTATCGCCAATGCTTCCATAAGTCCGAAATTCCTTCTTAATAGGAACCCCACTAAAACAAATACAAAAAACAGGCTGGCAGTCGGGCTATCCGGTACAAATGCCAAAAAAATCGCCGGTGTGTTTTCCAATTGACTACCGTACCAATAATATCCATAGGCAGTTCCGAATATATTTATTAATAATAACAAAGCGAGCATTTGCCGATTTGCAAGCCAACTGTAGATAATATTCATTCTTTTACCCTCACTTACATTCTCATGTATACTCATTTTACAGGCCATCATCCAGAAAACCAAGTATTCATTTCAATTTCTTCTCATTAACACTTCAATTTACCAATAAAAAAGCCGACAACCGTGGTCGTCAGCTTCTTTTGCAGCATATGAAAGAAAATCTGTTGATGGCTATATTATTTTGTCGATAAACCTGATACAAATTCAGCTAATGTTTTCAATTCTTCATCTGTACCTTTGAACATGCCAGCTGGCATGGCGCCCTGGCCTTTGACTGCGATCTTAGAGATTTCTTCTGGCTTTAAACCAGTGTCAATTAAGCTTGGTGCTCCTGCTCCACCAGTTAATTCTGCTCCATGACAGCTGATACAGCCATTAGAATCCATCAATTTATACCCATCGCTCTCTTTATCTATGTCTGCGCCTTCCACGATCGCACCCTGCTTCTTGGAAGCTTCCCAATCGTGATGGGCTGCGGACTCCCATGTTAAATAGAAAACGCCGGCCATTGCCAATAACATGAAGCCTACAGCAAAAGGACGTTTCGCCGGGCTCCGCTCTGGACCACGATCTAGAAAAGGTGCCAAGAGCAATGCCCCGAAAGCCAAACCAGGTATTACCATGGACCCGATTGCATTATAAGGACCTGAAGCATAGGTATACTTAAGTAATTGGTAAAGGAATAGGAAATACCAGTCCGGCAGCGGAATGTACCCTGTATCTGTTGGATCTGCTATCCTTTCCAATGGTGACGGATGCGCGATTGTCAGGCAAAGATAACCTACAAGAAATACAGCTCCTACCATCCACTCTTTTAAAAGGAAATTAGGCCAAAATGCTTCAGTTTTCCCAGGATATTCTGAATAATCTTTCGGAATATTCGGTTTACGGTCCGCGGAGATACGCGAGTCACCTACGAATTTCATACCTTTCCCACGATGCATTGAACAATTCCCCTCCTTTATGAAAAGGTTTTTTTGGTTTTTGGCTCACCATTCTTTTATAGTGGACCTGAAATACCTTGTTTTCGGATCATCAGGAAATGAGCCGCTAGTAAAGCAAATAATGCTGCTGGCAGGAAGAATACATGAATTGCAAAGAATCGTGTCAATGTCTGTGCTCCAACGATGGTTGGATCTCCTGCTATCAATGTCTTGAGTGCCGGTCCCATCAATGGTACCGAATCGACAATTGTCAAAGTAACTTTCGTTGCGAATAGCGCTTTCATATCCCATGGCAATAAATAACCAGTCAAGCCTAATGCCAGCATGATGAAGAAAATCAATACGCCGACCATCCAGTTCAATTCACGCGGTTTTTTGTAAGCTCCCTGGAAGAAGACACGAAGAGTATGTAGAAACATCATAACGATAACTAGACTAGCTCCCCAGTGATGCATACCACGGACAATTTGACCGAAGGCAACTTCATTTTGCAAATAATAAACAGATTCCCAAGCGTTTTTAATATCCGGGACATAGTACATCGTCAAGAACATGCCTGACAAGATTTGGATGACCGTAATAAAGAAAGTTAACCCACCAAAACAATATACGAATGCAGAAAAATGATGTGCGGGGTTAACATGTTCAGGAACCTCATGGTCAGCAATATCCCGCCATAATGGCGTAATATCTAAACGCTCGTCCACCCAGTCATATAACTTTGTTAGCAATGTTTACGCCTCCCCATGCGGTTTTAGTTGACCCAAATAAAGTATTCCATCTTTTTCTTTCGTGTCAAAGACATCCAATGGTGAAACCGGCGGTGTCCCTTTCACATTCACCCCATCTTTCGTATACCTGCCATAATGGCAAGGACAGAAAAATTGATTCGGATTAGTCTTATCCGTATTCCAACCTACTGTACAGCCTAAATGTTTACAGATTGGAGATAAAGCAACGATCTTACCATCATCCGTTTTGTAAACCCATGCTGTATTTGTTTCTTCAGACTCATACCACCCATCGACCTGTTTAAAACTAAAGTCGACACGGGTTGGTTCGGTAGTCAGTTCACTTACCTTCTGTTTAGTTGCAACGTAATCCCCGCCTTTATCAGCTGATAATACAGGATCAATTGCAAACCTAACCATAGGCATCAACATACCGGCCGCCATAAATCCACCAACGCCAGTAAGTGTGTAATTAAGGAATTGACGTCGTGAAACATTATGCTTGCTCATGCGTTTTCCCCCCCTCTATTACTATACTGAGAGCCCAAAGGACCAATAAATAGCGACACTATAAAACTAGGACATTTCCATGATATCTCAATAATTTACCAAGGTCAATATTTGTAAAACCCAAAAGGTGGCAACAATGTGTCAAATAATGCGAAAAATCCTACTTTTTTTCATTTTTCCAATTATAAGAGAAAATATCAAGGATTTGGATAACTTGCTGATTAATCATTTCCCTTGCTTGTTCAATTTCAAGCCCATCGAGGGGGATGGCAGGAATCCATACTAAATTATTTTCTAATTCCCGCTCTTCCTTTTTCCACTCAAAATCCGATGTAAGAAAAAAAACATGCTCGAAATCATTTTCTTTCACTTCATTGGCCCAACGCTTTAACCGCTCAACCTTATCCATTTCATCACTTATATAATGAAATGTTGGCAATAAAAGAATTCTTCCTTTCATTTGCTTTTCAATTTCCAAGCTTAAAATGGTAAGAAATTCATTCATTGAGCCAGATTGCTTCATTTGCCCTTTAAAAGATAGGGGAACCAAAGGAATCAAAACGGTATCCACATACTCTTTTGACTGCATATACATGTCAAGATCTTTTGCTGTCCACTTCATGTTTTACTTCACTCCCGATTTTTTGAATCAACTCCTTTTCATTTTACCATTATTTTTATAACATCTTTACCATATACCCATAGTCTTTACAAAAATGTGGATTTTATCAATTTTTTATAAAAAATAAAAACCTTTCCTGATTACGGAAAGGTCAATTTATTTTATCCAAGTACTTTTAATTGATTCAATTGTTCTGTTAAGTACTTAAATGCTTGTTCATCATGCTTATCAAGTGCTTCATCGATTTCCTTAAGCAGTCGGTCCCTTTGAAAATACAACATGCTTCTTTCTAAAAATTGTTCAGCCAGCAGCTGATCTTTTTCATTCGATGCAGTTGATTTCGGCATGAAGGGATTGTGCTCGAGTACCGCTGCATATTGATAGGAAGAGTAAGACGATTTAAAATTGAGCTGAATATAAATATCTTCATCCCGATTTAAACGGATATCATGAAAAGATTTCTCTGCATCGGTCGTCATGATATTGGACTTATAGAACCTGAAAGGGACTTCATCCACACAATGTGTCGACATGATCAGTCCACGTGGGCAATATTGTGCATTTTCTACAAAATGAACCTTTTTCATTAGTTGATCATGACTCATTAAGTAATTCAATATCCATACGCATTCTCTTCGTTTCAATTGATAATGATTTAAAAACCACCGAATAAAATCCTTCTTCTCATTCACAGAAACAGGGGCAGCCACCATGAATTCCCTCCTCTGTCTTGATTTAGTTTTGTTTCACTTATCTACATTTCATCCGTGCTTTCACCTAGCCGCTCCAAAATCATTGCATACTCATCATTCGCCGGGTTCATCTCAAGCAGCTTATTAAATACTTCTCTAGATGTGGCTCTGTCTCCTTCTTCAATTAAAAAGAAACCATAATCTTCAAGGAAATCTTGATTGTTCTTGAATGAATTATATGCTTTATGATAACTGGTTAATGACTCTTTAAATTGTTCGGTTTGTTGATAAGATACAGCAGCTATCCATTCAAACTGCGGATCATCCTCTCCATATCGCCTTACTTCACCAATACACTCCAATACATCTTCATACCTTTCGTGGTGCATATACAATTTCAATAGAGTGAGTGCAGCTTCCAGGTATCCCGGATCAATGGCAAGTGCTTCTTTAAATAGATTTTCCGCCTCTTCATCAATCCCGCTTTTCAAGGCTATTTTTCCACCGAAGAAGTAAAGTTCCTTATTGAATTCATCAGCCTTGATTCCTTCTTTGACCGTTTTCAAGGCATTTTCCAAATCTTCAAGATGTTCATAACTCTTTGCCAGGTACAAATATAGAGAATGGTATTCATGATCTAATTCTTTCAGTTCAATAAACTTTCGTACGGCTGTCTCATAAAGGCCTGCCTGAAAAGCTGTAAATGCATATTCAAATAGGGTATTGATTTCAAGTCCATCCTGTAAGGCCTTTTCAAAGTGCGGAAGGGCCTCCTCGAACTTCCCTGAACTGCTTAATGCTTCAGCAAGCCTCTGATTGACATTAACACCAGCGATTTCTTGTTCATGTTCCAAAACCTTTATGTAATTTGCAATGGCTTCCTGATCCCTTCCTTGATGAAAGAACAGTTCAGCTAGTGCAAAATCAATGATGATCTCATCTGGAAGCATTTCCTTGGCTTGCTGTAATTTCCGTTCGCTGACCTCATCCATCCCCTGTAATTGATAAAGGTCCGCTTCCAAAAGCAAAGCACTTGGATATACTTCATCATCTGCACTTACTTTTTCAAGCATCAGCATCGCTTCATCTTCCTGGTCCATGTCAATAAGGATTTCCGCCAACGAAACAATCAATTCTCCTTCATTGGGATAGAGTTGCAGCAGGTGTTCAAAAAGATCCTTTGCCTCCTCCGCAAAACCAAGCTGGAGCATTTCTTCGGCCAGCAACAATATGTCCTCTGCTGACTCTGATGATTTAATTCGATTTATATGTTTAAGAGCTTCTGTTAATTCCCCTTTTTTTAAATGCTGTATAACTTGTTCCACTGAGTTCATTGTTGAATCCTTCCTTTTGCATGATAGACTTGGTCCCTAGTCATACACACTCACGTCATAATGTAACATATTCTTCCATTAAGAACAAAATACCATGTAATCGCGAGATGCATAGTAAACAGTATTCACTAGTTTACCATACTGTAGCCCTGTATTCCATTGATGAAGTCCCCTCCCATTCTCATTAAAAAAAGGTTACTAGTTAATTCTCCACGCTACGGTAAATCTCCTTTTTGATCATGAACCCCTTTTTCATTATTTTCATGACCATACAGGTAAAAAAAAGCCCGAATGTTAGCGCTTTCAACACTTTTAAGCATTTAAAAAAAGTTTACAGACCAAATAAGGTATGTAAACTTTTTTTATATTTACTTTATCAATTGGCTCAAATGCCCAAAAAATTGTGGATATGATACATCTATGGCATCAGGGTCAGCAAGTTCCACTTCCCCATCCGTTATCAAAGCCGCTACAGCAAGCATCATCCCGATACGATGATCTCCATGGCTTGTAACCATACCTCCATTAAGGGCTTTTCGTCCTTTGATGATCAATCCGTCTGCTGTCGGGGTTATATCTGCCCCAAGGATGGAGAGCTCATTTGCAACAGTATCAATTCGATTCGTCTCTTTCACTTTAAGTTCTGCAGCATCCTTAATTGTCGTTATCCCTTCAGCCTGTGTTGCCAGAAGTGCAATTACCGGTATTTCATCGATGAGACGGGGAATTAGATCACCGCTGATGGTCGTCCCTTTTAGTCGGGAGCTTCTGACAGTGATGTCTCCTGCAGGTTCACCCTCGCTCGTCTTCTTCTCTATCGTAATATCCGCCCCCATCGATTTCATGACTTCGATGATTCCAGTCCTTGTCGAATTAAGGCCCACATTCTTTAACACCACTTCACTATTTTCCGTAATCGCTGCAGCCACCATGAAGAAAGCCGCCGAAGAAATATCACCCGGCACATGGATGGCGGTCCCTTTGAAGACTTGGTTTCCGCTTACTTTAATCGTTTGACCGTCCTTTTCGATTTTCCCGCCAAACTCTTGGATCATTCGTTCTGTATGATCACGGGTCTCTTCCGGTTCGATAATGATCGTTTCACCTTCTGACTGTAAACCAGCCAAGATTATCGCTGATTTTACCTGCGCACTTGCTACAGGCAATTCATAGCGAAACCCTTTTAATTTGCCACCTCTTATGAAGAGCGGGGTGTATTCGGCTCCTTTTCGGCCGTCAATGACTGCTCCCATCTGACGAAGAGGGTTGACTACCCGGGTCATTGGACGTTTGGCTATCGATTCATCACCTGCCAAAACGGCCGAAAATTGCTGTCCTGCCAAAATGCCCATCATTAACCTGATCGTCGTACCAGAATTTCCGACATCCAGTACAGATTCAGGTTCCTTCAATCCATTAAAACCTTTGCCTTCAATTTTAACGTTCTGGCCATCTTGTTCAATATGGACTCCAAGCTGCTTAAAACAGGAAATCGTACTTAAACAATCGGCTCCTGGAAGAAAATTAGTGACTGTCGTTTCCCCTTCGGCTAGTGCTCCGAACATTATCGAACGATGGGAGATCGACTTATCTCCAGGTATGGCAATCGAACCACGTAATGTCTGGATGTTCGTTTGTAATTTTTTTGTATTCATAAAACCATCCTTTCCTATCAAAATATTATGCCAGGATCGTTTCATAATCTGTATGTCTAGAAATACACTCCGCAGCTTTTATGCGATCAACGTCCGTTTGAAAGCTGATGACCAGCACACCGTATATCTCTTCCCTGGTTTCAATGATCCTTATGTTTGTAATACTGATACCTTCTTGAGCCAAATATCCGGTAATCTCAGAAATTATTCCGGCATAATCCGGTATATCGATATATAAATCATAAAACGCTGGTATGGCGCCTTTTGCATGTGTTGGCAAATCATCCCTGAAAATCTTGGCATCGGTAAAGAATCGAAGGATTTCTTCACTATCTTCATTCGCAACCAGACCTTTTATATGCTCCATTTCATTCAGCCAATCATTCATTAATTCAAGTAGCACATCCCGGTTATGTAACAAAATGTCACGCCACATTTCCGGACTGCTTGAAGCAATTCTTGTAATATCTCGGAATCCGCCTGCTGCAAGCCTTGAAATCAACTTGTTTTCCTTACTGTAATTTTCTGCCTGTTTAACGAGCCCCGATGCGACAATATGCGGAAAATGACTAATGACCCCAGTCAGCTTATCATGCATGGCAGGACTCACAACCAGAAAGTTAGCTCTTGTCCCTTGCAGCCACCCTTTCAGCTGCTCAACTTTTTCTTCTTCAATGGAATCTCCGGGAGTAAGCAAATAAAATGCATGTTCGAATAAATGCAATTTGGCTGCCCCAGCGCCGCTTTTATGGGAACCAGCCATAGGGTGCCCCCCGATGAAGGCCACCCCTTTATCTATCAATGGTTTTGCTGCCTTAACGACTGTATCCTTCGTACTTCCTGCATCCGATATGAGGACATCACTCTTTAACTCCATATCGGCCAATTGAGCTAAAATCTTCACGGTTTCATTGACAGGCACAGCAAGTAGAATCAAATCAGCTTCACGTGCTCCCGCTTCCAAAGATGATACAGAATCATCAATGATTCCCAATAGCATCGAAAGTTGAATATTCTTTTCACTTAGGTCCGTACCAACAATCACGGCTTCAGGATGAGCATGGCGTACAGCCATGGCCAGTGATCCGCCAATTAGACCTAGACCTATTACAAAAACCTTACCCTTCACTCTTCTCTCCCCCGCATCTTTTATGCTCCTCTAGGTTTGATGAAACGTTAAAGCAGCGAATCAGAAGGTGCCTCAACTTCATTCAAAAAAGTTCTAATAGCATTAATCATTTTCATTCAAAAAAGTTCTAATAGCATTAATCATTCCTTCATTTTCTTCAGTGGAACCAATCGTTACCCTCAGGCTGTTAGGAAAACCGAAAGATTTCCCCGACCTTGCGATGTACCCGCGCTCAAGCAAATATTGAAACACCACATCGGCATCCTGTTTAAAATGGATAAAGATGAAATTACCTTGTGACGGGTAATAAGCTAAATTTTCCTTATTGCAAAATTCATAGTACCGCTTGAGCCCTTTTTGATTTTCTTCCTTGCATTTTTCAATGAAGGCCTGATCCTCCAAAGCAACGATAGCAATATTCTGTGCGAATGTGTTCACATTGAATGGTTCCCGGGATGGATCTAGTTTCTGAATAATATCCTCATCCGCCAAACCGTACCCTACCCTAAAACTGGCAAGTCCATAAATTTTTGAGAATGTCCGGAGTATGATCAAATTTTTATATTTATTAATCCATTGATTCGTTCTCGGGTAATCCTCAGCCGTTGCATATTCACAATAAGCTTCATCCAAAACGATAAGAACATCTTCCGGCACTTTTTCGATGAACGATACTAAGTCCTGTTCCGAAATGTATTTACCAGTTGGATTATTTGGTGTACAAAGCCAGACTACCGCCGTTTTTTCATCTATTACTTTAAGCATTCCTTCTAGATCATGAGCACCGTCAATATGAGGAACTTCCCTGATTTCCGCACCTTCTAACGTGGCATTATGGCGATACTGCGAAAAAGTGCCTGTTGCCATGACCGTATTCTTTCCAGCTCCCAAAAGACTCCTGGAGATGATTTGAATGTTCTCATCAGATCCATTTCCAAAAATAAGCTGCGTTTCTTTCACACCTGTATGTTTTGCAACAGCTTCCCTAAGCATCGTTGCATATCCATCCGGATAGATGGCAAACGAATGGGTTGAATTCCTAACGGATTCCTTGACCTTTTCCGAACAGCCAAAAGGATTTTCATTTGAAGCTAATTTCGTGATTTTTTCCAGCCCGTATAATTTTTTCACTTCATCAGTGGATTTTCCCGGTTGATAAGACTTCAAGGAAAGGACCGCTTCATTCCATTTCATGTCAATCACCTCTATATATTTTTATCACTTTAAAGTAAGAAAGTGCGAGAATAGTATATCATATTCATAGATTTAAAATCATCTTATATCTGCTTTGTCAAATCTGGCCGTAGTACCGTAGCCCCTGCCTGGTATACATGATGTATCTCTTTTTGAGATTTCGTCGTATTTACATGGATCATGACCCGGATGCAAAATGGCAAGGAATTGCTCACCGGTATTTCTTTCATGCATGTAACCGGTACATATGTCCAGCCTTCGAATTTCCTCAAGGCTTTGGCAGGGAAGACAGAACGAATCTCTTCCGTAGCAGAAAAAAATACAGAAGCTACCATATCGGGATCAATCTCGTTGACCTGAATGATCTCTGCCATCAACTTTTCGGCAGCTGAAATCACTTCCATTTCTGTGTCTCTCTCTACTGTAGTGGCACCCCTTATTCCTCTTATCACACATAGTCCCCCTTCTTCAGAACTCTATATCATATCCGCCATTTCCTCAATCAGCTCAGAGTCAGCTATATCCATTAATAGCGGTGACCCCACTTCGTTTAGCAGAACAAAGGTAGCTGCATCATTGACCGATTTTTTGTCTGTTTTCATTAAATCAAGCAGCATTGCATGTTCAAGTCGGGTTGGAATGGTTATTTGATAACCTAAAGAAGAAACCCAGCCAATAAACTCATCTAGCTTAAAATCGAGATCCACTTTCTTTCTGCTTAATTTAAGAGCATATACCATCCCGATTAAAATTGATTCCCCGTGCGTAAAGTTTCCGTATCCCATTGAACTTTCCACTGCATGTCCAAGCGTGTGACCAAAATTCAAAAAGGCACGAATGCCATTTTCCTTCTCATCCTCTTCGACAATTTTAGCTTTAATGCCAATTCCTTTTGTAATCATTGTCAGGAATTGCTCATCCGTTATCTCATTCAAATCAACAATATTCGACTTTAACCATAGATAAAATTCAATATCTGCTATCAAGGAATGTTTAATGACTTCCGCAAAACCTGACCTTAATTCTTTAAGAGGCAGAGTTTTAAGAAATTCAAGATCATAAATGACCGCTTCAGGCTGATGAAAGGCCCCAATCATATTTTTCCCTAGCGGGTGATTGATGGCAACCTTACCGCCCACTGCACTATCATGGGCGAGCAAAGTCGTCGGAACCTGTATAAATGGAATCCCTCTCATAAAAGTGGCCGCGACGAATCCAGCCAAGTCACCGACTGCACCACCGCCAAGGGCGATGATCAATGACTTGCGATTAATCTGATGGGATAAGCAGAAGCTTTGGCATTCATAAAACACATCGAAAGTTTTAGCATGCTCCCCTTCTGGCACTACATGATGCAGGACCGGTTTTCCCGTCTTGATCAGGGCGTTTTTCACAGTCTCCAAATGAAGTGCCGCCACTTTCTCATCAGTTATGATTAGAATCTTGTTAAGGTGATTTAATTCATGTGTTATTAATTCTGGCAATTCATTTATTGCCTTCTTGCCAATTAAAACCGGATATTGCTTGGAAGCCGTTTTTATTTGGATGGATTCCATGATTTAAAACCCCTTTACTTCTTCCCGATATGATCTCATGTATTCTGCTAATTGCTCATACCGATCTGAAGGGAATTGATCAACGATGGCAGCCGCCAGCTCCCATGCCACTACCGCCTCAGCAACTACTGCTGCTGCAGGAACCGCACAACTATCGGAACGTTCGACACTTGCTTCAAACACTTCCTTCGTATCAATATCAACACTTTTCAAAGGTTTATATAAAGTCGGGATCGGCTTCATCACACCGCGTACAACTATCGGCATTCCAGTTGTCATACCACCTTCAAAACCGCCAAGGCGATTGGTTTTCCGGTAATAACCCTGACCTTCGTCCCATGCAATTTCATCATGGACATCACTGCCGAATAGATGGGCCGCTTCAAAGCCAAGACCTATTTCCACACCTTTAAATGCATTGATGCTCATTATTGCTGCGGCTAGTTTTGCATCAAGCTTACGGTCATAATGCACATAACTTCCCACACCCACCGGCATTCCTTCTACAATGACTTCAACGATTCCGCCAATGGAATCTCCTTTTTGTTTCGCTTCATCAATTGCATCCTTCATTTGCTGCTCTACGTTTTTGTCAAAACATCTAACAGAAGATTCTTCCGTTACTTGTTGCAATTGCTGAATCGTTTCGTATTTTGGCGGTTCTGCCTTCACTCCGCCAATTTCCAAAACATGCGATGCCACTTCTATCCCCAATAATGACAATAGCTTTTTAGCGACAGCACCTGCTGCCACCCTTACTGTCGTTTCACGGGCTGAAGAGCGTTCCAGAACATTTCTCAAATCGCGGTGCCCATATTTAATCCCGCCGTTCAAGTCGGCATGACCAGGACGAGGCCGGGTGATTTTACGTTTAATTTCTTCAGCTTCCTCTTCTGAAAGCCCTTCACTTCCCATAATCTTTGTCCAATGCTTCCAGTCATCGTTCTCAACCACCAAAGCAACCGGTGAACCGAGTGTGTAGCCATGTCGGATTCCCGAAGAAATAAATGCCTGATCTTTCTCGATCTGCATCCTTCTTCCACGTCCATGCCCTTTTTGCCGGCGCCCTAATTCTTGATTAATATCCTCATTCGAAATCGGCATTCCTGCCGGTAATCCTTCAATGATAGTAGTCAGTTGCGGACCATGTGATTCTCCCGCTGTTAAATATCTCATCTTCCAGCCCCCTTTTAGCACTTTAAAGTGTATATGTATCAATATACCACAACTTTATGAAATGTGGGTATATGTAAAACGTAAAAACCATATTGTTTGAATTTAATCACTTTTCTCTCTATTTTACAAGTACTTAAACATTTTCGATATGGTTTAATCTTTCAAATCTGAGTTCTACTGGATTTGCTATTACACAACAAACGAAAAGGGACTGAATGCTCATGTACAGAATCAGTCCCTTTTTATCCAAAGTATTTACTTTTTCTTATAAAAAAATGTGTCGACCGTTTCAAATTGATATTTTCCTGGGGTGAATATTTGCTCTGTACTTCCTACAAAAAAGACCCCGCCGCTTTTTAGTGATGCACTGAATTTTTCATATAATAAATTTTTGGCTTCTTCAGTGAAATAAATTAAAACATTGCGGCAAACGATTAAATCGAATCCCATTTCGAACCGGTCAGCGAGAAGGTTCTGCTTTTTAAATGTCACCCTACTCTTGATTTCATCATCGACAAGATAAAACTCCGCCTTTTTTTCAAAGTATTTCCTTTTGATTTCTTCAGGTACTTCATTTAAGGAACGTTCAGGATACACCCCCAATTTCGCTCGCGCCAATACATTTTCATCCAGATCCGTCGCCAATATCTTTATCTGGCTAAGTGGAACCAGATTGGATAATATCATTGCAATCGTATATGGTTCCTCGCCAGTTGAACAGGCCGCACTCCAAATTTTCAACTTTTTTTTGCTTGATAATAATCCAGGAAGGATTTTCCGCTCCAACACTTCCCATTTTTTCGCATTTCTATAAAATTCGGAAACATTGATTGTCATTCTATCCAAAAATTCATTTAAAACTCCTGGATTGGTTTGAATGGCTTTAAAGTATTCACGAAATGAATGAAACCCTCTTTTTTCATATAGAGTTGTTAGTCGCCTTTTCATTTGCCCTTCCTTATATAATGCCAAATCAATGCCTGTCAACATTTTGATATTACGAATAAACTCTTCATATTCTTGAGGCATTCCTACGACTCCCCTGCACATAATTATTTTAAGTGGTCCTTCCCTTTATATATCGGAGAGTGCCATATTTTCTTTAAACTAACCTTGCCGGGAAACTAAATAAGCTATACAAAAAAAAGCGGGTTCCATCGCATAATGACGATGGAACCCGCTTTTTATAGAGTGATCGTATTAATTAATAAACCCACTCGCTTACAAGTTTAGAATACTCAACAATTTCTTCTTCTTTGAAGAATAAACCAATTTCACGTACAGCGCTTTCAGCTGAATCAGATCCGTGAATGATGTTTTTGCCGACAGTTACGGCAAAATCGCCACGAATTGTTGCTGCTGCTGCATCTTTAGGGTTAGTCGCACCCATCATTTGACGTGCAGTAGCGATTACGTTTTCACCTTCCCAAACCATTGCGAAGACAGGACCTGAAGTAATGAAGTCCACTAATTCGCCAAAGAAAGGACGTTCTTTGTGCTCGCCATAATGTTGCTCGGCCAATTCTTGAGAAATCACCATTAATTTTGCTCCTGCAAGAAGGAAGCCTTTCTTTTCAAAACGGGAAACGATTTCACCGATTAGATTGCGTTGAACGCCGTCAGGCTTAACCATTAAAAATGTTCTTTCCATGAATGTCACTCCTAATATGTATCATTGTTATTTGCCTATATAAGGCAATACTTTTAGAATATTACCATTGTTTGATGAGTTTCGCAACTCCCATTATCAAAACTTTCTTTTTCCGATATTTTTCGCGATGTCCGATAAAGTTTTTCTAGCTTTAATGGCAGGGAGGCCTTTCAATTCAGTAAAAGCCTTTTCTAAATACATATCACTGATCCTCGCTGCCTGTTCAATGGCACCGGAAGTTTTTATCGCATTGATTATATTGGACATTTCGTCTTTTGGCGTATCTTCCCGAACTGTTTCGATAAGCTTTTTTAACTTTGGATCTTCCATAGCAATCAAAACGGGCAAAGTGATATTACCTTGAATCAAATCACTGCCGGCTGGTTTCCCAAGCTCTTCTTCCGAAGCCGTAAAATCCAATATATCATCGGTGATTTGATAGGACATACCGACATAATATCCGAATTTAAATAGCTTTTGATGAACCCTTTCTTCAACACCTGCTGAAATGGCTCCCAACTGGCAGCTGGATGCAATGAGCAATGCCGTTTTCCGTTTGATCCTTCTAAAGTAAATCCGCCAATTCTGTTCGAAATTGTACTTATCTTTTATTTGTTCAATTTCCCCAAGACATAGTTCAACCATAGTATCTGCGAGAATTTGATGCGCAAGCGGAGACTCGATAACCGCCATCATTTCCAGTGCACGAGCAAAAATGAAGTCGCCTGTGTACATGGCGACACGATTATCCCATTTTGACTTAATGGTAGCCGATCCCCTGCGTAAATCCGCATCATCCACAACATCATCATGTACAAGGGAGGCCGTATGGATGAGTTCCAAAGTCGCTGCGACATGCTTTACGACATGAATATCATAGTTGCCAAACTTCGCACCCAATAGGACGAATACCGGACGGATCCGTTTTCCACCGGATTGCAGTAAATGCAGGGAAGCTTCCCTTAAAACCGTGGAATCCGCTTCAATTGCGGCTTCCAGTTCTTTTTCTATTAATTGCAAATCTGCATTCAAAAATGAATACATCATTTTAAATTTCATACATTCCACCCAGCTTTGTCCATTGCTATTCTGCTTATTTTGAAGGCTTGTACCCGAAATGTGTTGCTGCTACCCCACCGAAATGGGCCTTATAACTGACATTTTCCATTCCTGCCTGCTTAAACATGTTTTCAAGCTTTTTCATGCCTGGGAAATCCCGGGCTGATTCCTGCAGCCATGAGTATTCACTATAGCTTTTTGCGAATAATTTGCCGAACATGGGCATAATGAAACGGAAATAAAAATTATAGCCCTGTTTAAAGCCTAGCATCGTTGGCTGTGATGTATCCAGGCAAACGACCATTCCACCCGGTTTGGCTACACGGTTTAGCTCTTTAAGCACTTTCATGTAATCAGGGACATTCCGCAGCCCGAAACCAATCGTGACATAGTCAAAGCTATTATCCTCAAAAGGAAGTTCCATTGCATTCCCATGCATTAGGGAAACTTGATCTAGATTGAGATCATTCACCTTTTGTTCACCGATTTTCAGCATGTTCTTACTAAAATCCAGACCAACAACCTTTCCTTCTGGTCCTACTTCATTAGCAAGGGCAATGGTCCAGTCCGCTGTTCCACAGCATACATCCAGTGCATGGGCGCCTTTTGGGACATTCATGATGGCCATTGTAGCCTTCCGCCATTTAAGATGCTGTTTAAAGCTGATGAGGGAATTCATCTTGTCATAATTTCCGTAGATTTTTTCAAAGACATGATGAACTTTTTGCTCTTTAGACTGCTCCATGATTCACCCTTCTTTCACATATGAATTTGCTATACTCTCTGTTTGTTCCAAGATGGCCTTCACTCTTTCCAGTAGCTCATCATCCAACTTTGCAAGCTTCCGCATCGAGCGCTCTACGGATTGCCTTGCGTCCCACAGGCACTTGTCGAACTGGGTGCGTACCTGTTCTTCTTTTATGGAAGCTTCCCCACCAATCGAGTCATCAAAAGTCATTTCCCTTAGGACATCAAAAACTATCGATTGACCCGACTTCATATAACTGCACTTCTCGGCATGCAACCGTTTTAAAAGCAGCAGATCTTCCGATAGTTCCATCCAGGCAGGCTCACTATAATAATCCCCCAGTTTATGAATCAGCGAAGCCTCGATCGCTTTTATCGTCATTAAAAGCGTTGGTACATCATTAATGGAACCTTGTTGGTAAAGGATGATTTTATTATCATTTATTTTTTTTATCGCGCTTGAAAGTATACGGATCATATCAACATTACCAACACTGGCAAGCCCTTGATAATATAAGCCGCTATAGTAATCTCCGGCAAGCACTTGTAATTGACGATTTTTCAATACCTCGGGCGACTCGATTCCTTCACCCGAATTCGAGACGATTTCATGGGTATCCAGAGCTATTTGCACTAACATGGTTGAACTGATATATTGATTCCGTTTTTCGCTTGTAACGTCCAAATCGTTAAACAATCCCCAAAGCAATATCAGTTTATCTTCGTCCAAGCTTGGCTTTTGTATATACTTCAATAAATATGGATGTTGAGCTTTCGTTTCTATTAATCGTTTTAATTGCCTTATGTCGTCCGTTATGTTTAACAATTGAGATCACCCTTGCATCCCCGAAAGATAATTTTTTTCATACATATTGGTTTCTGTCTGTGTAAAATACACATTATTATACCATAAAAACAATCAGATGAAATGGTCAACGTTTATAAAATGAAACTTCCAAAAGTAAGGAAACCATCGTCTTTTGCTCTTCAAAAAAATGGATGCGGGAAATTTACAGCTTGTTAAACCCGATATCAGATGATTGATTTACTAATTAACCAAGCATTGAGAAGCTATCATTTGACAGGAGAATTCTTTTTGGAATCACTTTCTATCTCTCCGAATGGAGTATAGACCTTTGCATGGCCCCTGATTTTAATTGCCGAGGTATGTTCCGTGAATTGTGCAATCATCACCTCTCCTGAGTCAAGTTTTTCGGAGTGATGAAACTTGGTGTCCGTTCCCCTTGTCAACCCGATGACATTCACACTATCCTCAATGGCTTTGATTACGACAAAATCATTCAGAATCTTTTTTTCATTCATTTTTTCCTGCCCCCATGTCCTTAGTCTTTAATGAATGCCAGCACTTCAGCTCTAGTACGGTGATCCTTCGCAAACGTTCCCCTTACAGCTGAAGTCACTGTTTTAGATCCGGGTTTTTTTACACCGCGCATGGTCATGCACATATGTTCAGCCTCTACTACAACCATAACACCATGAGGCTCGAGCTTTTCCATTATCGAGTCAGCAACTGTAGAAGTGATGCGCTCTTGAAGTTGCGGACGCTTCGATACTGCCTCAACCGCCCGTGCCAATTTACTTAAGCCAGTCACTTTTCCGTTTTTCGGAATATATGCTACATGGGCTTTCCCGTAAAAAGGGACTAAATGATGTTCACATACTGAGTAAAACGGAATATCCTTTACAAGTACGAGTTCTTCATGGTCCTCCCCAAAAACAGTATCGAAATATTCCTTTGGATCTTGATTAAGTCCAGAAAAAATTTCTTCATACATTCTAGCTACACGGCTAGGAGTATCCAGCAGTCCTTCCCTCGTTGGGTCTTCCCCTACAGCCTCAAGAAGCATTTTAACTGCTTCTTCTAATTTGGCATGATCAACATTAGCCATTTTTTGTACCTCCTAAAAAATCAATAATATTATGTATTCAGATAAAAAATCCAAGGCGTTGCACCCGGATATCCATAATTGCAATTATTAAAGCGACCCTTCCCCCATACATTGACGCCCTTTAAAGACAGTTTCACCGGAAGGGGTATTCGGATGGTCATTTCCTTGTGACGGATTTACCATCTGCAGCGTTTCGAAAATATTCACTGTCTTTTATATTATCACAGATGGAAATTAAGAAGCAAAAAAAGGACCGCGTTTTCACGCGGCCCTTTTCGGTTAAGCACCCGTATGTAATGGTAGAATTACTTCACTGCATCTTTCAGCGCTTTACCGGGTTTGAATGCTGGCACTTTGCTAGCTGCAATTTCGATTTCGTCACCAGTTTGTGGGTTACGGCCTTTACGAGCCGCACGTTCACGAACTTCAAAGTTACCAAAACCTATCAATTGAACTTTATCACCGTTTTTTAGAGCTTCTAAGATTGTATCAAAAACAGCATCAACAGCTTTTGTAGCGTCTTTCTTAGAAATTTCAGTTGCTGTAACAACTTCATTAATTAATTCTGTTTTGTTCATGCCATTCACCTCCTCCCAAAAGGGATCTTTATAAAAAATCATTATTACAACACTATAATAGTGATTTGATATTAGTTTCGGTCAAAAAATTTTCATTCCCTGGCAATCATGGATTACCAAGCCCGATTAATTTCCAAATAATTCATCCGAAAATTTATAAATAGGTTGAAATCGCTGTTATAACGCGTTTTCTGTATGTAGATTATCACAAATCCTATTAGCTTAGCAAGGGAATTCAAAAAATAATGGGAATCTTTTCATTAATAATTGTATATATTATAAATTTTGTCTTTCGCTATTCATCATTTCCCTTTTTTATAGAAATTAAACTTATTATATTGCTGAAAATCGCTTTACCACAGGGTTTTTTCAAGATTATACTAAAAAACGGCAGATCATTTCAAATATTAGTATTCATAAATGATATTTTTCCATCGATCCGCCGTTCATCCCATGCAAAAAGACCAATCCATAAATGGAGTTGGTCCAGCTTTTAAACGTTTTCTATAATATGATGGCAATCAATCCCCCACTGCCCTCATTAATAATTCTCTCCAGTGTTTCTTTCAATTTATAGCGCGCATTGTCTGGCATCATCGCTAATTTCACTTGTATGCCTTCCCTTACGTAGGAACTTAAGCTTCTGCCAAAAATATCGGAGTTCCAAATGGAAAGTGGATTGTCTTCGAAATCCTGCATCAGATACCGGACTAATTCCTCACTTTGCTTTTCCGTACCGATGATTGGCGAGAATTCGGATTCGACGTCGACCTTGATCATATGGATGGAAGGAGCTACGGCTTTTAGCCTGACACCGAACCTGGCTCCCTGACGGATGATTTCCGGTTCATCAAGACTCATATCATTAAGGGATGGGGCTGCAACACCATATCCAGTTTGTTTGACCATTCTTAATGCATCGGCCACCTGATCATATTCTGCTTTAGCATACGCAAAGTCCTGCATCAATGATAACAGATGATCCTTGCCCCGGATCTCTACACCGACAATTTCCTTCAGGATTTCATCATAGAGTTCATCAGGGGCGTATAGGTCTATTTCTGCAACACCCTGCCCCATCTCAATGCCTGCAAGCGCGGCACGGTCAATGAACTCGAATTCATTGAAATGACCGACTACACGATCTACATCCCTCAGACGTTTAATGTCCTTGACGGTCTCTTTGACCGCGTCCTGGTAACTTTCCCTCAACCAATGATCCTCGCGCAGAACCATTACCCAGCTCGGGAGATTAACATTGACCTCAAGAACAGGAAATTCGTACAGGGCCTCGCGCAGTACACTATAAACATCCGATTCCCGCATTCCTTCGACACTCATGGCCAATACAGGGATATCATACTTTTCCTGCAGGGATTCCTTCAGTGCTACCGTATTCGGGTGGTGGGGCTGAACGGAATTGACAATCATGATAAATGGCTTGCCAACCTCCTTCAATTCTTCGACAACCCTTTCCTCGGCCTCTAAATAATCACTTCGCGGAATTTCTCCTATCGATCCATCTGTCGTAACGACTACGCCTAATGTGGAATGATCCTGAATTACTTTGCGAGTACCGATTTCAGCCGCTTCATTGAACGGAATCGGTTCTTCATACCAAGGCGTGTGAATCATGCGGGGACCATTCTCATCTTCATACCCTTTAGCCCCGGGTATTGTATAACCGACACAATCGACTAAACGGATGTTCACGTCGAGGCCTTCAGCTACTTGAATCGATGCTGCCTGGTTCGGTACGAATTTTGGCTCCGTCGTCATGATCGTCTTTCCGGCTGCACTTTGAGGCAATTCATCCTGTGCCCTGGCACGGTCCGCCTCTGACGGAATATTCGGAATGACGACTAGCTCCATGAATTTTTTAATAAATGTGGATTTCCCAGTCCTGACGGCACCGACCACCCCCAAGTATATATCGCCACCGGTCCGTTCAGCTATATCTTTAAAAATATCTACCTTTTCCAAGGTATCCCCTCCCGAATTAGAGTTTTGGGATTTCGTTTATCCATTTGCATTTATTTAGGACATTATATATCTATGATGTTGTCCTAAAAATTTATTCCAATTATTTCCCTGGTTCAATCCCTTCCTCCACCAGAAATTTTATATAAGGGTTGTTATTTTAAAAGTAAGATGAAATAAAGATAAAAGAAATAACCCTTCCCCTACAATATATTTTGCAGAAGAAGGGTTATGCCTATTTTGTAAGAAATATTGGATTATTTGTTTTTCCATCAATTGTATATGGCAATGAATAGGCAGGGACTAACTCCGAACTCTGAACCAGCAGTTCCCGGATATCTTCACCTGGCTTAATTTCCCCCTCATGCTTCTTTAATGCCTCAAGTAAATCCGGGGTATAATCAACAAAAATACTGCCTTGACCATCGACTACAAGATATAAGTCTTTTTGTGAAAATGGGCTCGTGACCGTCGGAGCTTCCTTCAGGCCCATTTTCTCATAATCAAGAGTGAAGACATTATCGGATAACCTTTCCTTAAATGGCGGGTAACCGTTGCTTTGCTGATAAGCAGTCAATCTCAAGGAAACATCCTGAATCTTCTGCGCCATCCTGACATCCAACAACTTTACAGTCGGATTCTTTTCAACATTTACGAGGATGTATTGAAAGACGCCTCCCGATTCAAAGGCATTGTCTGGCGGTTCAGCCATATACCTCGGTGAAATCTTAGAAAATTTTATGACATATTTTTGATAAATCGGTGTTTCAGCATCTTTTGTAACGATGGGCAGTATGCCGCCTTCATCTTTCTGAAATTGATCCACTGCACTTTGGACTGATTGTATTTGCTCTTTATAAGGCAGTTGGTTTTGCATTTTTTGCTTCTCCGGATATAAGCAGCCAGATAATGATACAGAGATGCATAATAAACATAATATTTTGAAAAAATTTCTCATCATTTCTCCTCACCTATCAAGTGGTTGGCCCGCTAAGAACAACGATAAGGATGATCAAGCCGGCTAGAATCATAAGTATGTATGCGATAATTGCTGTCAAGACTCTCCAAAAACCTTTTAATTTATAACGGCTTAAGTAGATTAGAAATATAGAGATAACCATAAAGCCCATAGCTATAAAGGATATCCACATTTTTTGCAGAGCAGGTGTCATATCTTTATCACTCCTTTTTCCAGAAATTATTATAACATACCAAATTACGTTAAAGGAATTAAATCCTTGTCCAATCTGTGTAATTCCCGTTTTCATGACTCATTTTCATGAAAAAATTTCTGAGGTGCAGTAATAAAACGAAAAATATGTAAGTAATTCCGACACCCCTCCCTCCAATCAAAAAAAAACAGCCCAAAGGCTGTTTTTCTGCTTACTTAAATTAAGATTGAAGCGTCGGCAAGACCTCTTTAAACGCTTTAATGACTGTATCGACTTCATCCAACTTAATAGTCAATGACGGCTCAATCCTTATTGTTTTGGAATTTATGAGCGTACCTGCTACCAAGATGCCTTTATCAAAGAGGGCTTTTGAGAATTCATAACCCACTTCATCTTTATGGAACTCAATACCAATCATCAAACCTTGGCCGCGGATCTCCAAAACCTTATCTTTGTGCTCATCAGCCACTTCCCTTAACCCATTTAAGAAGTATTCACCAACTTCTGCAGCACGCTGCGGTAAGTTTTCTTCCAAAAGTACGTCGATCGTAGCAATGGCTGCAGCACAAGCCAGTGGATTTCCGCCAAATGTCGTAGTGTGCATGAATGGATTGTCGAACCAGCTTTTAAACACTTTCTCATTGGCTACAACAGCCCCTGCAGGCATTACTCCGCCGCCAAATGCTTTCGCTAAACAAAGAATGTCCGGAACTACATCATATAGCTCGGAAGCGAACATTTTACCTGTACGGCCCATTCCAGTTTGCACTTCATCCAATATTAATAATGCATCATATTCGTCACATAATGCCCGAACCTGCTTTAAATAACCTTGTGGAGGAAGGATGACCCCACCTTCACCCTGGATTGGCTCCAATAGTACAGCAGCAACATCTTCACCGACCAACGCACAACTTTCAAACGTTTTTCTCATCATATCCATATCACCAAAAGGTACATGACGCACACCTGGGATCAATGGAATGAACGGTTTTCTGAACATGCCTTTTGCCGTTGCCGATAGTGAACCAAGGCTTTTCCCATGAAATGATTTTGTCGTGGAAATGATCGTGTGTCGGTCACTGTACATTTTGGCCAGCTTAAGCGCTGCCTCCACGCTCTCGGTACCGCTATTCGTAAAGAACGAGTATTTTAGATCTCCCGGCGTGATTTCGGCAAGGATCTTGGCAAGCATTGCACGTAATGGATCAAGTAAGTCCTGGCTATGAAGGGCTTGTCTTTGCAATTGATCGGTTACAGCCTTTACAACTTTAGGGTTACGGTGGCCTACATTATAAATACCAAATCCACCTAAACAATCAATATATTTTTTTCCATTTACATCCGTAAAACAGGAATCTTGATCAGACCACTCAACCGAAGCGAATTGTGTGTCTTTAGTGACTGTCTTGCGGTATTCCAAAAACCCTGGGTTTACATGGTCACGGAAATTCTCGACCGTTTCTTTTGTTACCCACTGTGCATCTTCTTTTGAAATTTCTTTTTGTTCGATTAATTGAAGCACTTTTTTAATATAATCTTGGGTTGCTGATTGGTTAGCTTGAGTGTTTTTACTTTCTACGTTAATTGACATTTTTTTAATCTCCTTTTTTTATAACTATATTGGATGGTTAATTAAGATTGCTTCTTTATGAAAATTTGATGCTTACCTCCCTTTTTTCTTATACTTATTAATCAAGCAAGAACCATGCCAAGTTAATTAACCAATAAAATCGCATTTCTTTTTGATAAATCACTCCGATACTATGCAAATATGCATAGCGTTATTTCACTTTGCATAATCATCTTTGAAAATCATTAATAGCTTCCCTAATGCCGTCAATAAAAATAAAAGCCGTTGCCAAGTGATTTTCATCACTCGGCAACGGCTTTTATTTAAAATGCATTGTTTTCGATTTTCTTACTCTGTTCAGCTAACACTTTTTGATACTTCCTGCTCACTGACGATTGACTTATCCCGAGCGCTTTAGCCGCTTTGGTCGTGGTTTTATACTGTTTCATGGCAAGCATGATCAATTGTTCTTCGACATGATCTTGTGCTTCCTGCAATGGAAGAATTCTCGTAATGATGGGTTTCGTTTGTTTAAAGTCACTGCCTACAGGTATGAACCTTTGAATGAAGTCAGCATCGATCATCTCTTCATCTGCAGAAACAACCAATCTTTCTATCATGTTCTGCAACTCACGAATGTTCCCCGGCCAGGTATAGACTTCCAGTATATTTAATGCATCGGGGGAAAAGTGGTAATTCCGCTGATACCTTTCATTCAGTTTTTGCAGGAAATGAAAGGCTAGCGGTGGTATATCCTCCGGCCTCTCCCTTAAAGGGGGCACATGTATGGGTATGACGTTCAATCGATAGAATAAATCTTCTCTGAACGTGCCCTTCTCGACCATTTTTTCCAGACTCTTATTCGTGGCTGCAACAATTTGAACATCAATGGAGATGGGCGTAGTGCTGCCAATCGGAATTACTTCCTGTTCCTGGAGGACCCGCAGCAGTTTGACTTGCAGATGTATTGGCATGTCACCCACTTCATCAAGGAATAAAACACCTTTATTGGCCTGTTGAAAGTATCCTACCTTCCCATTTTTATCCGCTCCTGTAAAGGAACCCTTCGTATAACCAAACAATTCACTTTCGAGGAGGTTTTCCGGAATCGCCCCGCAATTTATCTTCAGGAAAGGCTGTTTAGATCGCCTGCCCATTTTATGGATGGCTTCGGCTATCACTTCTTTACCTACTCCCGACTCCCCATTGATTAATACAGTAGATGAAAAATGAGCAATTTTCTTGACTTGGCTGATTATCTGCTCCATTTTAGGACTTGCAAAAACCAACTCTTTATAAAATTGATCTTGTTTTTTGAAAGAGTCCAGTTCTTTCCTCATTTCATTTAATTCCGATTTCAATTGGGTCGTTTCCGTTATATCCCTTGATGCAATGACTATTCGATCTATATCGCCTTTTTCATTGAACACAGGGGTACCCACGGATAGGACTTTCTTATTCATTTTTGTATCCTGGACAATCGATACTTTCTTTTTTTGGTCAAGGACTAACCGGGTGACCGAAGGATTAAAAATCCCTTCATCTTCTAATTGCAAGAGATTCTTCCCTATATAATCTTTTAAGTTCTTCCCCCAGAATCCTGAGATGATGCTGTCACTATAGCGCAGCAGCTCTCCTTTTTGATTGACTACAAGTATTTCATCATAGATATTCGCCAAAATGGCATTCAAGTCTTTATTCGAGCTTTTTATCAATTCTATTTCCATGGCCATTTCCTCAACCATCGGTAAATCCTGAACGATGATGATCAGGCCTTCCACTTCTTTTTCATGGTTCAGAATCGGGCTATAGTCGACAAGCACACTCATGGCATCAGTAATCTCCAGCTGATTCAGAATACTGCTCCCGCTGGCAAACACGCTATGTATATGCTGCTTATTGAAGATGTTCGCAGCAGGTTCATTAAGGACTTGATCAGAAGGCTTTTTTATCATCTTCAAGCCTGATTCATTAAAGTTCACGATATTTTTTTCTTTATCAGCCACAAAAATCCCCATAGGAATGGAGGTTAAAATCACATTTAGCAGGTCTAAATTTTGTTTGCTGTCCTGCTTGAATAATTCAGCTAATACATCTTCCCTTTTTACATAACCGGTTAGCAGGCCATCATCCGTTTTTATCAGTACGATAGGTTCACCGATAATTTGAAACAGAAGCGGCAAGGATATGTTGGGGTGCAATTTACAGACATTATCAATCGAAAAAGCATACTGTAAAAGCTGATCGACTGTCGTTATTTTTTCATTTAACGGGAGGTCATCCATGCGGATATACGCAAACACTTGATTTTCCTTCATAAGAAAGAAGAAAGGTTCTTGTATCTCATGAATTTTTTGGTCTGAAAATGTAGGCTGATCAATTGTTATAGTTATGAATGGTCTTATTTTATCATCCGGAATAGATAACACATTTTCACTCTCCTTTTGTAACCTAACCTATATTTTATCACAATTCTGAATTGCAAGATAAAAAATAACATGCACCATTAATCAATATCCATCATTTACCTTTATTCGTTCCACAACAAAAGGGTCCTTTAACGGACGCTTTTGACCTAAAAACCTGGTATGCACCTTAGACTTATTTTATAAAGGACCGTTCACCTTTTCTTAGCCTTTTTCATACGCCTGCTTGTTATGATTCGAGGATGGTCGTCCTCGCCCAAGGCTTTTTATAAAGATAGGGAGCTTCCACCATACCGTCATTACGGTTCCATACCTGTTTCAAAGTTTTAACCATGAATAGCAAGGCGACTCCCCATGACATTGACAAACGTCACAATAATCAGTAAATTCAGGATCCATCATAAGCCGGTACAGAAGTAATGCTGTAAAGAAAATGCGGAACAACAATTAATTGAATGAATGAATTAATCCATCAGTATCGACTTACCTACAAGAAAACCGGCATATGTACGCATATACCAAACCTGCCGAAGGAATGATTTTTCCATTACTGTACGCTGTGCAAAGCATCACCATAAACGAGCAAGCAGGCTCCCGGAACCATACCAAGTGACATATTCTTGCTCATAAATACTGAACACAAGTCGCTGACGCCATGAACGAAAATAGAACAACAGGCATGGGGATTAACGTCTTCTTCATTTTCTCATCAGCCATATAACAACCACCCTTGTTTCATGAATACAATAGATTCACTGTGCTTTTTCAAAATGGAATAGCGGAGGGGATTCCGTCAACCATTTTGTCCGAAACAGAAGATAGCCAATCCCAATTACCGCCCAGACAATTCCTAAAATTAATGAACTCACCTCGAGATTAAGCCAAAGGATGAAGACCGAAGCCGCGCCTAATACCGGGGAAAGAATAGTTGAAAGAAATCCTTTAATCGTTCTGAAGCTTTTGTTTCTTATTGCGTGGACGATTACGCAAATATTCACGAAGGTAAAAGCGATTAAAGCCCCAAAGTTTATGAGGGAAGCGGCTGTAACCAAATCAAGGAATAAGGCAACCATTGATATGGACCCGACAAATATGACATTAAAAAATGGCGTGTTGTATTTGGGGTGGATAAACCCAAATAGTTTTTTCGGGATCATTTGGTCACGCCCCATGACATATAGCAATCTAGAAACACTAGCATGAGATGCAAGACCGGAGGCAAGGGTACCGCATAAGGTTCCTGCAAGAAAGAAAGCCTGAAATAACTTCCCGCCAACGAAAAGGGCAATTTCCGGAGAAGCTGCTTCAGGATCGCTAAAACGGGAAACATCCGGGAAAAATAACTGTGTAAAGAATGATGCCGTCACAAATAACCCCCCTCCGATAAGGGCAGTCAAAAAGATGGCCCGGGGAACCGTTTTGGATGGATTCGATGTTTCTTCCGATAAAGTAGTGACTGCGTCAAACCCCAAGAATGAAAAACAAAGGATTGTAGCACCAGATATAAGCGTCGACATTTCCAAATGTGGCCCGAAGAATGGCTGAAACGACAAGACCTCTCCATTGCCTTCTCCACTCATGACTCCTTTAACGACAAGTGCCACAAAAATAACGATGACCAACATTTGAAAAAAAACAAGGAAGCTATTAAAGTTGGCTGCAAAATTAACATTGAATAAGTTAATGACTGTCATTAAAAGGACAAATGCCACCACCCATATCCACGGGTATACTTCCGGAAAAAGAGCAGTTAAGTATATTTTTGTTAAAATGCCGTTCACCATCGGTAAAAATAAATAATCAAGTAACGAAGACCACCCGACAAGGAAGCCTAAATGTGGATTAATCGTTTTTTGTGTGTAAGTATAGGATGAACCTGCCTGTGGATAGATTTTCACCATTTTTCCATAACTGGATGCAGTAAACAACATCGCTGAAAGAGCAATGACATATGCGGTTGGCACATGCCCCCCTGTTTTTTCGGAAACTATCCCGAATGTATCAAAAACAACCATCGGCGTCATATATCCAACACCAAGCAATACGATATGCCATAAGTTTAAGGACCTTTTCAGTTTACCTGTTTGCATGTATCATTCCCCTTCCTTTTTTAGCGAGAAAAGTAAACCAACTTTTCTGGCCTCCCTTATAATTCTTTGGTCATATTACACTTCGCAATTTTCATACCAAAAAAAATAGTCGATTTTTAACAAAAAACAAGGAAATATGTAGAATGATTTATGCAATACTGAATAAACCATTCAGTATTGCATAAATCCACAGAGAACAGATGATTTTTTGACCATAAAAAAAAGCAGAAGATATCTGAATATCTTCTGCTCATTTGACTAAATCCCCCGTGCCGAGGTCAAATTACTAGTTTACTTTCGTTGCATTGTATGCTGATACATGGCAAGGCGCATCATCAAATGCCTAATTTAATGAAATTCTTTTATGAAAATCAACAAATTGGAGGTTAATCCTGCTGCCTGCTATCCAATATGTTATAAAGTTCTTCCATCTCATTCGTTTTTGAACGATTCATCAAAAGGTCAACAGCCTTTTTCACTTCTTCCCCATTGAATAAAACATCGTACAAGACTTCTGTGATCGGCATGTTCACTTCGTACTTTTTGGCTAGTTGATAGGCAGCTTTAGTGGTTCTGACACCTTCAACGACCATACCCATGTTTTCCAAAACTTCTTCAAGCTTTTGCCCTTTACCAAGCATATTCCCAGCTCTCCAATTACGGGAATGAACGCTTGTACAAGTGACGATCAAGTCGCCAATCCCAGTTAAACCTGAAAACGTAAGTGGGTTAGCCCCCATGGCCACCCCTAGACGGGATATTTCAGCCAATCCTCGTGTCATTAATGCAGCCTTGGCATTATCCCCATAGCCTAAACCATCCGTAATGCCGGCAGCCAAAGCAATGATGTTCTTCAATGCCCCTCCGATTTCAACACCAACCATGTCCGGATTTGTATATACACGGAAATTATTATTGATAAAGATGTCCTGAACCCTTTCGGCAGCCTTCATATTCTTTGAAGAAACGGCAACTGTTGTCGGGTGACGCAGACTTACTTCTTCCGCATGGCTCGGTCCTGAAAGAACCACTATATCCTTAAGCCATTCAGCCGAAGAGACTTCTTCAATCATTTCTGATATACGAAGCAGTGAATCAGGTTCAATTCCCTTACTCACATGAACGATTGTCAATGGTTTATCATGAGCCTCTTCAATCTGGCCAAGCACTTCCCTGTAAGCTTTGGTCGGCACAGCCAAAATAATTATTTCAATCCCGGCCAACGCTTCCTTAAGGGAAGAGTAACCTTTAATCCCCAAAGGCAATTCAATCCCAGGCAAGTATTTTTCATTCGTATGATTTTGATTTATTTCATTGATTTGTTTCTGATTATGTCCCCACAATCTCACTTCATGCTGGTTATCGGCGATTACGAGCGCTAAAGCAGTTCCCCAGCTCCCAGCTCCAATCACTGCGATACTTTCTTTATCTTTCACCATGATATAACCACCTTTACTATTTTCTCTGGCGTCCAAAAATTCGTATTGGTGTTCCTTCAAAACCAAAGGCATCCCTAATTCGATTTTCTAAAAATCTCTCATATGAAAAATGCAATAACTCCGGATCGTTAACGAATACAACGAAAGTTGGCGGCTTGATCGCTACCTGAGTCGTATAATAAATTTTCAAACGGTTGCCATTATGAGTCGGTGTCGGATTCATCGCAACGGCATCCATGACCACTTCATTCAAGACATTTGTCTGAACCCGGATAGCATGATTCTCACTAGCCTGATCAATGACCGGAATTAATGTATGTGTCCGTTTTTTCGTTAAGGCAGAAAGATAAATGATTGGCGCATAATCCAAGAATAGGAAATGGGCACGGATATTTTCTTCAAAATCCTTCATCGTTTTTTCATCTTTCTCGATGGCATCCCACTTATTGACGACGATGATGACCGCCCTACCCGCTTCATGGGCATATCCGGCAATTTTTTTATCCTGCTCACGAATACCTTCTTCGGCGTTCAGGACCACAAGAACAACGTCTGAACGCTCAATTGCCCTTAATGCACGAAGTACGCTATATTTTTCCGTGCTTTCATACACTTTACCTTTTTTCCGCATCCCTGCTGTATCAATAATGACATATTCTTTGCCATTATATTTATAAGGAGAGTCAATCGCGTCGCGAGTCGTACCTTCAATATCACTTACAATGACACGTTCTTCACCTAACAATGCATTGACCAGAGATGACTTACCTACGTTCGGTCTTCCAATCAAGCTGAATTTAATGACATCATCAGCATAATCCTGGCCGCTGAAATTAGGGAAATGTTTGGCCGCTTCATCCAGAAGGTCACCAAGACCAAGTCCATGAGACCCGGAGATCGGGAATGGATCCCCAAAACCTAACGCATAGAAATCATAAATTTGATCTTTCATTTCTGGGTTATCGACTTTATTTACTGCAAGGACAACTGGCTTTCTCGATTTATAGAGTATCTTAGCTACTTCTTCATCAGCAGCCGTTACCCCTTCACGACCATTCGTCATAAAAATTATCACATCAGCTTCGTCGATGGCAATTTCAGCCTGCTGGCGAATTTGTTCCAGGAACGGCTCGTCACCGATATCAATTCCACCTGTATCAATTATGTTAAAATCATGTGTCAACCATTCACCAGAACTATAAATCCTGTCCCGAGTTACTCCAGGAACGTCTTCGACAATCGAAACCCGTTCTCCAACTATTCTATTAAAGATTGTCGATTTTCCCACGTTCGGACGACCGACTATCGCAATTACCGGTTTTGGCATTGCTATTCACCCTTTCTGCTACTATATCTCTGTCAAAGTCACGAAATTCATGAATGCATTTATTACGGTTGCTTTGCATTATTGATTTTCATCATTTCCTTTTAAAGGAAATGGCTGTATCCATCATCATTTAAAGGAATTTTTCATCAGTAAGAAAATCCTAACTGATGTTCAGTTAAACTCATCAAGTATTCACGGGCAGTTTGTCCACTTGACGCCCCGGTTCCTAAAGTGACGTGAAGCCGAACCCCTGCATGCTCAAACTTGATTATAAACAGCCCAAAAAAATGAAGAAAGCTTCGACATACGGCTTCCTTTTTAATTGTTTAGAGCATTTTACGATTTATCTACAGACCTCTAACTATCCTATAGTAACAAATTTCTCGCCAATCAACAATGATTGTATGAATAAAAGCCTTCCATTTCCAATTGGTTCCATTTATACTTCTGCCTTTTGATAAAGCGGCTAATACCCCATACCATTTTTAACCATACTCTTCATTAATTAAAATTCTCTTTTCCTTGTTTTGATAAAAATCTCGATTGGGATATTAAATAAATGTATTGGCCAACCATTTCCAACATTCTCCACAGTATGTTCGCGCCCAATACCAGAACTGCATTATCATGCCATGCGTAAGCAAGGGCCACATAAGGTAAAGAGTGGTAAGCAAGTAATCCAGAATATATGATATCTCCCATCATCATCCCAATTAAAAGGACGAACAATCGATGTTTCCAATTTTTAAAAAGTAATAGGATAAGATAATTAAGGAAAATACACAAAAGATAAGAGGGCTTCATGAAAAGCCATATCGGATCAAGCAAAGAAAATAGTTGAAAACTGGCATAAGCGAGAGTGATAATAAGACTTCCGCTGATCAGTTCCATCATCTTGATGATGGATTTCTTCCTAATATATACACACAGTATAAAGAAAAGGTACGGACCGCTCAAATGAACGGAAACCAATAGAGCCTCCAGTTTATAGCCCGCTAATACCATAACGGCTAATAGATGAAAAAGAAAATCAAAACGAAAGGGAACCGTTTTCGGAATAAAAAACATGACAATGACCCAAACTATCCATGAAATCCAATAAAATATAATTCCATCCATGCAACGTCCCCCTTTTAGGAACATTATGGCTCGTTTATTCAAAGTATAAACATAAAGCACGGCATTTAATGAGGAAAACCTTCCCCCTATCAATTAAAAGGAGGTGTGAACATGGGAAAAGATCGGCAAGAGAAGAAATTGAAAGAAAGTAAACGAGTGGAGTCCGACAGGGACCAATCACTGGATCATAAAGGGGCAACAAGAATGGAAGGCCCTGAAGAGGCACGAAAAAGGAATAGTTAAGTCTGTCCCTGAACAAAAAGAAGCATCTCAATTCGTTTCAATTGAGATGCTTCCTTTTGTGGTCATTCATTTAGCATACGCCGAACAATCAATTCCTCTTTGAGATAACCAATGATAGGTATTTCCTTTGATGACTAATTTCGATTTCCTTAATTCTGGGATATTACCGCACCCGAGTGCAGTCATGATGACCTTCAAATCTTCATGTATGTAATGTATTTCTTTAATCAATTGTTCCAAGCCCAACTCTTTATAAATCTTGAGGAAATATCCGGCCAATCCGACTCCTTTCGCCCCTAATGCCAAGCTTTTTGTAATTTCCAAAGGGCTTTGAATGCCACCCGACCCAATGACTGAAAGCTGTGGTGAAACATTAACTGCTTCGACAATCGAAGCGGCTGTCGGTATGCCCCATTCATTAAAATATCCGAGTATTTTTGCTCGTCTTTCGTTCTCGATTTTAGCAAAATTCGTTCCGCCAAACCCGCCTACATCAATGATCGAAACACCCACGGAATGTAATTGACGCACCGTTTCCATACTCATCCCAAATCCAACCTCTTTTACGATGACAGGAATTCCGATTGTTCTGTTGATTTTTTCTATTCTCGAAAGGGTACCCGCAAAATCCCTGTCCCCTTCAGGCATCGTCAATTCCTGGATGACGTTAATATGAATCTGAAGGGCATTGGCCCCGATCATTTCGCTTGCCCGCTTAGCCTGTTCGACTGTTGCTTCACCACCGAGATTACCAATCAACACACCATCAGGGTTTTCCTTCCTTACAACTTTAAAAGAAGCTTGCTGGCCAGAATCCTTGATGGCTGCCATTTGCGATCCTACCGCCATGGCGATTCCTGTTTCCCGTGCTGCAATGGCTAGGTCACCATTCAATTTTTCGGTTTCAGGGCCTCCGCCTCCGGTCATGGCATTTATAAAAATTGGCGAACTTAATTCAAGTTCGCCAACTTCTGCTGTGAGGTTCACATTATTCAAGGAAATACCTGGTAAGCTTTGGTGAATAAACGAAATATCTTCTAGCCCGGTTTTATGTTGCTGTCCTGTCTTTAGTGCAAATTCTATATGATCTAATTTTCGTTGTTTTCTCTCCAAGGCCATCACCATTATTATCTTATTTTAGTTTTTTCAATTGATCACCAATCATTTCACCTAGCTGAAAGCCCTTCGATTCTTCTGGGAGCTCATAATCAGATGTGTTGTAATTGGATTGAGGTTCTTCAAGTTCCTTAATGCTCAATGATAGACGTTGATCCGTTTCATTGACTTCCAGTACTTTCACTTTGACAGACTGGCCTTCTTTAAGTACTTCTTGCGGTGTGGCAATATGCTTGTGCGAAATCTGTGAAATATGGACAAGCCCTTCTACCCCTGGAAAAATCTCCACGAATGCACCGAAAGAAACTAGGCGTTTGACGATACCTTCCAGTGTAGAGCCTTTGGCCGCTTTTTCTGCAATGCCTGCCCAAGGTCCCGGAAGGGTATCCTTAATGGAAAGTGAAATCCTTTCATTATCACGATCGATGGATAGAACTTTCACCTGCACCTTATCCCCTTCGGAAACGACATCGGATGCCTTGTCGACATGCTGATGGGAAAGCTGGGAAATGTGGACAAGGCCGTCTACGCCTCCAATATCCACGAATGCACCAAAATCGGTAATCCTTTGGACCACGCCCTCAAGCACTTGCCCGCTATCAATCTTATCCAAAACGTTTGCTTTTTGCTTTTCCTTTTGGTCTTGGACCACTGCCCGATGTGAGAGGATTAAGCGATTCTTGTCTTTCTCAAGCTCAACGATCTTGAATGTTAAAGTTTTGTTTTTGTAATCAGAAAAGTCTTCAACGAAATAGTCTTCTACTAGAGAAGCTGGAACAAAACCACGTACGCCTAGATCTACAACAAGCCCGCCTTTGACGACATCTTTAACTTCTGCCTCAAATACGTCTCCATTTTCAAATTTCAATTCCAGGTCATCCCACGCTTTTAGAGCGTCAATTTTACGTTTTGATAGAATAAGAGCTTCTTCTTCGACTTTAATGACTTCCAGCTCCAATGCATCACCTTCCGAAACGGCATCTGACGCCTTTTCGACATGCAGGCTTGAAAGCTCACTGATGGGTATGATTCCATCCGTCTTGCTGTTTTCCACATCGACAATGACCTGTTTTTCTTCTACCTTTGAAACGGTTGCTTTAACTTGATCCCCTACTTTGTAATTGTTCACTTCTACCTGGTTCATATCTTCTGTCATTACTAACTCCTCCTTAACCCATGACTGATCAGCAAATTTCCTCTTCATCGGCCACATATTTTATTTAAAGTGGTTCAATAAAAACACTTTCCTACTAAAGATAAAAACAGTTTTTTTAGTGTAATAAAGTTATATTCCTTTTCATCTGCAATAAGGAACAATACCCTTATTTTATAAATTCTAACAAAAACAGAAAATTGTCAAGTATGAAGGACTATTTATGCTCGGAAATCAATTTCCGAATATGGTCCATGATGATTTTTGTAGCTTCATCGGCTGATATTTTCTGTTCGCGATATTCGGTAAAATTTATTGGAGGACCGTAAACGACTTTCAACGGACGCAAAAATTTATACGGGCCGATGATTGCACACGGTATGATAACGGCATCAGACCGCAACGCGAAAAATCCAGCCCCCGCCAAACCTTCTCCCAATTCACCAGTTTTGCTTCTGGTTCCCTCGGGAAACAGACCAATCGCCTTGCCTTCCTTCAAAAGCTTCAAACCTTTTCTAAGGGATTCCCGATCGCTATTGCCCCGCTTCACGGGAAATGCATTTACTCTGGGTAATATACCCTTTAAAATTGGTGCTTGAAACAACTCTTCTTTCGCCATGAAATGGATATCCCTTGGAGATGTCATACCAACTATGGGCGGATCCAAATTATCAATGTGATTGGCACAGATCAATACTCCGCCCTCTTTAGGGAAATGTTCCTTTCCGAGCGCTTTAACCCTAAACGAAGGCATTAAAATGCCTTTTACGACGTTCTTGGCAAATGTGTAAAAATCCAATGTCATCTTTTCCTCTCTTCTATTAAAGACATGATACTTTCTGCAACTTCCTGAATCGTTAATGAAGTCGTATCGATTTCGATAGCATCCGCTGCCTTTTTCAGTGGCGATACCTCGCGTTCGGAGTCCAGCTTGTCCCGTGTTGCGATTTCTTCCCTTAATTTTTCGATATCTGATGGAAAACCTTTCGATATATTTTCCTGATGCCTCCGCTGTGCCCTTTCATCCACAGAAGCGATTAGAAATACCTTTACTTCGGCGTTTGGCAAAACATGTGTACCGATGTCCCTGCCATCCATGACGACACCGCCATTTTCACCAAAGATTTGCTGCCTGCGAACCAATTCTTCCCGGATGCTCCGGTGCTTTGCCACTTCCGAAACGGAACCAGTCACTTCATTGTTCCTGATCTGGGCTGTCACGTCCTCATTATCCAAGAACACCAACTGTCCGTTTTCACTTGGTCTTAATTCGATTTCCGTATTGATGAGAACTTCTGATAATGATTGTTCATCATTCAGGCGAATCTTTTGATTAAGGGCCTTATAGGTAAGGGCCCTGTACATTGCACCTGTATCCACATATATGTAATTGAACTTTTCTGCAACAATTTTAGCAACCGTACTTTTTCCAGCAGCAGCTGGTCCATCGATTGCGACTGATAATTTTTTTTCCATAAATCCTCCCAAGAATCCTACAATCATGCTGATTATTTAATACCCTTTCATTTTATCACAACTAGCGGGAAAATCATTAATAAAAGGGATGTGTACTTTCAAAATAACCTTTGTTCTTTTCTTGATCGCTACTGCCATCAAAAGTTATCCTTTACCTGAAAATCTTCATACAAAAAAAGCGGATCACCGCTTTACTTTTTGGACCCATTGAATGTTTCAATGATTTTCGTATAATTATTGCTGGTGACACCTTCATACCTCGAGAGCTTGGTCAAATCAAAGATTTGATCCTCCCTGCTCAAAAGGAACTGGAAAAAAAATAAGCAGGCCAATTGGATGACGATCACTTTAATTAATAGTCTTTCAAATGTTTTCATAAGCCGCACCCTCCATCCGTTTATATTAGCAGTATGGATGGAATCGCTGTTTTTCATTCAATCATGTTAAAACACGCAAGCCTTTTTTCTTTAAATCCACCTGCTTTTCAAATATAAATCTTATTAATGTCTGTACATCATTTTTTGCAGGATCAAGAAATTGGACGTGCAGCAGCATATTTCCATGCTTTTTCTCCGTTACGCGAGATTGAATAGTAGTTCCTTTTAAAATCCTTATCGAAGCTCCGCCTGCACTGTGTTGTGAGTATTTCGGTTCGAGCATTAAATATTACCAATTTTAACCATCGTCGTCCGCTTCCTTTTTGATTGGAAGGGAACTGCATAATATTACCTACTAATTTTCCCATATAATCCAATTATCATTTAAATTATTATGTCATGAAATAAGAAAAAGGGAAAGTGACCAAGCACATTTCCCTACAACTAATGATTCATTATTTTAAATTAAATTATATTCTCGTATATCGGTTCGGAATTCTTTAATTTTTCCACCTTTTCTTCTTGACCGGTATCTGCATTAATGAAAATACGGTAGGTATCATCTTTAATCGTACCGAGAAATTCATAACAAAGAACTTCTTCACCGATATCATTGATGATTAACGCCTTTCCTTCTTCCATTATTTTTACATTATTGTTGATTTTGTCCTTAGCTTCTTTCTCGGATATATTCGGATTCCCTATTTCCCTGGTTTTATGTGATTTTAAATACTCGTCGGCTGAAAACCCTATAACGGATCCATCATCCAATGCGATTTTGACCTTGACTGAATCTGGATAAATCTTGACGCCATTTTCTGATGTTACGAAATTCAATAATGCGATATTATCGTATTGAGCACTTTCAAATAATTCAAGTGAACTGAAATCATGTTCCTTTAAAAAGTCTTCGGCTTTTGTATAGGCTTGATTCAAATCAATATTTGTTTTGTTCACGTCCCTATTATTGATATACCAAATAGGGTAACCGCCTTTTTTTGTCAAATCCATATTCAATTCGGTGTCGGAATCTTTATCGAGGATGCTCACGCTATAAAATCCAAAATCGGAACCTTTTCCGTTCTCTTCCACATTCACCTTCAAATTCTTGCTTTTTGAATGTGCATAGTTTTTTGCCGTCGAAATTGCTTCTTCTTTCGTGATAGTTTCACCTTGCAAATTTTTGAAATTTTCATCCCTCTGTGGTGCAGAAGTAAAAGTCGGATTCATCTCATTCGTTTCCCCGTAACCAGATACTTTTTTCTCAACAGTCTTTAATCCGTCGATGATCGTGTTATCCGAATTTTCTTTCCCTGATGCAAGAGCCATTTCGACATCCATCCATCTTAAATTGTTTTTAAGGACTAGATACTGCACTTTTCTTAACTCGCCCTGGATGTCCCCGGCCTGTGTGTACAAGGATTGGAGAGTCGCATATTCCTTATCATTCAATGGTTCTTTTTCAAGGTCACGTACCGCCGTTTTATAACTGAAGTCCGCAATTTTAGATAAAAGTTCCTCTGTCTTATTAAAAGGAAGCAAGGTCAATGGCAACTGCCCGACATCACTTTGGGCTTCGGAAGTGATACGCCAAACATCTGTTAAAGCCGGACTTAATGAATAACGTGAATTCATGGCCAAAGTACTGCCGACTTTATCGTGCAATAAATCCACTTGATAGCTTAAATCATGAAAGGCTCGCTGATACGTATTTTCCGCGTTAATTAATATAGCATTTTTTTCCTTATGTTCTTGATAGCCCCAGAATGCAGTTCCCGCAACAACTACAACAAGCAGGGCAATCACTATATTCCTGATCATTTTCCTTCACCTCTTTACTTACAAAAGATATGTTTTCCGATTCTTTTAATTTGTTCCCTTGACCAGATCCATTTGCTTGTTGCTGTATCGGGATTAAAGTAATATTCTGCATTACCGCTTGGATCCCACCCGTTGATAGCATCCACCACGGCTTCTTTCGCCCTTTCGTTCGGTGTCAGCCAAATCTGCCCATCAGCAACAGCCGTAAAGGCCCCAGGTTCAAAAATCACTCCCGAAATGGTATTAGGAAAGGCAGCACTTTCCACTCTATTCAGAATTACTGCTGCAACAGCAACCTGACCAGTATATGGCTCCCCTCGTGACTCTCCATAAACGGCATTGGCCATCAGCTGAATATCGTTTTGAGAATATCCTCCTGGAAGATTGGCTGATGTCGTAGTTTTGGAAGGGGCCTTTCCGGAAGCGGCCCCTCCGGAAGTAGATTTATTGCCTTTTGCTTTTACCTGTTTTTCAATGGGGACTCCCCCATAATAGGTGAACTCGTTCCCTTTATTGATCTGTTCGTGAACAAATTGTTTATTGAAATTAGACGCATTCGTCAACTTCTGTTTTGTTGTTGTCCCCGCCAAACCATCGATTGGAAGCCCGAAATCTTGTTGAAAGTTTCGAAGTGCCCAATAAGTGCCCCATCCATAGGCTCCATCAATCTTTCCTTTATAGTAACCGATGTTTTGCAGGCGTGCCTGCAGCTCAATTACATCATCTCCAACCGCACCCTTTTGAATGACTTGGCCCGAAAAGGCATTTGTTCTTGTTTCCGGGTAAATTACGAAACAAATAGTTATACACGAAAACAGCAAAAGCCATTTCCATTTTGACGAAATTCCTTTCATCAAAAACACTCCTCTTTTTCTTGAATTAATGTAATTCTATTTTCTTCTTTACGGGTTTTTTTATTCCAAACATAAAAAAAACGGAGCGGGCAAAATATGCCAGCACTCCGTTTTGATAGTATTCGTCATTTGCTAAGGTAATGATTTTGTGAAAGTTTTTTCGCGTGAAAGTCAGACAACAGACGTGCCTTCTTTACTTTTTTCATGCCTAACCACCATAGATAAATCATGAATGGCATAATAAAGTACACCCAAAATTTTTGGGAAACTAAAATATAATCGTAAACCCCATGTAACGAAATCGGTATGATCAATGCCAATAATAAATAGACCCTATTATTCGAAGCCGAAAATTTCGCCTTGCCTAAATAATATCCCATGATCACACCGAACAAAGCATGACTGGATACAGGGAGTACCGCCCTGAGAAAAGCGTGTTCCACCCCGTTGGCCAGCAGGTACAAAATATTCTCCATTGTGGCGAATCCAAGGGAGACTGCAGCTCCGTAAACAATCCCATCATATGGCTCATCGAATGCCACATGCTGATAAATAACATAAATGAGTATGAACCACTTGAAGAATTCCTCAAGCAGTGCAGCCCATAAAAAGGCATTTGCTAAATCAGTATTCAGGATATGTTCGGTTTCGAGCACATACTGTATGAACATAATCGGCAATACAAGAAATACACCGAATAAAAATGTTTTGACTACAACCGATATCGGCTCGGTTTCATATTGGTCTTTCAAATAGAAATAGCTCAGTAGCGCCAATCCTGGCGCAATAGCCGCTGACAACATGACCAGCATTAGCTGACCCTCTTTTCATCTTCTTTTCCTTAATCGTACCATGGAATGAAGAAAAACTGAATCCAAGAATCAAGTCTTCCAAATTTTATTTATTCCTTCAGTACTTAAAGAAGGTCTCATCTATAGGATTTTCGCTTGCCAGCATGACAGCTAACTTGATTCGAGCCTTCTTGCTGTCATAATCAGCTCCTAATATCACACCGCGTTGTTTTAAATCAAATGCGCTGCCTTCATAATCATAAGCGGGGTAAACTTTTCCTTCTTCTGCACTTGTAGTCATGATGATCGTAATTCCTTTATCGATTGCAGCTTGTATGGAAGTAACCATTACAGGGGTAACTTGTCCCCTTCCTACACCCTCGAGCACAATTCCTTTCGCACCGTTTGCAACCGCAGCATCAATAAAGAGGCCATCAGCGCCTGTATGGCACTTGATGATATCCACCCTTGGGATGCTATTCTGAATATCATAACACTCCCTATGCAAAGGTTTTTGATAGATGCTGACGACATCATTATCAATTATCCCCAAATATCCATAGCCAAAAGATTCGAACCCCTGCAAATTGGAAGCATGAACTTTTTTGACATATTTTGCAGAATAGATCCGCTCATTAAAAACGACCACTACTCCAACATCCCTAATAAGATCACTCGCAGCGCATAATATCGAATTCCTTAAATTGGAATATACATCAGTGCCCACCTCTTGAGGAGAACGTTGGGAGCCGGTTAATACGATAGGTCGTTGATCCTTACTCGTGACATCAAGGAAATAAGCAGTTTCCTCAAGTGTATCCGTACCGTGGGTCACGACGATTCCCGTAACTTCGGGATCCTCCAATTCCTTTAGAATGGCTGAATTAAGCTGTTGCATTTTCTCAAAGGACATGGACATGCTTGAGATCTGGAAAAGATCAACCACTTTTACCTCGATATCGTTGGGCAATTCGCAAAGTGATGCCAACTCATGGCCAGTCAATGCACCAGAGGCCAGCATACCATTCACAGTTTCTTTACTGGCAATAGTCCCACCAGTCGTTATTAACGATATTTTTTCCATACGGTCACTGCTCCTCATTTAAATAATTCACTTTTCTTTAACAGCCAAATGATAGGCAATCAATCCACCATGAAACCTGCCGTTCTCGATGAAGATTTCGTTCGCATTATTTCCGGCTGCCAGAACTCCTGCAATATAAAGACCTTTAACGTTCGTCTCCATCGTTTCCTCGTTATATGCGGGCCTTCCAGTCTCCTTATCAATAGTAATGCCCATTGAAGCTAAAAAGGAATGGTCAGGATGGTAACCAGTCATTGCAAATACAAAATCATTTTTAATGACTTTTTCCTCATCCCCCACATGGTAGATGACGCTGTCTTCCGTTATCCTGTCAACATTTGCATTAAATTCCATCTTGATGGTTCCATTGCGGACTAATGCCTCAAATTCAGGAAGAATCCAAGGTTTGATACTTGGAGAGTAATCCGATCCTCTATAAAGGACTGAAACCCTTGCTCCTGATTTGACCAATTCCAGAGCGGCATCCACACTTGAGTTTTTGCCACCGATGACTGCAACATCACAATTGAAGTAGGGATGGCCCTCCTTGAAGTAATGAAACACCTTAGGGAGCTGTTCACCCGGTATGCACATATAGTTAGGATGATCATAGTAACCGGTCGATATGATCACATGCAAAGCTGTATACTCACCTTTCGATGTCTTGACTAAAAACTTCCCATCTTCTCGTTTTTCCACATTTTCCACTTTTTCGAATGTATTGACCCGCAATTCTTCCCTTCTGACTACCTCCCTATAATAGGCTAGCGCCTGATTGCGGACCGGTTTACGGTTTTCGATTATAAAAGCAATATCACCAATCTCGAGTTTTTCACTCGAACTGAAAAATGTTTGATGTGTCGGATAGCGGTAAATGGAATCAACCACATTGCCTTTTTCAATGATCAAGGACTGTATTCCCACTTCTTTAAGAGCGATCGCAGCAGCCAATCCACAAGGGCCCCCACCTATGATAATGACTTCTTCAACATTCATCTTTATTCCACTGCCTTTCCATGCACTATGTAATTCGTTCGTCTAAAAAATAAAAACTCCTATCAATACATGATAGGAGTTTTTACAAATCATTTCAATGATAATGCAATGAACAAGATTTTAACTATAAATCAATACATGATTCGAATCTTTTAGATCCAACCACGGAAGCGAGAAGCTTCAGCCATTTTTCTTACGCCAATCATATAAGCCGCTAGGCGCATATCAACACGTCTTGATTGTGCAAGTTCATAAATGTTATTAAAAGATTTCACAAGGATTTTTTCCAGCTTTTCGTCAACTTCTTCTTCTGACCAGTAATATCCTTGATTATTTTGTACCCATTCGAAGTAAGAAACCGTTACACCGCCAGCAGAAGCAAGGACATCAGGAACAAGAAGGATTCCGCGATCCGTAAGGATTTGTGTCGCTTCAATCGTTGTAGGTCCGTTAGCTGCCTCGACAACGATCGATGCTTTGATTTCAGCAGCATTTTCTTCAGTGATTTGGTTTTCAATTGCAGCCGGAACTAAAATATCACATTCCAATTCAAGCAGTTCTTTATTTGAAATTGTGCTTTTAAACAATTTCGTTACGGTTCCGAAACTATCTCTCCGATCGAGAAGATAATCGATATCCAATCCTTCAGGATCATGAAGAGCACCATATGCATCCGAAATCCCAATAACTTTAGCACCTGCGTCATGCATGAATTTAGCTAAGAAACTACCTGCGTTACCAAAACCTTGAATGACTACCCGTGCACCTTTAATATCGATGCCGCGTTTTTTGGCAGCTTCATTGATACAAATCGTCACACCCTTAGCAGTGGCTGATTCACGGCCATGAGAACCACCAAGCACTAGCGGTTTACCAGTAATGAATCCTGGCGAGTTGAATTCATCCATACGGCTGTATTCATCCATCATCCAAGCCATGATTTGGGAATTTGTAAATACATCAGGTGCCGGGATATCTTTAGTCGGCCCCACGATTTGGCTAATTGCGCGAACATAGCCCCGGCTCAGCCTTTCAAGTTCACGGAATGACATATTACGAGGATCACAAACGATACCGCCCTTACCCCCGCCGTATGGCAAATCAACGATACCGCATTTCAAGCTCATCCATATGGATAATGCCTTCACTTCACGTTCCGTTACATTAGGGTGAAAACGGATACCACCTTTTGTAGGCCCAACAGCATCGTTATGCTGGGCACGGTAACCTGTGAAAATTTTAACCGAGCCATCATCCATGCGGACCGGTATCTTCACCGTTAATAAACGCAATGGTTCCTTCAACAGCTCAAAAACTTCTTCCGGGTAACCCAGTTTATCCAAGGCTTTATGTATTACAGTTTGGGTAGACCTCAGTACGTCGTGTTTTTCTTCTTCATTTGCATGGCTATTGCCTTTTGCCGATTCCATTAAAAGTACCTCCTAGAAAATCTCCATATATAAAATTATAATGTACAAATAGTCCTCTTCATGTGCTAGTATACACCTTCGTTATATTAATGCAAGAGTAAAAATGGGAATTTAAAAGTTGGAAATATTCTAAAAATGAAAACGTTATCATATCAACTGTTTTCTTCCTCTTTTTGCGTATATCTTCTTCGGCAGAAAGTTGAGACAAAAAAGGCAAACCGCATTGTTTTTACCATAATGTGGCTGCCTTGTCTCATTTGTTTTACATCAGCTAAAGTGTGTGAGCAAAACATGTATCGCTTCATTTTCGATTATACATGCTCCATATTCATTGATGCGGCTGAGTGTCAATGTAGATGCATGGCCATACTCAGCCGCTAAAGATATGACCGTGTCATACGTCGTGTCTTTAACATTCTCGATAAGTAAATAGTATCTTCCCTCAAAATGATAAAGAGTACTATTAAGCAAACCTTGAAAAGATAATCTACGACATAATTGGATGATATCTTCAAAGTCATTGAAAACATACAGAATATGAGGGAAGTCATCTATTTTCACTTGTAAATCCAAGAATTCCTCTTCGTCAGTCAATAATTCCTCTTCGTCCTTTGTCACGATGATTATCAACCCTTGTGCAGGCAAAGAGAAAATTTCGATTGCAATGGAGCCACTCATTTTAAAGCTGAGTTCTTCGCACGCTTCTTCGACCATATCCTGAAATAGCTTGTGGACCTTTAAGGAATTCCCTAAAATATCTTCTTTTGTTATGCCTCTATCAATTAAATCATCAAGGGTCAAAAAAATCTTGATTTTATTATTAGTTAATCGCTCCAGCTTCATAAAAAAATGCCCCCTGGTTACCATCTTCATACATCATATGAAGCCTTGGTTGCAGGGTGCATATCCATTATTTCTCTTAAGTCGGCCGCCGTTAACCTTTCAGCCATTCCTCCCATTTCGATTGCGTGTCCCCCATTAAGACTCCGCTGAAGGCCGTACGGTTTTCCTCGGAAATAAGGCTCAGCGCCGCACCGCCAAGGCCCACCTTCACATCCGGGAAATCCTTTATTAATGCTTCAACCAGCCTAAATGTTCCATCAAGATTCTCTTTCAGTGAACATGACATAAATAGGTAAGTGGGTTTTATGATGTTTAAAACGGTGAAAAGGTCATTATCAGCAATGGATTCACCTAAATAAATGGTTTCATACCCTTTCCTCTTCAAAAAAACGGTAAAGACCAACAGTCCAAATTCATGTTTTTCACCGGGAGCACAAACGGTAAGGGCTTTCGGAAGAAATCCATTAGTCGGAATGGTATGCATAACTGAACTGATCCTGGATTTCAGGATGTTCGACGCAAAGTGTTCATGAGCGGAAGTAATTTCTCCCCTTTCCCACTTATCCCCAACCTGAACCAATATTGAGCCAAGTACATCAACTATGGTTTGTTCGATTGTATACATACTGAATGCTTGGCTTATTAGCATATGAGCTTTATTTTCATTGAAATTCAATAGAGCTTCGATTAATTCATCCGATAACTTAATCGCTTGTTCATCCTTACGGTTCGTTTCAGGAACTCCAGGAGCTAGAGTGCCAGTACTTTCGAGAAGTGAAACGGCTTGGCTTATTGTAAAACCTTGCTTTGTTTTATTGATGAGCCACTTAAGGATTTGCAGATGTTTTTCAGTATACAGCCGGTGCCCCGATTCATTCCTGACAGGCTCGATAAATTTATAGCGCCTTTCCCATGCCCTAAGGGTTCCCGACTGAATGTCCAGCAGTTTTGAAACTGCCTTTATATTATATTTACCTTCTTGCATGGTTTTACAAGGCCTCCAATAACTGTACGATCATTTGTTGAAATTATAGTGGATTTTTCATGGTCTGTAAAATTCCGATATGCTCGATTAATAGCAGCCTAATAGGTCTTTTCCACAGCTTCTCCTATTTCAGTGTCTGTCCCCCTTTTCAGGGTGAAGAGGTGCGTTTCCGGCTTAGCCTCAAGCCTTAAAGGTACTTCGCTTGTCCCATAGCCATTACTCGTCATATATAAACAGTCCCCCTCTTTTTCAATGCTGCCGATCTGATAGGGCCCGAATCCGAATATACGAATCTGCCCGCCATGGGTGTGACCTGACAGGACAAGACTAATATGGTGTTCCGGAGTCAACTGTTTCTTGACCAATGGATTATGGCTCACCAAAATCCGAAAATCTTCATTCCCACAATCCGACAGGGCAAGGTCAAGCCTATCACGTTCTTCCGATATATCATCAATGCCCAGAAGAGCGATTTTGCTGCCATTTTGAGACTCAAAAGAAACAGCTGTGTTATCAAGGATTTTCACACCATGTTTCAAAAGAGTCGCATCCAGTTCATGGAAGTCTCCTTCATAATCATTATTACCCCAAACAAAATAAAGGGGACCAAGTTCTTTTAGTTTCAATATATTTTTTTCCACACGTTCTAAGGGAACCCCGTGTTCCCTAATGTCACCGCCGATTATCACCAAATCTGCCTTGTCACGAACGTCCTCAATTAATTTATCCGCAACGATCCGCCGATGAAGATCGGATATAAAAAAGATCCGAACATCTCCAAAGCCTTCAGGAAAGTCTTTGAAATATAAGTCTTGAGAAATCACCCTATCTAGCATAGCCGTACGCCACATGTAAAAGATCGTGGCAAATGACAGTAGAATGATGACTAAAAATAATCCAGATAACCATAACATCTTAGTTAAACCTTCTTTCCATCCTTATCCCAAACGTACTTTCATATAACCATAAAACCATATTACCCGCAATTAAATATGATTTAATGCGATCATCATTTATTTTCATGATATAAGTTAATATCATAATTCTTCTTCATCATTTCAAATACCTTATGGCGGCTTTTCCATTCTTCCTCTTTTTCCCACAATTGTTTACTTTTATTTATGATTTCACAGCGTAGCAGTTGAAACTCCTTTTCAGCTTTATCAAGCTTTTTTTTAATTAATACCATATATCCATATAGACCAATCGCCGCCGCCAAAAAAAGGAAATGGCTAAAATGGTCGACGAAAACACTAAACATACTGAAAAAGGAATAGGAATAAGGTACAACGATATAAAAATATAGATAAATCATAAAAAGGGCAGCAACAATCATGGTTGCCCATAAGCTTTGAAGGTGCTTCTTTTTAAGTGCCTCGAATTTTTTCTTTCGATCCACGACATTCTGCAGCATTTGCTTTGTTGCTTGATCCGTCTTCTCATCCAATAAAATGATTGTCGATTCCATCGCATTTCCTCCTCTACTCTTTCAAATCATGATATGAAAGAGTAGAGGAAAAAATGATAAAGTACCTGTCACGTTTACCTTCACACTGAACTAAGTCAAACAATCTTAAAAACACCCTGCCTATAAAGACAGAGTGCCCTCGTTATTTCTTAATAGGAATTTTCAATACCTGACCTTTGGAAATTTCATTGCCATTCAGCCCATTCCACTCCCTGATCAGAGCAATCCCTTCCTGTGATTTGTAGTAATTCATGGAAATTCGAAATAATGTTTCTTCACCTTGAACAGTATGTAAGACAACTTTGTATCCCTCTTTATCCGGTTTCGCAGCTTGAACATTTTGGGCAGCCTTTTTCTTTTCTGTTTCTGCCTTCTTTGCTTTTTCATCAGCTATTTGCTGTGCTTTGGCCTTTTCCTCAGCTTCTCGCTGTGCTTTGGCCTTTTCCTCAGCTTCTCGCTGTGCTTTGGCCTTTTCCTCAGCTTCTCGCTGTGCTTTGGCCTTTTCTTCAGCTTCTTGCTGTGCTTTGGCTTTTTTCTCAGCATCTTGCTGCGCTTTAGCTTTAGCTTTAGCCTCAGCTTCTTCTTTTTCTTTCTCCGCTTCAGCCTTTGCCGATTCTTTTTCCTTTAAATCATCTGCAGAAGCTGTAGTTGGAATCGATTCATTAGCTTCCTCACTAAAGACGACTTGGTCACTTTTCACAACAGGTACAGGCCTACCCTGCATATATGTATAAAGGGTGTAAAATCCAATTGGAAGTAAAATAAAAAATACTGCTAATAATTGTATCATTGGGAACTTCTTCACTTTACTTTTTTTCTTTTTATTCTGGTGAACTTTGCTCCGCTTGGGCAATGAGGACTTAGCCTTCTGACGTTCAATTCGCGAACGAAGTTCACCAGCCTGATCGTTTTCTTTTTCATTCTTTTGCACTCGGCTCATTCAAGTCACCCCCTTTCTTGCTAAACCCTCTTTGCTTTTTGTTCCTGATTAAAATACCAAGGATAAAGTCAATCAAAAAGTGAGCAGTTATCGTCACGATGAGATTATTAGTCATTTCAAATAGAAAACCGATAAAGAAGCTCAAAACCAAAACATTTAAAAATAAAAACCAATTAAAAAGGTAACGATAATGAACAGCTGCAAAAATGAGGCTCGTAAGAAGCAAACCAAAATGTGTTTGCAACACTCCACGGAATAATACTTCTTCACTTATCGCAACCACTAAAGTTACGACAAAAATCATCGGGTATGACAAATTACTGAAAATGCGTTCGTTAATACCACCATCATCCTGATAGGAAGATGGTGTCACTTTCATAAACAATATGTCAAATAACACGACAATGACTCCAGCGGGAATTCCAATAAGCAAAATGTTCAGGTCATCAAAGATAAATAAGTCGAAAAAAGCTGAACGGTCTTTAAATAAAATAATACCTAAAAAGATGGCTAACGTTAAGAGAATAATTTGCGTAAGAAACAAATTATATAGCAACTGTTTATCTGTAAGTTGTTTAATAATTTCAGCTTGCTTATTTTTCATTGCCATTTTCCTTCTTTAATAAGATATAAGCCAATTCTTTTTTCCAAGTGGAAAAGGAATTGACCGGGTCCACCTTGACTTCCGGCCATACATCAGCCATTTTTTCGACATCCATCCCACAGATATCACAGCAGATGGGGTTCACTTCCCGATGCTTTTCTCCAAAGTAGTCCAGTATCCCTAAACGGCGACATTCCTGTGTATATATCCAGTGAAGGAATTTATGCAGCTTTTCCTGATTCCTTGATTTTCTCTTTTGACAATACGCTTTCATCTCTGCCATTTGATCTAGGTTATTGCCCGTGATAAGCTGCGTAAAAAAACGGAGCTGGATTTCGTTCAACGAAAAGGATTGAGACAGCTGTTCTTTTTCCGAGAGGGTCAAATTCGCCATATTTTTGTGTGATGCATTAAGGAAAGAACATACACCATCGATTTGCGAATCCGTAGGCAACTGTTGCTCCATCAAATGCAGGGGAAGCCCTTCATCCCCTTCGCTATATAATAAGACAGCCACACTTTGTTTCCGATCTCGTCCAGCCCTGCCTATCTCCTGAAGATATGCTTCCATCGTGGACGGGATATGAAAATGAATAACATATCTGACATCCGCTTTATTCACACCCATTCCAAAAGCACTTGTTGCACATATAATTTTCAACTGGCCGGAAATGAATTGCTGCTGAATGAGCATCCTTTGCTCCTGTTCCATTCCACCGTGATAATAATTGACACTATCGATCCCGTTATCCTGTAAAAACCCAGTGACTGATTCCGCCACTTTTTTAGAGGAAAAATAAATAATTCCGCTTCCATTAAGTTTCCTGACAAGTTCCAGCACACGGGCTAGCTTCTCATCGTAACTGAACATTCGCTCGACAATAATTGCTATATTTTCCCGATCAACAGATGATACCATTTCCTTGACCTGCCCAATGTTGAGTTTACCAACGATGTCCCTCCGGACCTCATCGGTTGCAGTTGCCGTCAGGGCAAGGGTCAACGGATTGTTCAATTCACGCCTCACTTCTCCTAAATTCAAATAATCCGGACGGAAATCATACCCCCATTGTGAGATGCAGTGTGCTTCGTCTATGACGAACAAACCTATGTCTATGGATTTCAAGGATTTTATCACGCCATCCAGACTTAGCATTTCAGGAGATAAAAAAATAAAACGATAACTATGTAACCGGTCGAAAGCTTTCCTTTTTTGATTTAGCGTCAAAAAAGAGTTGAGGGTCAATACACTTTTTTCGCCACTCATCTTTAGCTGATCTGCTTGATCCTGCATTAAAGATAATAACGGGGAGACAATTAGGACAGTCTTATTTAAAAGATAAGCAGGCAGCTGGTAACATAATGATTTACCTGATCCGGTTGGGAGCATCGCTAAGGTATGACGGCCGGACATCAATGATTCAACCACTTCCTTTTGTCCAGGGCGGAATTCATCAAATCCGAATTTTTCTTTGAGGACTCGTTCTATGTTCATCATCACTCACCTATTTTCGCAAGTACAAGTCTTATTTGGAAAAAGCTTATTTGTTTATTATCGACCATCTGCTTGATTGCTTTAAGCTTTTTCGTACCAAGTTCCTTAATAGCTTCAGCAATTTCCCTCTCATCCTCGATAGTTACATAATCGGAAATCGGAAAATCTTTTTCCGATAAGACAATTTCTACGAGGTGATCTTCGATGGTGTTGACTTTCAATCTGCGGATTTCAGCTATTTCACCCAGATTTTTCCCTTCCTGGATGTATCGTAAAGTTGTCTTTGTAGATTGTGTCAATTGAGGATTCCCACTTCTTTTCCAATCATTAGTTAATGAGGACAAGAGAGGGTAATCCTTTCCCGTTTCCATTTCTGCAAGCATTTGATGCAATGAGTCAAGGAATGTAAAGCGAACATACTCTTCTTCTACATCTTTCCTTTTTGCAATTTGTTCAAACGTAAGTCCAACCCTGTTTATTCCGGTTAACCTCAAAATGAAAATGTCTCGTTTCATTTCACTTTGACTTTCTAAAAGGGATATCAGTTCATCATATAGATGTTGGGCAATCACCGCTCGATCCTCACGATTGACATGTAAAAATTCCTTTACGAAGAATTGGATTTTAGGATTTCGTTGTATCGGATAAAAACGTCTTTCATTGTGGACAATATGAGATATAGTTTGAATGAGTAAGTTTAACCTTCCCCAGAAAACCGGGGTGATATTGTGATACTTCCAACCATTTATATACGTCGGAAAAGGATTACTTTTAAAATAATCGCCTAACATTCCCTCACCTTGCATACTAATTTCATACGCATCTGGTTTATCCGTTAAATTAATCATGTCATGCTTAAGTAAATGTTCAATGTTTTGATTTAATTGCTGACGGGTAAATCGGGGTATTGTCCCAAAAATATCCGTTAACCCGAATAAATGGGCATCCTGGATTGTTTGTGACGATTTCTTACCCTGCAGCATATGGTAAATAGCATAAATGGAACGTTCGCCTTGAAATTTTTTTATCGCATATAGAATGATGGCCTGTAGATAATTATTCATGGGACTCACATCCTTGTTTCATTTAACCAATAACCCCATTGTAACAAAAAACTGCAAAAATCGCCGTTATTATTGATGATTACAAGGGAAATTATGTGACTAAATGACGAACCATGGAAAGAACCAAGTTAATTATTTCGATGTTTTTCGTTGACATTCAGCTACATGATAGTTATTATCAATACAATTTCTATTGAAAAGTTTGGCATTCGGTCTTACAATAAGAAAGAGAAAATAATCTGAAATAAAAAGATTATCAGTTGTTAATCAACTTAGGAGGGGTTATATTCATGGCTAAATTTACTATTGTGGATAAAGAAACATGCATAGCTTGTGGAGCTTGCGGAGCAGCTGCACCAGATATATATGATTATGATGACGAAGGGATTGCATTTGTTACCCTTGACGATAACGAGGGAATCGTTGAAATTCCAGATGTACTTATAGACGACATGATGGATGCATTTGAAGGATGCCCAACGGATTCCATTAAAGTTGCTGACGAGTCATTTGACGGAGATGCACTAAAATTCGAATAACGGTACAAGCCATTTTCAATCGAGAATGGCTTTTTCTTTTGGCCAATGTCGGATTACATCTTCTCATACAAAAAAAACAACCGAATATGGATATCCGGTTGTTTTTTCATTTCTATCGTCAATGCCGTTAAGCATTTTTATATAATATTTGCTTATTGATCCATGTCTGTAATTTAATGAACAGCAACATGAATACAGATGTGATGAGCACGCCTTTAATCACGTTGAAAGGCAAGATTGCCGTCGTAACGAACTTTCTTGACTCGGGAGCCGACATTGCATCCCATCCCATAAAGAAGGTATATGCCGGTAAAAAGACAAAATAGTTTAAAACACTCATGAATACTGCCATGGATACTGTCCCCGCAAGTAAAGCGAACGTCATCCCTTTTTTTGAATTGATTTTCTTAAATACATAATAAGTTGGCAAGACAAACAGTATTCCGGCTATAAAGTTAGCGATATGCCCCACAGGTACAGCAGTCAAGGTCCCTGTCATGACTAAATCCAATAGGTTTTTAATGAACTCGACTAGAATTCCAGCCATCGGACCGAAAATCAATGCCGCCATCAGTGCTGGTATGTCGCTAAAATCGACATTGAGAAAAGGCGGGAATCCTGGAAACGGGAAATTTAAAAGCATCAATAAATAAGAAATGCTTCCCATCATCGCAAGTGTGACCGTTTTTTTCACTTTGTTCTTATTCATAGTTCTCTCTCCTTCTTTTCCGATCTACCTGAAAAAGAGGTTTGGGTTCCAAAATATGTTGATGCTCAATAAAAAACCTTTAATTCCAATAGAATTAAAGGGATAAATTAAAGGTTACATCAAACAAACGTTCAGCAAATAACTGTTGAAACGCACTCAGGAACCTCCATCTTCTCCCATCCAGACTATACTGTCGGCTTTGGAATCGCACCAAATCCTGCCTTGTAAGGCTCGCGGGCTTAGAAGAAGAAATTCCTTCATCACCGCCGGTGGGGAATTTCGCCCCGCCCCGAAGATAGACCTATAAAATTTTTATACTTCCCATTATATCTGAAATTCCTTTTTTTTGATAGCATTTTTTCTCAGTAGATGCATTTAGGATGATTTATCGATCGTCCAGTGAATGGTTTAAAACAAATAACGAAAATTTTTTTATACGATGCAAACGGAGACGAAGCCATTTATATCACGATATTAAACAAATAATCAGATGATAATCATGCTATTAAGCGCTTACATCCAAATAAGCCAAATTGACATAATCAGCATTTCAATTGTAAAATTAACTGAAATTTAAGATAATTCTTTTCCCTAGGAAGGTGTTTAGACGTGTATCGGATTTTAGTAGCAGACGCCATTAAACCAGAAGGACTCGGACCGCTATCAGAGGCATCCAATATTCATCTCATTCAGAAAACCGTAGAGGAAGCTGCAAACGAACTTGATCGGATCGATGCAATTCTTGTGAGAAGTGCAACGAAGGTTTCGGAAGATTTAATGAACCGTATGCCGAAGTTAAAAATTATAGCACGCGCTGGTGTCGGTGTTGATAACATAGACATCCCCGCTGCGACAAAACGCGGGATTGTCGTGGTTAATGCACCTGACGGCAATACCATTTCAACAGCTGAACATACATTTGCGATGATGGCTTCATTAATGCGCCACATCCCGCAAGCTTATGCTTCACTGAAGAATGGGGAGTGGAAACGTTCTTCATACACGGGAACTGAACTTCGTGGTAAAACATTAGGTATAGTTGGCTTTGGACGTATCGGAGGGGAAATTGCAAAACGTGCTAAAGTGTTTGGCATGGATGTCATTGTCTATGATCCGTTCCTGACTGTCGATCGTGCAAAGAAAATGTCCGTAACGGCCCTGCCGTTAGATGAATTGCTTCCTAAAGCAGACATCATTACTGTTCATACACCACTAACGAATGATACTAGAGGATTAATCAATAAAGAAAAACTGCTTACCTGTAAAAAAGGGGTATATGTACTAAACTGCGCCCGTGGTGGAATTCTAGACGAAGATGATTTATATGAAATGTTAGTCGAAGGACATGTTGCAGGGGCGGCACTGGACGTTTTCGTCGAAGAACCTCCACTTGGCCATAAACTGCTTGAACTGGATAGCGTCATTGCTACACCGCATCTTGGTGCTTCCACGAAAGAAGCCCAATTAAATGTTGCCGTACAGGTTGCCCAAGAAGTATTGACCTATTTTGAAGGAAACCCGGTCTCAAGTTCAATCAACCTTCCAGCCATATCTAAAGAAGTGTTTGAAAAGGTACAGCCTTTCTATCAACTTGTTCAGCAAATGGGATCCATTGCTTCTCAGTGCATGAATGAAGGAATTCAGGAAATCTCCGTTACGTATGCAGGAGAATCATTGGATTTCGATACAGCGATTCTTACAAAAAGTCTAATCTCTGGCTTTTTCAGATCAAGAGTTGATGCATCAGTCAATGAAGTGAATGCCTTGTTGATCGCAAAAGAGCGTGGCATAACGGTTGGTGAAAAAATCTCTACGGACTCTTTAGGTTACTCAAATTTGATCAGCCTTAAAGTAAAAGGTGACCACCGTGAATTAACAATCAGTGGAACCTATATCGAAAATTACGGTTCTCGAATTGTAAGTTTGAATGGTTTCAAAATCGACTTTCAACCAGAATCGAATTTACTTTATATCCAGCATACCGATAAACCTGGTGTAATCGGTAACGTAGGTAAGGTCCTAGGTGATCACGGAGTGAATATCGCCACCATGCAGGTTGGCCGAAAAGAAGCTGGCGGGGAAGCCATCATGGTTTTGAGCTTTGATTTACCATTAGAAGACAACATGAAACAATTTTTAATGGAAACAGAAGAAATTACATTTATGGCCCGTATATCATTATAAGAAGAAAAAAGTGCCCGTCCAGCGCGGGCACTTTTTCTGTGATTGCAAGGGGCTTTTGCCAACCATAGACAGGGTGTTTTTAACGCACCATCAATTCACTTGGTTCGGTGCTTTGGGCACCACTATGTCTTCAGTTAAATTCAACTGGCCTACCTCTTCAATAGGAGCATTTTCAAACTTCACTTTTTCAAAACCAAAATCCTTGGCAATGAAGAGTATGGCTTCTAAAGCTTGAAGGGATTCCTTATTATTTTCAATGGCAGCTTGATCTGATAATTGAATGATCACAAGATCTCCATTAGAGCTTACCCTTTCCCATTTCAGGCCATGCGGGATTGCAGGTGAAATTCCCTCGATGTCCGCCTCCCCTTTTCCAGCTTGCAGCGCCTCCTCAAAGTCCTGATAACCCATATTGCTTGGAACAAGGAACCTTGGGGAGGACTGATCCCTTTGGTAAAGAAAGTATGTGCGATTTTTTTGATGAGGTATGTCCACCTCCTTTAAATATCCCGCGTGCGCAAACATGGCACCTTGCTTACCATCTGTAGAAAATGTCATTTTCTCTATATTGTTATAGGAAAGCGTTTCCTCCATCGAATGGAGAAAAAGTGTATCTTCATCCAATAGTCGGCTTTTTTCTTGAAAATCAATATGAGCAGTGGTCATATCGTTTCCTTGGCTGATCTTTATATCAAGTGGAAAATAGTCAGATAGCCCATATTGCTCTTCATCCATATCGGACATTTGATAAACTAACTGATTCAGTTTATCACTTTCGTCATAATGTTTGAGTTTAATTGAAATGGGAACGATGAAATTCATTTGATCATCTGGGACACCCATCGTAATGATCGATGCATTTTTAAGGTCATCTTGATAGATTGCTCGTGCAAATGTTTTTTCCTTTTCCCCTTTTCGGGGTTCCATTTCTGAAACCTTGTCTTTAGATTCGATTTCCGCTTGCTTACTCGAAAACTTTTGATTATCCTGTTTATCTGCTGAATGATCTTCTTTGTTACTTGCATCCTGCCGTTCAAGATCTGCCATTTCCTTATTTTCAGATAGAGATAATTTCCCACTACTGCCGCTGTCCTCTTGACTTGTCGTTCCTTTTTTTTCAATAATTAAAGATGATGCCAAAACAACCATTAAGAATAAGGAGGCAACACCCGCAAATAGAGGTATCCAGTGTTTCTTTTTCTTCTTATCATGTATTCTCGAAAACATCTCTGCCTTGGTTCTGTCATCTCTTAATTTCGGAAGCTCGCGCAGCAGGTCTTCAATTTCGCTTTCTTTCCAACGGGATCTTCTCAATGCGGTGGCCCTCCTTTCCTGATAAATCTTCCATCAACTTTTTAATAGCCTTCAAAGCACGGTGCTGGGTCGTTTTTACCTTACTTTCACTCCAATTCAATACTTCAGCAGTTTCGGTAATGGACAATCCCTGAATATATCGTAAAATGATGACCGATCTTTGATTCGTGGTACACCGGTTTAAGCATTGATAAATATCTTGGATTTCATCTTTCATGATAGCCACTTCTTCCGGAATGGGCTCTTTATCTTTTATTAATTGCCTATCCCAATCAAAGTTAGGAAAGATTTTATCTTTCCACCCTTTTTGTTTCCGAAAGTAATCAATCGTCACATTTCTTGCAATCGAGTACATCCACGTTTTTTCACTGCTTTTACCTTCGAAGCGTTCATAAGCCTTCATCACCCGGATATAGACTTCCTGAACAAGGTCCTCAGCCGTTTCTCGATTTTTAGTCATATAAAAAATGAATTGATATATTTCCTGATGATATTTTTCATAAAGATCGTGGAAAACGGAATCCATCATTTCCCCACATCCGTTCATAAATATAGTCGTCAATCCTAAACAAAAGTTACATACTTCGGCTTTAATCTTATTATAAAATTCCGTTAATTTCCACATATCAGGGACTTCTTATTTTGTTTCCGAAAAAAAACAAAGACAAGTTGGAAAGAAATCCAATTGCCTTTGTCCTCTCAGTTCCTTATGAATCAAGATTTTTTGGCAAGCTACCCGTCATTCAGCATTTTCCATAATTCGAGGCAGAATAAAACTGAAAGTCGTTCCTTTATTAGGTAAACTGTTTACCGAAATGAAGCCATCATGGGCATTGATTATATTTTTTACGATTGCCAAACCCAAACCGGTGCCCGAACGGCCGCGGGTCCTTGCTTTATCCGCCTTATAAAACCTCTCGAATACAAAAGGCAAATCTTCTTCGGGAATTCCAGATCCAGAGTCCCTCACATCAATGATCAGACCCCTTCGATCACTTGTCCTCTGAATGACATCAATGTTACCGCCCGGAGGAGTATGACGAATCGCATTATCAATTAAATTGGTCAAAACCTGTTCAATGCGGTCCGGGTCAAAATGCCATTGAATTTGATCGTCTTGCATACTGGTTGATATTGTGATTCCCTTTTCTTTAGCCAGCCCGGAAAACTTACTTGTAATCCTCTTTAAATAAGGAGAAATAGGTACGCATTCATAGCTAAGGTTCATTTTACCCGATTCCAATTTAGCTAGATCGAGGAGATCATTGACTAAACGGCCCATTCTCAAAGACTCATCATAGATGATGCGGGCCATTTCCACCTTTTCCTCTTCACTGCTCGCAATGTCATCTACAATCGCTTCACTATATCCTTGCAACATTGAAATCGGCGTTCTTAACTCATGGGAGACATTCGCTATGAAATCAGTCCTAAGTTTGTCCATACGTCTTTCATCACTCATATCCCGTATGATGGCCACCGCTCCCCGAATATTGTCGGCATTTGTATATAGCGGACTGACAATGAATCCCCAATCACGGCCCTGCAAAGTAATTTCACCGACTTGCTCCTTATCGAAGGACTCTGATTCATCAAAAAGATTCATCAAAACCAATGGGACATTGACATTATCTTCCCGGTTATAGCCCTTTTCAAAGTACCAGGATTGCAGAAACCTTTCTGCTGGCGGATTCGTTTCAAGAATTGTGCCATCTTTATTGAAGGTAATGACCCCATCTGCCATACTGCTAAGAATGCTTGAGAGATGTTCCTTTTCCTGACTAAGTGCATTCATATTGAATTTCAGCTGTTTTCTCATCTGGTTAAACGCTATGGCAAGCTCACCGATCTCATCTTGAGTCAGGATTGGGACCTTTGTATCAAATTTCCCCCGGGCAATCGCTAGTGCGGCTTCCCTCATCTTCACCAATGGGGCATTGATTCTTGTAGATAAAAAGAAAGCAAAAATCGTTGTCAAAATAATGGCGATGCCTGCTGCCAATAATATGAACTGTGTAGTCGATTTTGTGGTTTCTTCCATCGATTCCAACGATTGAAATAAGAAAACTTCATCCTGTTCCCCATTCAATTCAAGTGGAATGCCTACTACGATTGCGGACAATTCCTCATTGTCTGCATCATCGGATAGCGCCATTTCCTTTTTTACAGTCTTTCTTTCCGTAAAAACCTTGATCAATTCGGAATCATTTTTAATGAGTTCCGGCGTGATTTCGTACTCATTATCTCCTCCGATTGATGAGAATATCATTTTGTCATCATTAAGAATGATCATTTTCGTTTCGTTGCCGATTAATTCCGAAGCTATTTGTAAAACCTCATTGCTGGATCCCTGATGTTCATTGGTTACCTTAATGATTTGTTCAGCAGTTTTAGTTAAATCATTTTCAATATTTTCAATCTGGAAATTCTCAAAGAATTCGACCAGCAGAACGGTTAAAACAATTAATACAAACGACACGAGCAATAGGATCGTTGCCCATAGCTTCCCTACAACACTGCCCCATAGCATCAGTCATTAATGACTTCGAACTTGTAACCTACACCCCAAACAGTGACAATCATCTTGGCTGCGTTTTCGGATATACGGTTTAATTTTTCACGTAAGCGTTTAACATGCGTGTCAACAGTTCGAAGATCCCCAAAGAATTCATAGTGCCACACTTCTTTTAACAATTGCTCTCGGTCGAAAACCTTATCTGGGGATTTCGCCAAGAAATATAATAATTCATATTCTTTTGGTGTTAATGAAACCTCTTTGTTATCAGCAAGTACTCGGTGGGCATCATTATCAATGGTTAAATGCGAGAAGACGATCACATCTTTTGCCGTCGTTTCCGTCTGCATGTAGCTAGTGCTTGAAGAGCGACGTAATAAAGCTTTAACCCTTAACACGACTTCCCGGGGACTGAACGGCTTTACGATATAATCATCTGTACCCACTTCGAACCCTTGAACGCGGTTCACTTCTTCCCCTTTAGCAGTCAGCATGATAATCGGTGTCGTTTTCTTTTCCCTTAATTCACGGCAAACTTCGATTCCATCTTTACCAGGCATCATAATATCCAATAAAATTAAATCATAATCATTTTCAAGGGCTTTTGTTAAAGCCATATCTCCATTTTCAGCTTCATCGATTATGTATTCTTCTCTTTCCAAATACATCTTTAGCAGCCGGCGGATTCTTTCCTCATCATCCACCACGAGAATTTTTATAGCATTATACATTATGTAATCAGCCTCCTATCATATATTCTACAAAATGAAAACTTCCATGACTAATACTTTTTCCGCACAAAGTACGATAAAGAGCCAATTTTGCATGGCTTCCATGAACCTTTCACCATTTTGTCACAAAAAAAAGAATTCGACCGCTCACTAAAAGTTCATGAATGCTATTTCACCGAAATATCCTTATTAAAGGGAGTGACGGAAAAAAGGATCATTCTCCAGAAAAATCGATAAGCCAACTCATCGACGTTTCTTTCAAAAGACCCCCTTCATCTAAATATTACAATACAGAATCAAGCATATGAATGCAAACCAGCAATAACAAGATTGACGAATATCAAGTTAAACATAATGATGGCAAAACCGATGACGGCAAGCCAAGCTGATTTTTCCCCTTGCCATCCCTTTGACATGCGCAGATGCAAGAAAGCTGCATAAAACAACCAAGTAACCAGTGCCCAGACCTCTTTCGGATCCCAGCCCCAGAATCGTGTCCAGGCCACTTGAGCCCAGATCATTGCAAAAATGAGGGCACCGAGTGTAAAAATCGGAAAACCGATAAGGACCGAACGATAACTAATCTCATCCAATAAATTCAAATTCACATTTTTAACGATCGGTTTAATCAATGCTGCCACTCTTTTGCGAGCAATCAACCTTATTAAACCATACAAGACGAGCCCCATACCGAATGACCAAAGTACAGTATTCAGTTTCTTGGCATTGATCAGTGCAGGCATGTCCACCAGTGGTTCAAATCGATCCGTCTCGATAAGTTTCCCTTCATTGGGACCAACCAATGCCGGTAAGTTGAATTCCTGTTTGACGTCGGCTCCGTGTTTATCGATCCAATCAAAATTCGCCTTATAATCCATCGCAGCAAAAGAAGAAGTGATGATGACGAATCCGATGGTGCAGACTAATGTGAACATGATGCCTTCAAGCCAGAACGTTCTTTTGCTTGATTGTGTCTGATCGACGGATTTGATTAAATAAATGATGGCAGTAACGAAACTTATGGCAAGGATAGATTGTCCTGCCGCTGCAGTCGTTACATGAATATGAAGCCAATCACTTTGCAAAGCAGGAATGAGTGGCGAAATTTCTGTAGGGAACATACTTGCATATGCAATTATCAATAACGCAATCGGTAAAGCGAATAGCCCAAGGGCAGGTGTTTTATAAAGGTAATATATTAATATGAAAGCACCGACCAGCATCATTCCGAAAAAGGTCGTAAATTCAAACAGGTTACTTACCGGGGCATGCCCGGCAGCAATCCATCTAGTGATGAAATACCCAATTTGCGCCGCGAAACCGAGAATGGTGATGAAAATGCCCAGTTTAGCCCATTTGTTTTGTTTCTTTTCCTCCGCTCCGCGTTTATCCTTGATCGATCCCCCAAATAAAAAGGTTGCGACAAGATATAATAAGAAAGCTGCATATAAAAAGTTACTGCTTAATTCAGCCATTTAAAACTTCCCCCTTACTAGAAGATTTCTCATCTTCAAGTTGATCCATTGGTTCGGAAAGTGATGTTGATTCTATCGCTTGTTTTATATCTCTTTTAATACCGTGCCAGTTTTTGTTTGTATGGCCGGCCATTAATATCTCATCATCTTTCCTCTTAATCCATATACGCCGGTGATTCCAATAAGACCCTTGGACAACGCCGATCATGAAAATGATTCCACCCGTGAATAGGATCCAAAGCGTTAAATCCTTCCTGACGGTCAAAGCCGTGACATCTTGGGTTTCCACACCATTAAAAGCCATTTTATAAGTGTTTTCCCCTAGAGGCTCCACAGTCTCCTTAATCGCTACGAAACTGACCTCACCTTTTGGCTTATCCGGAGTATGCATTTTAAAGATAAATGCTGGATTATTCGGAATCTTCGATATCGTTCTAGGTTCACCTTTTTCATCGAACTCGAAATCGGGGAAGTAACTGATCAAGTCAACGGAATATCCTTCTTTCAACTCGTATTTCTTTTGTGGATTGTTCAAATCAACCTTTAAGCTTCCATATTTCTCTTCGGTTTTTTTATTTATCAAATTAAAAGCCATCGTACTGAGCTCATCCAGTTTATAGTCTACTTGGTAGAGGGCATAATGATCATGTTTCAGAGGTTCATTGACTTTGATTTTATAATCTTTAAGCTTTTCAAGTTCCACTTTTTCCCCTGGTAAGGTTTCTCCCTTGCGCTCATACAACGTAACATCGGATTGATAAGTTTTTGCGATCGTACCGGTTTTATCGATTGCAGCACTGTACTGGGCATCTTCTTCATTCTCTTTGTCATACACCTCTAAGGTAAATTCATTATTCTGGAGGTAATATTCACCATTTGTACCCGGGATTTCTTTTTTCTCGCCTTCACGCAGCCAAAGTACTTTGTCGATATACATCCCAGGGACAGAACGCAATAATGCTCCAATTAAGAAAATGATAAGTCCAATATGATTAACATAGGGTCCCCAACGTGAAAAACGACCCTTTTCGGCAAGTATATGACCGTTTTCCTCCCGTATATGATAACGCTGCCTTTTTAGTCTAGCCTTTACTTCTTCAAGGTTTATATCTTGGTCTTCAAGCTTTGTCGCCCCATAAATCCGCTGACGTTTCATGAAACCGTCATGACGTGTGACCCCTTGTTTTTTTAACGATCGATATAATGGAAAGAACCGATCGATACTGGCAATCAATAGTGATATGCCCAGCATGCCTATGATAATCAAATACCACCATGAACTATATAAGTTATGAAACCCGAGTTCATAATACACTCTTCCGAACCAGCCGTATTCCAGTTCATAATGCTCAGCAGGCGTAGCTGTTGAAGGTATGTACATTTCCTGAGGTAAAATCGTCCCGATAGCTGAAGCGATCAAGGCAATGACAATGAGCGTCACCCCTACCTTAACGGAAGAAAAGAAGTTCCATATTTTATCGATGATCGTTTTTTTATAGGTTTGTGAACGCCTGGCACTTCCCTCATATCTCATATCAATAAGCTTGTTTTCTTTTTCGTTACCAAGCACCATCCCGCATTTACCACAAATCTTTGTGCCAAACGGATTTATATGACCACAATCGCATTTTACTTCTTTCATGTCAAAAACTCCCCAATATTATGGTTTAATTCTCTCCATATGCTTTTGGATGCTCTCTTCTGTCAAAGCTCCGGTGATGATATCTATCACTTTCCCCTCTTTATCGACCAAAAAGGTGACAGGCAATATATCCACGCGATAAGCATTTTCCACTTCCCTACCTTTATCGATCATGACAGGAAAGGTCAGATCATGCTTTGTAATGAAATTATTGACAGCATAGTCAGATTCCCCGACATTAACCGCCAATATCTCTACACCATGGTCTTTAAAGTTTTTATATTGATTTTCCATATAAGGCATTTCGTATTCACACGGCTTGCAATATGTACCCCAAAAGTTCAGGAAGACGCCTTTTCCCTTGTAATCGGAAAGTTTATGCTCTTTGCCTTCCATATCAGTCAAGACGAAATTGGGTGCATCTGATCCTTTTCTCAGACTTTCATTCTTATCTTTAGTGAAGTTCGTATAAAGGGCAAACACTAAAGCTGCACCTAAAAGCAGGAGAATGATGGTTCTGCTAATTAGGCGTCGCTTCTTTTTATCCATAGAGATCCTCCTAAGGCCACACTAAATTTAACCATACCATTATACCATTTAACGCCATGTCCTTTTTATTTACATTTCTGAAGGTTTTGTGACATTCTTTCCTGATTCATGAAGGAAAAGGTATTTACAGGTTGTTTTCCACCACCCATTCTTCCAGGGGAAGAATGGGGTAGTGGTTTCAACCTATTAATACAGGAAAAATTCTTTCTTACATTCTCCGCTGTTTAGGTTCGGTCGTTGCTAAAGTCCGCATTAATTTAACTTCATGTGGAGTCAGCTCCCGGGAATCTCCTGCTGTTAAACCGTCCAAGGTCAAGAAACCATATTGTTCCCTCTTCAATTTAATGACGGGATGGCCAATTGCTTCGAACATCCGGCGGACTTGCCTGTTCCTGCCTTCATGTATTGTAATTTCAACTATCGCCGTTTCCTTTTTCTTGTCGGTAGACAATACCCTTGTCTTGGCTGGCGCAGTCTTGCCATCCTCCAACTTGATACCTTTATCCAACTTTTTCAAGCTTTCACGCAAAGGCATCCCTTTCACTTTTGCCACATACACTTTATCCACTTCATGCTTCGGATGCATTAACGTGTTTGCAAATTCCCCGTCATTGGTTAAAATCAATAAGCCCGAAGTATCGTAATCCAAGCGGCCAACTGGATAAATCCGTTCATTGATGTAAGGGAAATAGTCAGTTACGACTTTTCTATTCTTATCATCAGAAACTGCCGAAATGACGCCGCGCGGTTTATAGAATAGGAAATAAACTGGGGCTTCTTTTTCTAGCGGGACTTCATTAACCTCAACCTTATCATTAGGCCCAACTTTCACACCTAATTCCTTCACCACTTTGCCGTTCACTTTTACCTTACCTTCTAAAATCAACTCTTCTGCTTTACGGCGGGAAGCCAGTCCAGCATGTGCTATCACCTTTTGTAATCGTTCCATCTATCTTCACCCCATAGTATAATCATTCGTTTGTTATTGTCTATACATACACAATCATACAATTATTACATATTGAGAGGCAAAAACAAAAGGTTTTTCGCGAATAAGAGCTTTTCTTTTATTATTACACCAATAATGGGACGGTTAAATGGGTTGGTTTCCATAATGAGTGTAACATAGCTTATTTTTCCATACAAAAAAATGTTTCTTTTGGATGAAAGTTCGATTCCGTTTGAAAATGGAGAGCTTAACATAGCCGATTGTTTAAGAAAAAAGACAAAAAAAAAGAAATGGAATCGCCCATTTCCCTAGTCTTTAATTCATACCGAAAACCAATGTGACGACGATAACGGCAGCTATGATACCGATCAAGTCTGCCAAAAGACCGACCTTTAGGGCGTCACCCATTTTTTTGATCCCGACAGCTCCAAAATAAACGGTCAATACATAGAAGGTGGTATCTGTACTTCCCTGAATCGTGGCAGCCAAGCGCCCAGTAAAGGAATCCGGTCCATAAACAGATATCAGGTCGCTGGTTATTCCTAAAGCGGCTGTTCCGGATATTGGTCTAATAATCGCAAGGGGTAAAACCTCAGATGGAAAATGAAGAAGGGAAAGCAAGGGGTGAATTGATTGTACAATAAAATCCAAGGCTCCTGATGCCCTAAATACTGAAATCGCCACTAGCATCCCTACCAGGAAAGGGATGAGGGAAAAAGACATGCTGATTCCTTCTTTCCCCCCCTCAACGAAGGTCTCATAGGTGGGAACTCTTTTCAATGTGCCGTACAGTAATATACAGAGGATCAAAATCGGTATCATCCAAATTGAAATGGTGGTCATCCAGTGCAACATCCTATTCCCTCCCGCTCCTCTTTCTCTTGTAATAAAAATATCGATCTATCGCGATTCCTCCAACTGCAGAAATGGCCGTTGCTATTATGGTCGGAAAAACGATGTCCGTCGGGGAGTGGGCATCGTAATTCATGCGGATAGCAATGACTGTAGTTGGAATCAACGTTACGCTTGAGGTATTGATGGCTAAAAAAGTGACCATCGAGCGGCTGACCGTTGCTTTTCCCCCATTTAGTTTCTTTAGCTGTTCCATGGCTTTTATACCAAGAGGTGTAGCTGCATTCCCCAATCCGAATGTGTTTGCCATCATATTGGAAAGTATATACCCCATAGCGGGATGATTAGGAGGCACTTCAGGGAATAGCCATCTCATGAACGGCTTGAACAAATTGGATAGTTTATCTAACAGCCCCGATTCCTCCGCTATTTTCATCAAACCCAGCCAAAAGACAAGTATGCTCATCAGTCCCAGGCAAAGGGTGACCGCTTCCTTTGCACTGACAAATAGAGCTTCATTCACCTGATCCATCGTCCCATTAATCATGCCAAAGACAATACCGATCACAAACATCCCGACCCAAATGTAATTAACCATTGCGTCCGATTCCCAATACCGCTTCAAATACCTCAGCCCATGAAGATTGGAATGATTGTTGCTTGAAGCTTTCTTTTGATTCCCCATAAAAAATCGAACGACTACCTATTTTCTTTCCATCGAGATAGATGGATGCTCTGCCGACCACTGCCGGGATTTTTCTTTTATCCTTCCAAGCCCTCTGTGGTTTCAACAATTTCATTTTCACATTGACCAACTTTCTCTCTTCTTTTGTCAGTGGGTACGAAAAATCATTTTTAATGTAGACATGCTCTTTATATATTTTATTTTCCATATTCTTTACCATGCCTTCAGGTAAAATTTCTGTTGGCTTATAATCCTTAAATGCGGATTCGTACATTTGAATATGATCATTCCAATCATCCGGACCATTCAATGTCACAGCAATCAGATCATGCCCGTTTTTTGTTGCGGTCGTGACCAAGGTACGTTTTGCTAGTTTGGTATACCCTGTTTTCCCCCCTGTGCAATACTCATACAATTGTGTAAGTAGGCGGTTTTTGTTCTTCCATACATAATCCCATTGTTCTGTGGAATTAGGTGCCCTGTGTTCCTTTGTGCCGGCAATCTTTGCATACGTTTCATTTTGCATGGCATAACGAGTGAGTATGGCCATATCATATGCGGTTGAATAATGGTTCTTCGTATTATCCAAACCATGTGGATTTGAAAAATGGGTATTCTTCATTCCGATTTCTTCCGCCTTTTGATTCATCATCCACACGAATCCATCCAGGCTTCCACCAACCTTTTCGCTGATTGCGACTGCTGCATCATTACCCGAACGAAGCATCAGGCCATAAACCAAATCTTCGAGCTTAATTCTTTCTCCTTCTTTTAAATAAAGTGACGAGCCCTCCGTCCCGAAGGCATTGCTGCTCACCTTCACTTTTTCATCCATTAGTCCCGATTCAATAGCCAAGATAGCCGTCATTATTTTCGTAATGCTTGCTATGCGGTTCTTTTCATGAGCATTCACTTCATATATGACCCTTCCGCTATCCTCATCCATTAAAATCGCACTATGGGCACTTACGGATACATTTGCATTGGCGCTTTGCACGGGTGCCATAAAAGACAGCAGGAGAATGACGATACACAAACTTGATAACCCTTTATATGGAAAACGCATGAGTGCCCCCTCGTCTCTTTACTTGTTTTTGTACAAGTTTATGCAAATGGACAAGGGTTATGAATAAAAGAATGTAAACCTTCATGATATCTATTGATTTTCAACATAAAAAAAATCGATAGGGGCCCCCTATCGATTTAGTGTTCTATCATACTAATAATGCAGCGATTTCATCAATTTTCTTAGCTCCGAATACCACTTCTTCATCATTGATGATCATGGCCGGCACGCTCATGACTTTATATTTCTTCTTGATTTCCTGGAAATTGCTTATATCGACCATTTCAGCTTCAACGTTAGGGTTTTCAATCGCAATGCGCTGTGCACCCACTACAACGTCTGGACAGTAGTGACATGCCAATGAAACCATAACCTTAATGTTCGCTTTTTTACTGATTCCCTTAATTGAATTCAATACGACTGAATCCAATGCTTGACCAGGTCCGGCCAAGTTATAGATAGCCAAAATGAAGGAATTCAACTCATGGCCGCCTGGTACACCGTGGTATTTGACGCCACTGTATTCACCATTCGAATTTAAGAGGGAAACGACAGGGAACTTATCTGCATTGATTTTTTCTTCAATTTCCGGACTTTCTCCCTTGTTGTATAATTCAAGATGCAGCTTGTCTCCTAATTCCGCAACATCCAACAAGAAGTCTCGCAATTCGACTGATTTTGGCAAGCTTTCATCGACGATGGACACCAATGTTACTTCGCTCTCCATCTTGCCGAAGATTCCCTTTAATTGGCCGCGTAACGCATCACTTAATAAAGCGCTTTTACCTGCCGGGACAGCGGCCTGTTCTTTTTTCGCCGGTTTTTCAACTTCAGGTTCATCTTTGATTCCTAGGCGATCTTTTTCTTCTTCTATATGTTTACCGGCATCCGTTGCTGCAATCGCCCCATCAGATACAGCTGTAATAATCTGTCGCAAGGATTTTGGCCTTAGGTCGCCCGCTGCATAGACACCTTTCACATTAGTCTTCATATCATCATCGGTTAAAATGTAACCAGCATGATCCATTTCGATGTGGCCCTTGAAAATTTCTGTTTTCGGCTCATACCCTATGAAAACGAATACTCCAAACGTACTGTCTTCTTCCTTCGCCTTATATTCAAATTCTTCTTTAGTCGCATTATTGATGAAACGGGCACTTTGAATCATCCCGTCTCCATATACCCCAAGGATCTCCGTATTGAATTTCACTTCAATCTTATCATTTGCCATTACTTTATCCACAATGGACGGGGCACACGAGAAGCTTGATTCCCGGGCGATGATTGTAACTTTTGTAGCAAAGCGTGTCAGGAAGATCGCTTCTTCAGCGGCTGCATATCCTGCCCCGATAACGAAAACTTCCAACCCTTCAAAGAATTCACCATCACATGTTGAACAATATGCTACACCGCGGCCAGTAAATTCCTCTTCACCTGGAAATCCTAGTGTTCTTGGAGAAGCACCTGTTGCAATGATAACGGCGCGAGCATGGTAGTCCCCGCCAAGGGTTTTAACGACTTTCACCTCACCGGAGAAATCCACGCCGGTTACATCAGCTTTGGCGAATTCAACGCCAAAATCTTCGTTTTGAAGCTTCATTTCTTCAACTAACCTAGGGCCCGATATATGACGGATACCAGGATAATTGGCTATTTCCGATGTAGTTGCTGCTTGTCCGCCGCCAGTTCCTTTTTCAAGAATTATTGTTTTTAACTTAGCTCTTCCTGCATAAACGCCGGCTGAGAGGCCTGCAGGTCCGCCGCCAATAATTAATAAATCATATATTTTTTTCATCTTTTGTGCTCCTTGCTGAATGATAATACGTGCTAAACTGATTATTTTGAAAAACAAAAGGCACTTATAGGTAAGTGCCTTTTGTCATAAGATCTTGTAGGACGAGTTGTCCCAGTAATCGTAATCAATGCTCGGTATGTCCATTACCTGTAGAAATGGACCATTCCATTAAAATTAAAGTTTACCTACAAGGTCTAGGCTTGGTTCAAGAGTGGCTTCACCTGGAGTCCATTTTGCAGGGCAAACTTTATCTCCATGTTCTGCTACGAATTGTGCAGCTTGAACTTTTCTTACAAGTTCTTCAGCATTACGGCCAATTCCTAGGTCATTAATTTCGTATGCTTTAATTTGTCCTTCTGGATTCACGATGAAAGTTCCACGTAGAGCCAATCCATCTTCTTCAATCAATACACCGAATTGACGGGATAAAACGTTTGCTGGGTCAGCTAACATTGGATATTGGATTTTACCGATTGTATCAGTAGCATCAGCCCATCCTTTGTGGCTGAAATGAGTATCTGTTGAAACTGAGTAAACTTCACAACCAATTTCCTTGAATGTTTCATAGTGATCTTGAAGATCAGCTAATTCAGTTGGACATACGAAAGAGAAGTCAGCTGGGTAGAAAAAGAATACTGCCCATTTTCCTTTAACATCTTCAAGTGTAACTTCTTTGAATTCTCCTGCATGGTAAGCTTGTACTTTAAAATCTTCAACTTGTTTATTGATCAATGACATAATAAATTCCTCCAATAGCTAATTTTTTTATCTGCTCCTGTTTATAATAATTATTAAATAGAAATTAGTCAATAAATATACCTTAATAATTTTTAAGTTCACAAATTGGTCACAGTTTTTATATTGATATAAATTAATTATTTTAAAAAACCCATAGTACTTCAAAGTAGCATATTTAACACATTTCCAATGTTATTTCAAGGATTTAAATAAGACACATGCTCATTATTTCGTAAGATGATATCATCTCCTTTTCAATCTAATTAAATTATCCAAATGAGAATCATAAGTCGCTTCCAAAATAAAATTTGCAGCTCCCTTTATATCCTTCCCATATTTTCCCTAAAAAATTCTTGATACAATATTTCAGGCAAAAAAAAACGAACCTTAACGGCTCGTATATTTGCAATTGGTTCTTAAAAGACTTTCCTATATTTTATCAGTTATTGCTTTTTCCAGATAAGCTTTTTCGCTTCGGTGAACCTTACGGCAGTTTTCGGCCAGTTTACAACGTCCCACCATTTGTCCACATAGGCTGCCCGATTATTTTTATATTGCAGGTAATAAGCATGTTCCCATACATCAAGAACAAGGATTGGGATCGTATCCCACTGGGTCAAAACCATATGCAATTCCGATTGAAGTATTTCTAGCCGCCGCGCACGCGGAACCCAGACTAAAATCGCCCAGCCAACTCCTTCTACTTGTTTGGCAGCTTCACTAAAATGACTTTTAAAAGCTGCAAAGCTTCCAAAATCCGTCTCAATCTGATTGAGTAAATCCCCCCTTGGCTGTCCGCCCCCTCCCGGAATCATCTCTTCCCAGAACAGCGTATGGAGATAATGGCCTGACCCATGAAAGGCTGCTTCCTTTTCCCAATGCTTCAACAAGGAAAAATCTTTTGTTTCCCTCGCTTTTTTCATCATCAATTCCGCTTTATTCAGACCATCGACATATGCTTGATGATGCTTATCATGGTGCAGATACATGATTTCCCTTGAAATCGTCGGTTCCAACGCATCATAGGCATAAGGTAACGGCGGTAGCGTATGCTTCCCAATTGGCACTGATTGCCTATCCTGTATACTGAATTCTCTAGCGAGTTCTTCAATTTCCTCGTAGACCCGAGCCATCTCTTCTTCAATCAGGACCATATCCTCATAATCCATTTCTTCCTCATCCATATCTTTTGTCAACTGGGAAAGCCGTTCAATATTCGACAGCAATGGCGAATCGGTGATATCGATCTTCTCAAGATATTCCATCACTCCATCAACCCAATCACTTACCTCTTTAGCATAATCTCTTTCATCGGACATCTTGCAACCTCCTCTTAACCTTTATGCACATGAATCATCAAAGTATTTTATGTTTCGATTAAGCGGAGATTCCATTTATAGCTAAAAAAACAGCTAGGCCTCTTAAGCCCAGCTGTTTCATTATCTTGACTGTAACATTTTCGTCCGGTAATCCGTTTCATAAAACTCCAATTCTTCACGCATGGTCTGGAATCCACTTTCCACGGCCTTCAGAATGGATATTATGCTGTCTGGTACACTTTGGTGAAATTTAATCGAGTTTTTTCCTGTATAGGCAGATCTGCTGTCCTCAAACCACCGATCTGATTTTGGGGAAAAGTATTCTTCGATACATTGATGATAAACTCTATAAAGCGTCTTTTCAGCTGCAGCTTTATTGAAAACATCATTTTTCAGAACGATTTGGCAAGCCTCCAAGCCCTCTTCACAACTTACAAGCATTCTTCTTAAACTAGAAAGGATTCCTTTATAATAGGTTTCATCCCCGCTTTTTTCCTCTTGCAGCTTAGAATAGGTCGTCTCATTCATAAATTCTTCTAGTTGAGCCACTGTCGTTTCTAAAAACCCTTTTACATCCTCAAGCTGAGATTTTACCAATGTATTCCCCAACCGTGAACCCTCCTCAAAATGATTAAGATTGAATATATTAGTCAACATGTGACTCTATATCATATGGTTTAGCTTGGTCAATAGATATAAACACTTTCTCCAATTTTTCAAAATCTATATTTTCGAAATAACCAGCCATCTCTTTTTCTGCATTTATATAAATACGTTTTCGGTTAACCAGGCTCGGGTCTTTGAGTAGACACACCATGGCCATGATATCAGCCATATAAATATCTCTGTTAGGGCTTTTGAATATAGGGTTGGCGGGATATGGGGTCCAACGAGTGACCATCTCATCAAAATAGCGAAGATACAGTACATTCAGCGTCTTATCTTCTCCATCCTTTATGTATTGTATAACGGATCGATTAAAGAAGTCCTCAGGTGAATTTGACTTTTCCTTTTCAAGCCCAAATCCATTGCATGCTACAATTCGCACCCGCAATCCCCCCGCATTCATTTTTTTCTATATTATCACAATTTATTGAAAAATGTTATTCGATTGTTTGCTGAAATTTTTCAAAAAACAAATCGGCTTCACCATTTTCAAAGCCATCATCCGAATTATCGGCGAGAGGCGGTAATTCATCAATGGAATTCAGGCCGAAGTAATCCAAAAACTCTTTTGTTGTCCCATATAAATAAGCCCGGCCCGAGCCTTCAGCACGTCCGACCTCTTTTATTAAGACTTTAGTGACAAGTGTATGAATGGGGCGATCCGTTTTCACTCCGCGAATTTCATCAATTTCAGCTCTAGTAATCGGCTGTTTATAGGCAATGATTGCGAGTGTTTCCAAAGCCGCCTGGGACAATCCTTGAGTGCTTGATGTTTCCACCAGCCTTTTCAAGTAATCCGAGTGCTCTTTCTTTGTCGTCATTTGATAAACACCCGCTATTTCGATCACCTGAATCCCGCGTACATCCGATATATATTCTTCCTTTAAACTTTCAACGATGTCCGTTGCTTGATATTCCGTAATTTCCAGGACAGAGGCAATTTGTTTGACGGATAGCCCTTCATCTCCGGCAGCAAACAATAATGCCTCAAGAATCCCTTTCCAATTAATAACTTCCAACTGGTTCTACACCTTCCTTAGCAGCAATCATGATATCCGAAAAATTATCTTCCTGTTCAACGATGATTTCATTTAATTTCATCAGTTCCAGCACCGCCATAAAAGTGATGACGATATGCTCTTTAACCGGGAGCGAGAACAGTTCAAAAAAACTTTTCTTTCCTTTAATCGATTGTAACTCAATCATGATTTCATCCATTCGTTTCTCTATCGATATCTCTTGTTTCGTTACCTTCGTGTAAAGCGGCTTTTGAATTTTTTGCCTTCGCAGCAGTTTTTGAAGAGCCCCCAACATATCGTATAGACTTATATTCAACTCTTGCTTATCACTTTCCGCTTCTTTTACATAAACTGATAAATCACTTGGGGGTTTGGTGAAAATCAAGCTTCTTTCTTCTTCCATCCCCTTAAATTCTTCAGCTGCATTTTTATACTTTTTATATTCTAATAGTTTTTCCACAAGCTCATCACGTGGATCTTCCTCAAATATTTCCCCATCTTCATCAATCATTAGTTCATCTTCATGCTTTGGAAGCAACGTTTTACTCTTGATGGCAAGCAGCGTTGCAGCCATCACTAGATATTCGCTGGCGACATCCAATTCAAGATGCTGCATCGTATGGATGTAACTTAGGTATTGATCTGTAATATCAGCCATCGGAATATCGTAGATGTCTATTTCCAGGCGATTAATCAAATGCAGAAGTAAATCCATCGGTCCTTCGAAAGCGTCAATTTTTATATTATAACCCATTAAATTACCTCATTTAAATCTAATTGGCCGATATAGACCTATTTCTTTTACTAATCAAGTATAGAGGATTGCTGCCCTTTATCCAAATAATAATTTACTGACCTTAGAAAAGTTTTTATTTGGGATTACCGTCAAATGGGTCGTTGCCCAATCACATTCCGAAATCCAACATAACCTAGAAATGTAAGAATAGCAGAACAAAGGAGGTACTCATTATGGGTGCAGGTGGTTTTGGACACGGCGGCGGATTCGCGTTTATTGTAGTATTGTTCATATTATTAGTTATCGTCGGTGCTTCATGGTGTTAATTCATGACTGATGAATCAAGCTGATTGCCTTGCAATCGGCTTTCTTTATTTTCCAGGAAAAAATTCTATGCTAAAATTAGTGAGTATACTAGCGGGTGTTAAGCTATAAGAAAATGGCTTTTTGCCTTACTTTAGATGATTCCATCAAACAAAAGGGGTGCTCCTATTGAATTACGCGGAAGACTACCTTTCTTTCCTTGTCCATTTCCATGGGCCAAGGGATTACTTCGAATGTCATGAAATTCTTGAAGAATATTGGAAGGAAACCGCACCAAAAGAGCGTGACTCTCATTGGGTCGGACTCATTCAAATTGCGGTTGCCCTGTATCATGATCGCAGGGGAAACAAAAAAGGGGCTGCAAGGACCCTGTCTAAAGCCCTAGCAAATCTCCACCTTAAAAAGGCCGAGCTCCTGAAGTTGGGACTCGATCCAGAACGACTGTTCAAATTGCTTGAGGACACCCATGAGCGAATGTTATCACAAAAGCCATATAAAAGCATTAATCTGCCGATAGCCGATCAATGCTTGATTGAAAAATGCCAGTCCATCTGTTTGCAACAAGGGTACATATGGGGTACAGATAGCGACATGGCTAATTCAGCAATAGTTGATAAGCATCTAATGCGTGACCGTTCGGATGTCATTTCTGAAAGGGCTCGGCAGCTTTCCCTTCGAAAAATAAGAATGGAGGACCGCCCTTAAAGGTGGTCCTCCATTCAAGCTTTCCTATTCATAAATCTTCACACCTGTCAAGAAAGCTTTCCGTAAACTCATTTGCTTTTAATTCTTTGTCAGGATATTGCTCCTTGATGGCCCTGACCATCGTTTTACCGATACCTTGCTTCCGGAAGGATGGATTTACGGATATATGTTGTATCTCAATGTGGTTTGGAGAGACTTCTATCCCGATCAAGCCCGTAATCTCTTCATCTTTCCATAAGAACAGCTGTAGATTTTCATCCGTTTCATAATTCTTCATCGTATTCCGAAGCGTTTTTATCTCTTTTTCATTTGGCATGAAAGATAATAATCCCATGGCAAACTTCTCATAACTTTTCTTATACTTAATCAACATAATATCCCTCGTTACTAAATAACGTTTTTATTATCTTCCTGTTTCCGATTAATTTGCTTTGAATAATAATCCTCACATATAACATTTACATCATACATAAAAACCTCGTTCGTTTCAACATCACTTTCAGCACTTGATTTATCGATGTGCTATGTGCTAAGCGATAAACAGCCAATATACGATTCCCCACACCAAAGCGATAATAAGCATCATAAGTAAAAGAGCCTTATTACTTTTCCTCATTCCATACTCCCTTTATGAATGGTCCAAATATTTAAATAACGAATTCATTCTACTATAACTTAACACAATCTGACAAATATCCTTGCAATCTTGCTTCGATTTTACTACATTGGTAAAGTGATCTAGGTTCATAGAGTGCCCTCTTAGGTATAAAAGACAAAAATACACCAAACTTTTTCGTTTAAAAAACGTAGCTATCTTGGGCTATATAAATTTTTTTCAGGAAAATATGTATCTTTTTTATCCTTTGTTTCGTCAAATACTATGAATCTGATTTAAAGTGCCGCCCTTTTATTGAAAGATTCCCAATTCAGCAGGAAAAGTTAAGGAGGATTATCATGAAAAAAATGAATAAATGGGTCATTGTGACCATTTTATTATGTCTATTATTGCCATATAAAGCTTTTGCAGATGCAGCTGTTGGTGAAATGATCGTCACACTTGGTGAGAATTTGACAAATGAACAAAAAAATATGATCTTATCAGAAATGAAAGCACCAAACGATGTTGAGGTTCTAACGGTTACAAATGCGGAAGAACATGAATACTTAGGAGACTATATCGCTAGCCGTCTGATCGGTACAAAAGCGATTTCATCTTCTGCCATTACTTTGGAGGAAAAAGGTACCGGACTTAAACTGGAGTCGAAAAACATTAACTGGGTTACCGATGAAATGTATATCAATGCACTGGCAACTGCTGGAGTAAAAGATGCTACCGTTTATGTCACAGCACCTATACCCGTTTCCGGTACAGCGGCTTTGACAGGAGTCATTAAAGCCTATGAAATCTCTGCAGACAAGAAGATTCCTGAAGATGTGAAACAGGCAGCGAATGAAGAAATGGTGAAAACAGCAAAATTGGGTGACGAAATCGGTACAGAAGAAGCCTCTGCACTGGTTACGAAAATCAAAGAGGAAATGGCTGCAAATCCACCAGCCAATACTGAAGAGGTCCGCGAGGTTGTCGAGTCTTCAGCAAAAGACCTTGGAATCACCTTAAATGATGCTCAAACTCAAAGTTTAATTGATTTATTCAATAAGCTAAAAGAATTGAATATTGATTGGAGCGCTGTCGGTGACCAGCTTACTGCAGCTAAAGATAAACTTTCAAATTTTCTTGAATCCGAAGAGGGTCAATCATTTCTGGATAAATTGAAAGAAGTCTTCAGTAGTTTAATAGACGCGATCAAGTCACTTTTCAGCTGATTCAAATAAAAAAAGGATGGCAACTGCCATCCTTTTTTCTATTCTTTAGTGACGACTGCCGCTTCATGAAGGGCCAAATCCAAATGGATAAGATCTTCGTACGTCTCTCGTTTGATGACCAACCGGGCTTCTCCATTTTCGGCAAAGACGACTGCCGGTCTTGGAATCCGATTGTAATTATTCGACATGGAATATCCATATGCCCCTGTACAAAATACCGCCAAGACATCACCGCGGCCGGCTTTTGGCAATGGTAAATCCCAAATCAACATATCTCCGCTTTCACAGCATTTCCCGGCAATGGACACTGTCTCTTCTACAGGGTCAAGCGGCCTATTTGCAAGAATGGCATCATATTTCGCTTCGTAAAGAGCGGGACGTATATTATCACTCATGCCCCCATCAACGGCAATATATTTACGGACATTAGGAACTTCCTTTTCAGAACCGACCTTGTACAGTGTCACACCGGCGTCTCCGACTAATGAACGGCCAGGTTCGATCCAGATTTCAGGCATCACTAAATCAGAATCCGCAATCAGGTTCTGCACTTCCCTAACGATTTCCTCAACATATTGAGACGCCGGTAGCGGGTCGTCCTCTTGTGTATACCGAATCCCGAAACCTCCTCCGAGATTCAATACCTTTGGTTGAAACCCTACCGAGCCGTGCCAATCATTCAGCTTGCCGATAATTTTTTGGGCTGCAAGAAGGAAACCGGTCGTTTGAAAGATCTGGGAACCGATATGACAGTGAAGCCCCAGCACTTCGAGGAATTCACTTTGCAGCGCTTGCCGAAGAGCAGCTTCGGCCTGGCCATTAATAAGATCAAAACCAAATTTCGAATCTTCTTGTCCTGTCAATATATAATCATGCGTATGGGCTTCGATACCTGGTGTTACACGAAGAAGGATTTTCACCTTTTGTTCACGGTTTGTACAAATTTCTTCCAACAGTGTCAACTCTGAAAAATTATCGACTACTATACAGCCAATGTCATGATCCAAAGCCATATGTAGCTCTTCATCACTTTTGTTATTTCCATGAAAATGAATCCGTTCTGTTGGGAAATTTGCCTTAATTGCCGTATACAATTCCCCTGCTGAGACAACATCGAGAGAAAGTCCTTCCTGCTCTGCCAACTGGATCATGGCAATCGAAGAAAAGGCCTTACTTGCGTAAGCAACTTGAGCTGAAATCCCCAATTCCTCAAAAGTTCTCTTGAACCCTCTTGCCCGTTCGCGAATTAGCTCTACATCATAAACATATAATGGTGTTCCAAATTGCTCGATCAATTCGATCGTGTCCACTCCGCCAATCTCCAGATGTCCACGTTCATTTACACCACCGGTTCCGTACAAATGCATGATAGCCTCACCTTCCTGACTTAAAACTAAAGATTAATAAGAAATGAGGCAGCCTCAAATAAAGAAACCCTGCTGTAAAAAGTCCTCTATATGAACAAGCCTCATCCGAATCGATATCCATGTAAACATTTTTCTCTATGACTGCTTGGTAGTTCGAAGGGAAAGACAGATTGGTTTAAACTCCAAAGATCATAGTAGCTCTATCTCTTTGTGAAGCCTAACAATACCTCTTTATCCGAATAAAATTAAATTACCACAACTTTTCGACAACATCAACCTTTAGATTTTCTCGGCTGCCTATATAGATCTTGGGGATGTACAATACTCGGACGTTCTATTGTACCAGGATAAGGTCTTCTTAATATTATATGTGATAGGGCCTTTGGCTGAAACGGGAGAAGCGGCCATAAATAAGGCGTATTTAACGTTTTTATACTAGTAAGCATAATAATGTAAAGTGTGATGCCTATGACTAGGCCAGGCACTTTAAATAAAGCGACCAATACTAGCAGGACTAAACGGGAAATTTTATTTGCAACTCCTAGTTCTAAGCTTGGAGTGACAAATGTACCGATTGTCGCTACGGAAGCGTAGAGAACCACCTCAGGAACAAATAGGCCAACATCTATCGCTATCTGTCCTATCAAAACTGCCGCAACCAAGCCCATTGCCGTAGAAAGCGGGGTCGGGGTATGAACGGCTGCCATCCTTAAAAATTCTATCCCAATATCGGAAATGAAGATTTGGATCACAATAGGTATATGTGTTTTATCATTCGGCCCGATATACTCTAACTTCTCCGGCAGGAGGGAAGGCTCCAAACAAAACAATAACCAAATCGGCAGCAAGAATAACGAAACGAAAATCCCCAAAAAACGTACCCAGCGCACCAAGGATCCAACAGCAGGTGCCTGCCGATACTCCTCAGCGTGCTGCATGTGATGGAAAAGAGTGGACGGAGTAATGATGACACTCGGTGACGTATCCACATAAATAAGGACATGCCCCTCAAGTAAATGTGTTGCAGCTACATCAGCCCGTTCCGTGTACCTGACAAGCGGGTATGGGTTATATCTTTGCTTGACGATGAACTCTTCGATCGTTTTATCAGACATCGTTATGCCATCAACCTCAATACTATTCAATTCCTTACGAACGATATCAATTAAATCAGGATCGGCAATATCTTTAATGTAGCCGATGGATATATCCGTTTTCGACCGTTCCCCTACATGCAACATTTCGAAACGTAATCTTTCATCCCTGATTCTCCGTCTGGTTATCGCTGTGTTAATGATGATATTCTCGACAAAACCGTCCCTTGATCCACGGACGACTTTTTCCGTATCGGGTTCTACTGGCTGTCTCCCGGGATAACTCCTGACATCCACAACCAGTCCTATTGGTTTACCATCAACAACAATGACTATTAAACCGGATAATACCTGATCAACAAGCTCATCCATCGTCTTTATTTCTTCAACGGATTGGTGTACAAGCAAGTTTTTGACTACATCAAAAACTTTAGTAGACACGATTTCGGCATTTTTGTTATGAATAAGAGAATCGAGGATTCCAATGATGTACTCTGTATCCGTCAGCCCGTTTATGTAGTAAAGATGCACATCTTTTCTTAGGACCTTTATCCTTCTTACACCTAAGTCGAAGCTGACGCCTAGACCTACATTCTTTTCCATGTACGCGTCAACTTCCGCTACCCTATCCGGAATCGGTTTCATGTTTTCAGGTTTTTCTGATGTCATCATGACCACTCCTTTCCAATATGATTTCCACCGCTAGCTTCGTTATCGGTGCTCCTCTTTTAAAATCGTCCTGATGGGACATTTTTCCGATATCCCCTATCCCCACTACTATCGGAACATGTAATTGATCGATGCAATACACCGTATCTCCAGTTATCTTGCCGAGTTCAAATTCTTCGGCGCCGTATTTATCAACCCCGTTCGGTGTCAGGTTACCATCACGGTCAATACAGATATCCACCTTGGTCCATTCTTCCCTTCTAGTCTTTGAAGCGACCGCTATCACACCAAGGACATTAATATCAGGGTGACCGGCAACTACCTTCATTGCCTGTTCGCCTGATCCTTCACCGATAAAACCGCTATCATCAAACATGACCAATACAGGATCATACTTCGCCTTTTTTATTAATTCAACTAGCTCCAAGCCCGTATATCGTGATGGATTACCTTGGGACATGGAGATACACCTTCCCCCTATTTCCTTGGCTACATGCTCGACAGCCCGTTTCGCATACTCATCTCCATCCGTAATCAATATCACTTTTCGTTTGGTCACCATCTTGGGCCTACCTTTCATCATCAGGAATAGTTACCTCATAAACTTATAAATCCACTAAATAAATCCATTGGAATAATGATCCGGCTATTTTCCCCAATACGAGTGCCATTAACAGATAAATGATTTTCTCTTGAATTCCGATTCGCTTTGACAGAACCGGAAATACATTCAGGACTTCAGTTAAGGCAGCAGCAAGCATTCCATTAAATATCCCGTCAGCCAAACCAATCGGAATTAATAAAAAATATGGGAGGGAAAATTCTGTTTCCTGTAATCCTAACCATGTTCCTGCGACAACGCCGGCAATGATGGCTCCTTCGTAGTAATGAATCATCTTCATTGTTTTTGTCAGCTGAGTCAGTCTCGGAATCACCCCTAGTACAGTTAAAAACGCTACAAAACCCGCACCTGTCGCAAAACCCCCGGCTAATCCGACAAAGATTCCAAAGATAATTTTACCGGTCATCAAGGTGGCGCACATTCTCCTTATTTTCATTCATGATTACATAACTGTCCAAATCCTGCTGATAGTTGAACATTTCAACCTCAAGCGGACTAGGTTCCTCATTGAAGCGTTTTTTAAAAAAGTGATTAAAAAATAGAATCATGCCCATACCAAGGCCGAAGCTATATGGGATTTGGATCAATAACGGCTTATCATCCACTTTTCCCGTGATTATAGTAAAGATTTTTTGATGCACTTCCCCCATGCTGACATCCACATGAAAATTCATGATTGTCATCCCGCCTCCGACAAATAACAAAAACCAAACCAAGGCGAATGTCAGGTATGACATTTTCTTTTTCGAGAGGATGATTTCGATGATCGTTTGGGAGGGCCCGAATGTCTCCAGTTCAATAGTCGAATCCATCTTGCGGATGGCCACGATTACTTGAGCCAAATCAACGACAATAATATTCTTATCTTCCTTCTTGACCGTTAATAATATAATTTCTTCAATAATGGGAATCACTTCTTCAGGTCCGATTATCCTTGCAATATCTTTTATCCTCACCGTTTGATTTCCCTTTACTTGTACACGGTTCCTCATCCTGATATATACAACTGCCACTATCATCACATCCCGACCTTTTATTTCCTTATGCTAGTAGTATGGTTTGGAAACAGTTTGAAAATGCAGGAAGTGAACCAAGTCCAAATATTACTAATTTGAAAACAAAAAAAGACACGCTGCAATGACAGCATGTCTTTTTGATTACATTCATACATTAATGAGTGGGGAAGAAAATCAGCTGAATCAAAAATATAAATCCAAAAATATAAATGATAGGATGTACAGATTTTCCTTTTCCACTGAATACCTTCATAAGGGGAAATGTAATGAACCCAATCGCAATCCCTGTAGATATACTTGAAGTAAGCGGCATCGTCAAAATGATCGCAAATGCCGGAAATGCCTCATCGAAAATTTTCCAATTTACTTTAGCCAGCCCTTCCATCATGAAACATCCTACAATGATCAAAACGGGAGCTGTGATTGCTTGAACTGAAGAAATTGCCGATATCAACGGAGAAAAGAAAATCGATGCAGCAAACAAGATTGCCACGACAGTAGCGGTTAATCCCGTACGTCCGCCTGCGGCCACGCCCGTACTCGATTCAACATAGGCCGTCGAAGGACTTGTACCAAACATCGAGCCGACTGTCGTCGCAATGGCATCACCTAAAAAGGCTTTCTTGGCACGAGGGATTTTCCCATCCTTCGTTAGACCAGCCTGTTCCGTCACACCAATCAAGGTTCCTGTCGTATCAAAGATCGTCACAAGTAAAAAGGCGAAAACAATTGAATATAATGAATTCGTGAAGACCCCAGCAATATCGATATCGAAAAATACCGGTGTTGGAGGTACAGATAAGACCCCATCAAAGTTGAGCAAACCGATAAAGTAGCCAATGATTGCCGTAATGATCATACCAATGAAAATTGCCCCTTTAATATTACGGGCCATAAAAATCAAGGTAATGAATAAGCCTGCCACCGCTAAAACGGTTCCAGGCTGGTGTAAATCTCCAAGCGTCACCATCGTTGATTCATTAGGCACTACGATTCCAGCATTTTTCAATCCGATAAACGCAATGAATAAACCAATTCCGGATGTGATGCCATATTTTAATGAGTTAGGAATCGCATCAATTATCATTTTACGCAAGCTTGTCACGCTAATTAATAGAAATAGCAAACCAGCAATGAAAACCGTACCGAATACGGTCTGGTATGAAAGGCCCTGTGCCCCCACTACGCTGGCAAAATAAGCATTCAAACCCATCCCTGGTGCTATCGCAATCGGGTATTTTGCAACAAGCCCCATGATAAGGGTACCAATCACCGCTGATATGACCGTTGCCATGAAAACTTGTTCAAATGGAATTCCTATTGAAGACAATAAAGCCGGATTCACAATAAGGATATAAACCATAGTTAAAAATGTCGTAACACCCGCCATGACTTCTGTGCGGACATCCGTCCCATTTTCTTTCAAGGAGAAAAACTTTTCCAAAAACATATTTTAGACCTCCAGATCTAAAGGAAACACCGACAACCGTTTGCACGAAAAGACAAGGTGTCCTAATATTGTACTGCATCGACGTTTTTCCTGATCGTTATTCATTGAAAGAAAGATAAAAAACGAATGAGGAACGCGACCTTTACTATAATATTCGTTTTTATTCCTAAATTCAACTAAAAATTCGACCCATTCATATTTTCGCCTTACCCGATAAGGAATCACTTTTAATTTTCCTAAAATCAAGATTTATTTTCAGCTCAATAAAAAAACCACATGAATCATTGATTCATGTGGTTTTTCATTTGCTGAAGAATCTTCTTTTCCAGCCTTGACACCTGGACTTGGGAAATGCCAAGCCTTGCCGCCACTTCCGATTGCGTCTGATCTTTATAATACCTCAGGAAAACAATCAGCCTTTCACGTTCATTCAATTCATGTATGGCTTCTTTCAAAGCGATTTGATCGAACCAGGATGTTTCATTATTGTCGGCAATCTGGTCAAGAAGAGTAATCGGATCTCCATCATTTTCGTAAACCGTTTCATGGATGGATGAAGGGCTCCTGCTAGCTTCTTGGGCCATGATGATTTCCTCTGGCGACAGCTCTAGATGTTCCGCCAATTCATTGACAGTCGGAACACGGCCATACGTCTTTGAAAGTTCCTCTTTGGCCCTGCGAATTTTATTCGCCATTTCCTTTAATGACCGGCTTACTTTAACCGTTCCGTCATCACGGATAAAACGTTGGATTTCACCAATGATCATAGGCACAGCATACGTTGAGAATTTCACTTCAAACGATAAATCAAATTTATCCACGGACTTCAACAGGCCAATACAGCCTATTTGATAAAGGTCATCCGGTTCGTAACCTCGATTGAGGAACCTTTGCACCACTGACCATACAAGCCTCAGATTGCTGTTGACAATCAGGTTCCTCGCATCTTGGTCACCGCTCTGGCTGCGTTGGATTAAATTCCGCAATTCCTCATCTTTTAAATGGGGCTGGCCTTTCTTGCTCTTCCCGTTTTTAACCTCCACATCCATATGCAAGTCTCCCTTAATTGCACAAAGCTCTGCTTGTAGTTAAGTGCTTTTTTAATCGAATGATCGTGCCTTCGCCCTTGTGGGAAATTATATTGATTTCATCCATGAAGTTTTCCATGATGGTGAATCCCATACCGGAACGTTCAAGTTCGGGTTTTGTCGTAAATAACGGCTGTTTAGCCTCCTCGACGTCTTCAATGCCCAGTCCTTCATCCCGAATGGTCAATTCCACAGTATCGCCTTCGATGACCACTGAAATGTAGACCCAACCTTCCGGGTCACTTTCATAACCATGGATAATCGAATTCGTAACGGCTTCTGACACGACAGTCTTGATTTCTGTCAATTCATCCATCGTCGGGTCCAATTGGGCAATGAAAGCCGCAACAGTTACCCTGGCAAAAGATTCATTTTGGCTAAGTGCAGAAAATTTCGTTTCCATTTTATTTTTCATCTTAGGCAACCCCCAGTCTTTGCAAAGCGTTTTTTTCGGATAGTTCCATTTTAACAATTTTAAACAACCCTGACATCTCAAATAACCGCTTTACTGCTGGAGAAATTGCACAGACCACCATTTCACCTTGCTTTTTGTTTACCTGCTTATAGCGCCCTAAAATAACTCCGAGCCCTGAACTGTCCATAAAATCCAATTCTTCCATGTTAAGGATGATATGCTTGATGTTATGCTTTTGAATGGCTGCCTCTGCCTGGTTTTTCAATTTTTCTGCTGTATGATGATCCAAATCACCTTTGAGACGAATGCACAATACTCGGTTTTTCGCCTCCATATTAATCGTAAGACTCATTATATACAGCCTCCTTCACTGTCTTATAAAGAGTCAAATTCTCTTTTTCACCTGCCGATTCCTCCTTACTAGCAAAACTAGTGGAGTTTCGCCTAAATTAGTACGATTAACAGGCAATGCGACAATTTATTCTATTTCGCCTGGGTAAACATGCCGAAAGCCCTTTTATACAATTGCCACCAGCTGGCATTTTCAACAGTTTCCTTCGCTACTATCGGAGATTCGACATACACTTTACCGTTTTTCTTCAATTCAAGCGTACCAATTTCATCTCCTTTTTTAATCGGGGCATCCAAATCTTTATCAAGCGTGATTTTTTTTGTAAAGTCCTTTGCCGTTCCGTTTTTGGCTGTCAAAACTGAAATCGGTTCACTTGTGACTCCCACCACGGATTTTTTGTGTCCTTTACTTACCTTGACTTCACCTAACGTTTCGCCGCGTTTATAAATCGGGTATGTGATGTATTGTGAAAATGCATAATCTAACATCTTGGTGACCTGAGCGTTTCGTTCTTTTGGAGAAACGGCTCCGAAAACGACGGCAATGACACGCATATTCCCTTTTTTGGCAGTCGCTGTCAAACAATACTTCGCTTCATTTGTGAATCCTGTCTTCAATCCATCGACCCCAGGGTAAAATTTCACTAATCTGTTCGTGTTGACAAGCCAGAATTTCTTTTCGGTATTTTCACGGAGATAATCTTCATATGTACCCGTGAACCTTGTAATCGTATCGTATTTCAATAATTCCTTTGCCATGATCGACATATCATGTGCCGAACTGTAATGATCTTTAACAGGAAGGCCTGTTGCGTTTTGGAACTTTGTATTTTTCAAACCGAGAACTTTCGCCTTTTTGTTCATTTTCCTAACAAACTCTTCTTCCGATCCAGCTATATGTTCAGCCATCGCCACCGATGCATCATTCGCCGAACCAATCGAGATGCCCTTGAGCATTTGTTCTGTGGTCATTTCTTCACCCGGCTCGAGAAAGATCTGGGAACCGCCCATCGATGCTGCATACTCACTAGTCCTGATTTTCTCCTTCATGCTAAGTTCGCCTTTATCAATCGCTTCCATGATCAGCAGCATCGTCATGATTTTCGTCATGCTTGCCGGTGAAAGACGAACGTCTGCATTTTTATCATAGAGAACAGTACCTGTATCCCGTTCAATCAAAATAGCGGATTTAGCATTTGCCGCCAATTCGACTCCTTTTTCTTCAGCTGCTTTTGTATGCGGGATGCTAAAACCCAATGCTACCAAAACGGTTAAAAATAGAGAAAGAATCCGCTTCATCTCCATACCCTCCAATCTTTATAGATTTTATTTTTTCCATTAAACCCATTTTTATACAAATAAAGATGAATTTTGAAACATATACTGGATATTGGGTAACAAATTGAACCAAATTAAAAGAGGATGCGCATGGGCATCCTCTTTTAACATTCAATGGGATAAACGTAAAAAAAGGCCGCTCAAAAGCGGCCTTTTTTGGAAAATGTTTATTCCATGATCTCTTTATAGATCAATGTAGGTTTTTCTATTTTCTCTTTTGAAATCGCAATGCTTTCATACAATTTTTCCTTTACCTTTGAAACATCTTCAAAATTGCTGTAAATCGTCACTAGGGATTCACCTTTTGCCACAGTTTCCCCGATTTTTTTACGAAGTACCAGTCCGACTGCAAAATCAATCTCTGATTCTTTTGTTGCCCGCCCGGCGCCCAACAGCATGGCTGCCGTTCCTACCTCATCAGCGATGATTTCCGATACATATCCGTCCTCTTTCGCTTCCAGCTCGAAAGTATGAGCAGCCTGCGGTAGTTTTTCCGGCTGATCTACAACCGAACCATCGCCTCCCTGCGCTTCTAGGAAAACCTTGAATGAGTTAAGTGCAGAACCATCCTTAATCGCATTTTCCAGCAAGGTTCTTGCTTCTTCCAGCGAGCTTGCCTTTTTGGCAAGGTATACCATATGGCTTCCTAGTGTTAAAGAAAGTTCCGTTAAATCTTCCGGTCCCTCTCCTTTAAGCGTATCGATGGCTTCCTTCACTTCTAAAGCATTTCCGATTGCGTAACCCAAAGGTTGGCTCATATCGGAAATGACGGCCATCGTGTTTCGTCCCACATTGTTTCCAATACTAACCATTGCATGCGCCAACTCTTCGGAATCTTCGAGAGTTTTCATGAAAGCGCCCGCTCCCGTTTTAACATCAAGTACGATGGCATCAGCACCAGCGGCGATTTTCTTACTCATGATCGAGCCAGCAATCAAACCGATACTGTTAACGGTAGCCGTAACATCGCGCAATGCATATAACTTTTTGTCGGCTGGAGTCAGGTTACCACTTTGTCCAATGACAGCTATCTTATTTTTATTAACAAGTCGAATGAACTCGTCATTTTCTATTTCGACATGAAATCCTTTTACAGACTCCAACTTATCGATCGTTCCTCCTGTATGACCAAGACCGCGTCCTGACATCTTTGCCACTGGAACACCTACAGCAGCAACCAATGGTCCAAGCACTAGAGTTGTGGTATCACCAACACCGCCTGTTGAATGTTTATCGACCTTAATTCCTTCAATCATCGATAAATCAATTTGATCTCCTGATTCGACCATTGCCATGGTTAGATCAGCACGTTCCTGCTCATTCATGCCTTTGAAATAAACTGCCATTGACCAAGCGCTCATTTGGTAATCCGGAATCGATCCATCGGTAAACCCTTTGATGATGAACTGTATTTCTTCTGTAGTAAGAGCCTTTCCATCACGCTTTTTCTCGATTAAATCTACCATTCTCATATTAGAATCCCCACTTTTTCAAAGACACCGCTTCTCTTAGGTGTACTTGGATTTTTTTGTTCGTTTTATATGTCTTTAACGATAAGCTTAACAAATTCAAGAAAACTGCTTTTCACTTTTTCAGTCGTTTCAATTACCTCTTCATGCGACAAAGGCTGATCAAGAATGCCTGCGGCCATATTTGTAAGGCATGAAATTCCGAGCACCTTCATACCACTATGCCTAGCTACGATAACTTCCGGAACTGTCGACATACCAACTGCATCCCCGCCAAGGATCCTTGCCATTTTCACTTCTGCCGGTGTCTCATAGGTCGGTCCTGTATTTCCGATATAGACACCTTCTTTAATATCCAATCCTAGTGAAGCTGCTATTTTTTTTGCTTGTGTCCGAAGGTCTTTATTATACGCCTCAGACATATCAGGGAATCTAGGGCCGAAACGCTCTTCATTAGGACCAATCAATGGGTTGGCCCCCATTAAATTAATATGATCCGTAATGAGCATCAAGTCACCTGGTTCATAGCTTTCATTAACGCTTCCGGCAGCATTCGTTACAATTAACTGCTCAACACCAAGCAGCTTCATTACACGTACAGGAAAAGTGACCTTCTCCATGGAGTAACCCTCATAAAAGTGGAAACGTCCTTGCATAGCTACCACTTTTTTACCACTTAGATGTCCAATGACAAGCTGTCCAGCGTGTCCCTCAACAGTCGATACCGGGAATTCCGGGATTTCGTGGTATGGAATAGTTATCGGATTTTCAATTTCATCCGCCAATACTCCAAGACCGGAACCAAGAATCAGTCCTATCTCCGGAGAGCCTTCAATTTTACTTTTTATAAATGACGCAGCAGTCTCTATTTTATTAAACATCTATTTAATCTCCCCTAAATTTAAATCGCCCAATATATTTTTCCCAAAGGCAGGCATTTTCACGTCAAAATTAGCAGCGACCGTCGCCCCAATATCAGCAAATGTATCTCTAATCGGGAGTTCTGCACCTTCTGTAAATCGTTTGGAATAAACTAATAATGGTACATATTCACGTGTGTGATCGGTTCCTTCATGGACCGGATCATTCCCGTGATCGGCAGTGATGATCAATAAATCATCCTCTTTCAGTTTATCAAGGACTTCCGGCATCCGAGCATCGAATTCTTCCAATGCCTTTCCGTATCCCTCTGGATCGCGGCGGTGACCGTATAAAGCATCGAAGTCGACTAGATTAAGGAAACTTAACCCTTTGAAGTCCTGTTCTACCGTTTGGATTAATTTATCCATTCCATCCATATTGGATACGGTCCTCAATGATTCAGTGACGCCTTCCCCATCAAAGATATCAGAGATCTTCCCGATTGCGAGCACATCATATCCAGAATCTTTCAATTCATCCATTACTGTCCGGTTAAAAGGCTTCAACGCATAATCATGACGGTTAGGCGTTCTTTTGAAGTTGCCTGGTTCACCTGTGAACGGTCTGGCAATCACGCGTCCAACCTTGAACTCATCAGCCATCGTCACTTCACGGGCAATTTCACAAATCTTGTATAATTCATCTATCGGAACAATATCTTCATGTGCAGCAATCTGTAATACGGAATCAGCTGATGTATAAACAATCAGCGCACCCGTTTTCATATGTTCTTCGCCAAGCCTTTCCATGATTTCCGTGCCGCTTGCCGGGACGTTCCCAATAATTCCCCGCCCCATCTTCGCCTCGAGTTCATTGACTAATAATTCCGGGAAACCATCTGGAAATACACGGAATGGAGTCGATATATTCAACCCCATGATTTCCCAATGTCCAGTCATCGTATCTTTTCCTGTAGAGGCTTCCTTCATTTTCGTATAGTATGCGAGAGGTTGTTGAGCTTTATCAATCCCCTTGATTTCACGGATATTGCCTAAACCCAATTTTGCGAGTGTCGGCATGTTCAATCCATTCATTCTTTCTGCGATATGGCCAAGTGTATCCGCCCCTTTATCGCCGAATAAATCTGCATCAGGTGCTTCGCCAATCCCAACTGAATCCATAACTATTACAAATATTCGTTTAAATGCTGAATTCCCTTTCATGAGTCATTCCTCCTAAAATAGTAAATCACTTTTTATACTCTCTATAATACCCTTGTTCTGCTTAGTTACTCTTCATTTAAATGAAATCGTGAGAACGTCAGAAGTCTGACCTCTCTACATTGTAAACGATTACCATGATGGAGACAAATAATATATTTCGGAATGAAACAAAGTGCCCTAAGATGCACGTTGGAATCATTTGCAGCCCTTTTAGCAGTCAAGTACAAATGGAGAAAAAGGCTGCTCCTCCAACTGCCTCGCAGTTAAATTCACAACCTTTTCTATCATTCTACTATTCTTTTAAGCTCGCGGATGGAATTTTGAATATACATCCTTGATCCGTACGTTCGTAATATGTGTATAAATTTGAGTTGTCGAAATATCCGCATGACCAAGCATTTCTTGGACGGCACGTAAATCAGCCCCGTTCATCAATAGATGTGTCGCGAAAGAATGTCTTAGTGTATGCGGTGTAATTTCTTTTTCAATTTGTGCCGATTTTACAAGTTTTTTTAGAATCTTCCAAAATCCCTGCCTTGTCAGCCGGTTTCCATGATGATTCAAAAAAAGTGAATCTGTCCTGTGCTTGGGACTGGCCATTTTCCCCCGGGAACTTTCCATATAATGTTCAATCGCACCCAATGCAGTTTGTCCAATCGGAATGATCCTCTCTTTATTTCCTTTCCCTACGCATCGGACAAAACCCATCGATGCATGGACATCACTCACATCCATGGATATCAACTCACTGACACGCATCCCCGTCGCATACATCAGTTCCAGCATCGCCTTATCGCGTAAACCGAATTCATCCATTTTCTTCGGGGCTTCCAATAGTGCTTCCACCTCTTCCATGCTTAATACCTTTGGAAGGCTTCGTTCAGGTTTTGGCGTTTCTATATGTATGGACGGATCCTGCTCGGTTACTTTTTCCCTTAAAAGAAATTGATGAAAAGACCGAATGGAAGCTATATGACGCGCCACCGTCTTCGATGATTTCCCTTGATCCTTCAAATGCACGAGAAAATGCAGGATGTTCACCCGCCGTGAATCATTCCAAGCTTCAATGGTTTCAACATCTTTCAGATAGCTCCAATATGATCTTAAGTCACGCTCATACGAGACGAGCGTATTTTTGGCAAGTCCTTTTTCAATGGTTAAAAAATGAATGAAATCCCTAATTTGATTCTCCATATTCATTACTCCCCGTTTAAATAAAACAACATTAAGCGTTCAAGCCATGCGTCATCACCCGTATCAACAGCCTTTGATACTTTTACGGCCATGCCTTTCGGTTCATCATAACGATGATAACTTTGATATTCCTGATTTAACCATACCATTCCTATATAAAAAAGAACAGTGAAGCTAACAAAGAGAACCATCACTTTAGCCGTGTGCAAAACAAGCGATAATGATGTTTTCATCATCTTTCCCCTCCCATTCGACCCTTTGTATCAATCTATGCCCAACAGGACAAGTTTTATACGTGTTTCGGAAAGGAGAAAACAAAAACAGCTCTTCCTTGAGAAAATAGGTCTTTAAAATGCAGAAAACCTTCTCCATTAAATGGAAAAGGTCCGACTTCATTCACCTTAATTTTCTTCTTTGTCATGACATCGATGACAAATGCCATGAAAGGTTAATCTATGGTCTTTAATCTTGAAGTTCCAGTCGCGTTCCACAATGTCTTCTACGTCTTCAAGTAGGTCTTCCTGGATCTCATCTACCGCACCACATTCCACACAAACAAGATGATGATGGAAATGCGCAGCTCCTTCTTGTCTTAAATCATAACGGGAAACCCCGTCTCCAAAGTTAATTTTATCTACTATCTTCAATTCAGTCAGCAACTCTAGCGTACGGTAAACTGTTGCCAATCCAATTTCCGGCGACTTTTCTTTGACAAGGAGGTAAACGTCTTCTGCGCTTAAATGATCCTCTTCATGCTCAAGTAAAACGCGGACGGTCGCTTCTCGCTGAGGCGTTAATTTGTAGCTGGACGAGTGTAACTGCTTTTTTATCCTATCAATTCTGTTTTCTATTTCCATACCTAATATTCCCTCCCGCGCCGCTATCCTATCCATTATATCAAAAGAGGGAAAACTGTCAAAATAGATTTCTTGTTAATGATAAAAAAATTTGCGGGAACGGTAAATTTTCATCAACGACCCAATAAACTTACGACATTTTTCATTAAAGAAGGGGATAGGTACGCTTCAAAAACGGCAGCCGTAATCAAAAATAAACCCGACAAAACCAATGAGAAAATATACCGCGAAATTATCGGCTTCAGCGGTTCACGAACCTGCTTTAGGAAAATCCGGCTGATCATTTTCATTGATAGTGAGACGGCAAGGACGGTTATTACGATGAATATCGGGACGATGAATATATTTTGGGGCAGAATAGCGACAAACGATAATAAGAACCCGCTCCATCCCATTTGATTGACTAAAAAGCCGACTGTGAATCCAACAACCATCCCTTTTATAAATAACAAAACCAGGATGACCGGCAAACCGATGACCGATATTCCGAGAATCCAGATGACCCCGATATACTTTATATTATGCATAATACTTTGGCTGAACATATCATGCGAAGATGCAAATTCACCCTTGGATACTTGTCCGAAAAATTGCGATAAATAATAGAACAAGTCTTCCTTTTGGGTAAAGCTCAAACTATTCACCAATATTGCCCCAAAAATGACACCCATCAAAAAAAGCACAGTGATAAAGACATATAATGAGGAATGTTCGTTAATATGTTTCATTACGGCATTTTGTACGACAGATTTTTTTTTCATCTTTCATCCTCCCAACTCCGCTTACTAGAATCTATGTTTTCACTCTCTCATTTATGCTAAGAAAACTTTCCCCATCAGCCGAACGCCTTGAACCCAATTCGTGTTATAATTTTCCATATCAATAATATATGGAGGCAGGATATGAAAGCTATATTAATGGATTTTCCCGAAAAAATTGAAACCCCACGATTATATCTAAGACCTTGTCAGCCTGGCGATGGCCTGGACCTTTACGAAGCCATTGTCCATTCTAAACCTGAATTGAAACAGTGGCTGCCGTTTGCACATCAAGATTTTTCGTTGGAAACTTCTGAACAGAACGTCCTTAAGTCCTTTGCGGACTTTATTTTAAAAGAGGATATCAGACTCCATATCTATAGGAAAGAAGACGATCAATTCCTCGGCTCCACTGGTCTGCACCGAATTAACTGGGATATCCCTAAATTCGAAATTGGCTATTGGATTGATACGAGATACAGTAAACTAGGCTACATAACGGAGGCAGTGGAAAAGTTAACTAAATTTGCCTTTTACCATTATGGCACAAAACGAGTGGAAATCCGCTGTGACCCTAATAATATTGCCAGCAAACGGATTCCTGAGAGGCTAGGATATACCCTTGAAGGTATTTTGCGTAATGACTGCCTTAGTGCAGACGGCAAGGAAGTGCGGGACACCTCCATTTATGCAAAAACAACAAACTAAAAAAGTCCTGACAGATCTCATCTGTCAGGACTTTTTTAATTTAATTCCTTTTTGACCTTTCCGTACTTTCCTCCGCCCCCCACTTCAAAAGAAAGCGTCCCTTTTCTGGCAGAATCGATGTAGCGCGCCAATTTTTCAGGAACGATTTCCATGAGCTGTTCAAGCGTAACTTCATGAAGGATATTCATCTCTGTTCCAAATGCCGCCAGCAGTTTTCCCATGGATTTCGGTCCGAGTCCTGGGATGAAATCGAGTGGCACTTGATGGATATACGGTGGCCTTTCCCTTCCTTTTCTTCCGTCCAACTCGGAAATGGAGAGTTCTTCGATCCTGGACGATACCCCTTTAATAATGGATTTATTACCACACTCGGGACATTGTTCATCATCCCTCAATACCTGGTGTAAACACCCTGAACATACGGTTTGATGATACTTTCCCAATAAGGGGTTCAATCCATAATTAACGGCCACCTTACGATTCCCTTTTTCTTTAAGGGCTTTTGCCAGCTCATTGAAACTTGGTTCTTCAAGCAGGACTTTTTGATATTCACGGGCGATTTTTCCAAGCGAATGCGCATCGGAATTTGTCACGAATACATAGGAGTCCAACTCCTCGATATCCTTGACCATTTCTGTATCTGAACTTAAACCAAGTTCGATGGCATCAATTAGCTTCGGATCGAATACTTCTGTCAGACTGGATCGCACCCCTTTTCCATATAAGCTTTTAAATGGGGTAAAGACATGTGCCGGGATAAACAGGCCGCCCAGTGACTTCACGATCTTTTGCAGCGTTCTTCCATCACAATAATTCCTTTGGGAGCTTAAGGTGATATTTTTAACATGTCCGCTCATCCATGAGGAGAATTCCTTCATCGCTTTTAAAGTGGGGAAATAGGCGAGGACATGGATCGGTCCATTACAATTCTGATCATAAATTTCAATCTCCGAGCCTGGAATGATGGTTGTATTCTTGTATTGAAGTCCGCCTTCAATCTTTTCCGTGATTTCGCCATCAAGAATCCCCGCTTCGATCTCTTCGATAATTTCAGGAGAATGGCAATCGATTATCCCGATTAGATCAAGGCCCTTCCTTTCACTTGCCACTTGCAGCACATTGCTGAAGGTTAACGTTTTAGCACCTGTTATTTTCACGGACCTTCCGCTTCTCGTTCTGCCTATATGGATATGCAGGTCAGCGTAAAATTCTTTCATTTATGATGTCATCGCCTTTTTCAACTGCAGATACTGAACTGCATATGCCGTTTTGGCATCCTGGATTTTCCCTTCATCCATATAAGTTTGAGCTTCCTCCAACGTGAGTTCAAGCATCTCGACAAATTCATCTTCATCCAGTGGGGCCGCATTTTCTTTCTTTTTCAAATTGTGGGCCACATACAGGTGGACCAATTCATCGGCGAAACCCGGGGATGTATAGAAGGATATGATGTGCTCCATTTTTTCACATTCATAACCTGTCTCCTCCTCCAGCTCCCGTTTAGCCGACAGAACCGGCTCTTCGCCTTTCTCCAGCTTTCCTGCAGGAATTTCCACCAAGCTCCTCTCCAGCGCTTTACGGTACTGCTCAACCATGATGATTTTATTGTCTGCCGTGAGAGCTATGATGGCAACCGCCCCCGGATGTTTGATTATTTCACGTTTACCCATTTTCCCATCTGGAAGCTCTACTTCATCCACTTGCAGGCTGATTACCTTTCCCGTGAAGATTTTTTTCGATGACAGCGTTTTTTCTTCAAATTTTTTCATCCTGACCACTCCTCTGTTCTAATTGCAGCATGATTCCTCATACATTTTACCATAATAGAGATGGAGGGCGATTTAATGAAAGTTTACGTATTGGAAAAAAGCGTTACTTTATCCGGAAAGAGTTGGGAAATCCTTCAAAAACTAAAACAATTACAAAATCAATATGTCTATATCAATGATTGGATTGCCGACATACATGATCAGGTGCTGCCCACTCCTTTAAAACGGATCAAGTGAATTCTTTGAGTGAAATGGATTTCTCCTTTACAATGAATGTAAAGGGAGTGGATAACATGAAAAAACGCAGAATAGGAAATTCTGACTTGCTAGTTTCTGAAATCGGGCTCGGATGCATGTCATTGGGGACTGTTGAAAATCAGGCATCCGAAATCATACAGGCCGCTTTAGATGAAGGAATCAATTATTTTGATACTGCTGACTTATATGATTTCGGTATGAATGAAGAAATCGTCGGAAAGAATTTAAAATCGGTCCGCGATAAGGTATACATAGCCACCAAGGTCGGAAACCGCTGGAATGAAAATAAAGATTCCTGGAGCTGGGATCCATCTGGCGCCTATATTAAAACGGCTGTAAAAGATAGCTTAAAGCGATTGGGTACTGATTATATTGATCTTTATCAGTTACATGGCGGCACCATTTCAGACAATATCGGAGAAACGGTAGAAGCATTTGAAGATTTGAAAAAAGAAGGCTATATCCGACATTATGGAATTTCCTCGATTCGTCCGAATGTAATCAAGGAATTCACTGAAAAGTCTGAGCTTGATTCCGTGATGATGCAGTTTAATCTACTCGACCGCCGCCCAGAAGAGTGGCTGTCCCTTATGGCCAACAACCAGATCAGCATTATCGCCCGTGGCCCCCTTGCCAAAGGGCTGCTCAGTGAAAAAATGCTTGAAAAGGCAAATGAGGATGGATACCTTGACTATAGCTATCACGAACTTAAAGATTTACTTCCGCAAATAAAGGACAAACTTTCTGATAGGAAGTTGAATGAAACGGCACTTCAATATGTATTGTCACATAAAAGCGTCGCTACCGTTGTACCAGGAGCAAGCTCCGTACAGCAGCTCCGTGAGAACTGCCAGGCCGCTAACAGCCCTTCACTGTCCAAAACCGAGTTGGATATCCTGAAGCGGTTGACCAAAGCGAACAAATATGAAAGTCACCGGGAGTAAAAAGAATAGAACTAAACTAAATGTTTCAAAGGAATGTCAGGACAACCTTTAGGCTGCACTATCTCCGTTTAACCAACGTGATAGGCAGCCTTTTTCCGTTCCTTCGTTTTTTTCGTCTTACTGCTTCTATACCGCTTTCAAGTTTCCCATCATTCTAATCCCTTTCCAAACCAATTTAACTTCATACCAACGTTTTTAACTTTTTCATTGGACATCTCAAAATCAATATTGTACAATTCAGTTGTGCACAATTTAAAAATAAGAAGATAAGGGAGAAAATATGATGACAAAACCATTATTTACAACGTCTGTAACAGTTGATGGCGGCAGAGAAGGAACGGCAATTTCTGCTGACGGCAACTTCACGGTTGATATTGCGATGCCTGGAACACCTAGGGCTAAACAGATGCCTGAAGCATCTAATCCGGAACAGCTTTTTGCAGCTGGATATGCTGCATGTTTTGATAGTGCTTTGCAATCAGTTGGTAAAATTGAACGCGTTTCTTTCGATTCCAAAGTCACCGCAAGCGTCAGTCTTTTGATGGGTGAGATGCATCAGTACAGCTTGGCTGTAACTTTGGGCGTGAAGGGATCCGGGGTCGACAAGGAGACATTCGAAACCCTTGTTCATAAAGCACATCAAATGTGTCCTTATTCAAAAGCAATCAATGGCAATGTGGACGTCGCCTTTGAAATAGATGTAGATTAAAAATCCGACAAAAAGACGCTTGGGGGTTACCAAGCGTCTCAGACTGTAGACAAACTCGAAGAAAAGCGAGTTTGCCTCAAGTTTTTTATTTGAAAAAGTTGCAGTTGATTTCAGTTGAGACCGGCATGTTCTATTGTCGGTCTACAGTTTAGGGTTGTTCGTGTTCTATCTAAAAGAAAAACAACGTTGATTGGAATGGAAGGTACGAGACTCCTGCGGGAAAAGCGCGTCCAGGGGAGACCCTGCAGGCGCAAAGGCGCCGAGGAGGCTCCCGGACCGCCCGCGGAAAGCGAGTGCCTGGAGTAGAAATCATTTCACAAACCCTCTTTCAGAAGGATAACCAAGTCTTCTTTTATAGTCATGGTTCGGGGTACAGACCATTCCGAATCTCCTTTTGTCGACAAAAAGACGCTTGGGGTCACCAAGCGTCTTTTCTTTGCTAAAATTCCTGTAAAGTTTTCAATAGCTGGAGCAGCGAAGCTTTTAAATCCTCAACCACCTTCTTATCATCACCCGACATTGCCGAAATGCGATCGGGAATGAAACAGGCCTCTTCCTGTAAACCAAGTCCCTTTTCCGTCAACTTAATCATGACAGACCGTTCATCTTCAGACGAACGTTCACGGACAATCAAGCCATTCTGCTCCATTCGTTTCAACATGGGGGTAAGCGTTCCTGAGTCGAGGGCAAGGAGCTCCCCTAGTTTTTTTACTGTAAGTGTATCCTGTTCCCATAATAGAAGAAGAACAAGATATTGAGGATATGTCACTTCGAGTTTATCAAGCAGCGGTTTATATTTCTTCGTCATTTCCCTTGAACTTGCATAAAGCAGGAAGCATAATTGGTCTTCCAGTACTTTTTCTATTTTACTTTGCATCATATCACCAGCTAATTGTAGTCCATCCGATATGAAAGCATATCGAACTTATCTTTAATATAATCGTTATACTTTATAAAATAAAGGAATATCAGCTAGGAATGGTCTTCCTGAACGGGAAAAGGGAGCCAGCCCTCTTAAAACTTAAACTGCTCCCTGTTCTTCATTTATAGTTCTTCCAGTTCAGATTGCTTTCACCCAATAGTTCTTCGAATGATTTATTCTTCTCCCGACGCTTTCTTTCTTCGCGTTTTTTTTCTTCTTCCGCTGCCCTTTTTTCTTGTTCAGCCTCATTAAGTTCCTTTTGCTTTTGACGAAGCTGGGACATGATATCTTGATTGATCATATCACCAAGTTTCAATGAAGATGAATCTTTATCTTGGTTTTTGCTTTGATTTTGATTTCGCTGCTGTTTCTTTTTCACCCTTAAAACCTCCTGGCCATTTATGAAATTATTATATCACGACTGCCGTTTTCCTCGTCATGGTTTTCAAACAGTGTTTTCCCATTTCCCTCATGGTAAAATAAAGAAAATCAACCGAGGAGGGCCTCTCATGAAGAAATGGTGGTTTACACTAGCTGGAATCCTATCGTATATCATCGGCGTCGGCATTTATTTTTCCAATCGGATCATGTACATGAAAAAGAAGGAAGATGATTTTATCCAGAATCGTGAAATCATGGCTAAACGCCTGATCACGGAGGATTTTGATAATCTGCCTAAAACGGAAATTTGGGTATCGTCACCATCCGGATATTCCTTGAAATGCTTGTTCATCGAACCGCATGATACTAATAAGTGGGTGGTCATTTCTCATGGTGTGACGGAGAACAAAGTCAATTCAATTAAGTACATGAATATTTTTCTTAAGCGGGGCTTCAATGCTATCATTTATGACCACCGCCGGCATGGGGATTCCGGTGGCAAGACGAGCAGTTATGGACATTATGAAAAATTCGACCTGAAGGCCGTAATCGATGAATTGAAAAGACGTAAAGGTCCCGACCTTCATATTGGCATTCATGGAGAATCCATGGGGGCTGTAACCCTGCTTTTATATGCCGGAATGCTTGAAGATGGTGCTGATTTTTACATTGCCGACTGTCCATTTTCAAATTTCGAGGATCAGATTAAACACCAGCTTAAACATGTAGTCCCACTTCCCTCTTGGACCGTGTTTCCGCTTGGGCGTACGTTCATCAAGCTCCGGGATGGGTATTGGACCAATGAAGTATCACCAATCGATTATATGAAAAATATCCGAAACCCCGTGCTCTTCATCCATAGTGAAAATGACAGTTTCATCCCCGCTTACATGACAGCGGAATTATATGCAGCAAAAGAGGGCCCAAAGCAGCTGTACATCGCTAAAAAAGGGGCCCACGCTCAATCTTATAATGAAAATCCAAGAGAATATGAAGATCAAGTCGATCAGTTTCTAAAACTTGTCTGAGAAGAAAGAGAGGGAACCCAAGATTCCCTCTTTGCTTCATTTAGATTTTATTAAAAAAGCTCATCCTCGGATTTAAGATTTGATTTGGACTTTTTAATTGAAAGCTGTTCGCTTCCGGAACAAAATCTATTTTCATGACTTCATCAAGAAAAATCATTTTTGATTTCTCCACATATAGAGGAATCCCGTTTGTTTCCACTTTTTCGGTACCTTCTTCAGGGTCGTTGACCCACCATAGCGCGGTCACACCACTTACCACGCAGCCACAGCCATCCGTATCATATTTCAACTGTAAATATCCTTCTTGTCCCTGTACTTTATCGGCTATTTTCTCAGCCGCTGTTTCCGTCCATTCAATATACATGATTGCACGCCTCCCGATGTCTTTCCTTTCCCCATTATAAACGATAAAAACGCTTCTGTTAAAGAAACTGCCTGCTTCCTTTTGCAACATCAGCCACACGAAGACCGTGCTAACAATGCCGATTCTCTTACGCCCCATGATCCCTTTCATCACGATGCCGTTTCGAAAATGAAAGGCTGTCCCCTGGAACAGCCTTTCCGCTCATCATTCCATTATCCTTACATCTGCTATATCGGAAAGCCTGATATAGTGAACCTGCTGAAACCGATCAACGATATGAAGCTTTTGGGTGGGCTCATTATAATAATGGATCCTGCCGATTAACAGCTGATACCGGTTTCCTTCATAATGAGCAATCGTAACATCCTTTCTTTCCTCCATCGCTTCCCCCATTACCGCATTCATTTCCTCCAGTTGCTGTTCATCCAGGATGCGCTTCGTTTCATAGCCATCCTCCACCACCCAATCCCGCAGCATCTTCACATGCTCCGGTAACATCATCGATGTCCATTTGATACGGCCGCGATCACGAATCATTCTTTTTCCCTCCCTTCAATGTCACCCTTACGCCTTATGCCCACCAAGCAGCCTGCTTCGGTAAACGGCTGTACCCGCTTCCGTATACGAAACCGCACGCAATAACGATTTGGCTCCATATTTATGGCGGATTCGATCAACCGTGTAACTCAATTCCCGCTTCTTCCAGCGCGAAGCATCGAATAAAGTCAGCTGCATTTCGTTATCATCCACAATATTCGAGAGTCTAACCTCTATGCTCCGAACCGTTTTTTGCTTATAGTTCTCATGAAAAAGCTCCAGGCAAACTTTATATAACTCCATCGTAATGTTGGTAGGTTCGCTAATCGAACGTGAACGATGGAAACCTCCGCCAAACTCATCCTTGCTGTAACCAATGCTTAGGCTCACCGTTCTTCCTGCCTTGCGATGGGTGCGTGCCCTTCTTCCAACTTCTTCGCAAATTTCCAGCATGACCTGCTTTACCTCATGCTCCTCCTTATAATCCCGCAGCAGGATTTGACTTTTGCCGAAGCTTACCTGCCCTTCGATGATCGCTGCCCCCATATCGGATAAATCTATTCCCCACGCATGGTGGTAAAGCTGATTGCCCATAATCCCAAACTTCGCTTCAAGTAATTCAAGATCATAATTGGCAAGCTGCCCAACCGTAAAGATCCCCATTCCATGAAGGGTTTTTTCAACGCGCCTGCCGATCCCCCACATTTCACGAAGCGGGGAAATCGGCCAAAGTTTGCTTGGCACATCCTCATACTTCCATTCTGCAATCCCTTTATGTTTGGCATCCAAATCAAGGCAAAGTTTTGCCATAAGCATGTTCGGTCCAATTCCAATTGCACAAGGGAGCTGTAATTCGCGTTCGATTTCATCCTTTATCTTTTCAGCTATCATCCGGGCATCTCCCCATAAAGAAGCGGCACCATCGACTTTCACAAAACTTTCGTCCACACTATATACGTGAATCGCTTCTTTGGGCACATAACGGTTGAACAAGCGGGTGATTTCCGTCGAAACCCTTAAATAGGTCGCCATTTTAGGTTCAACGACGACAATCTTCGGATCATTCGGGATCTCAAACATCCGCGAACCTGTCTTGATGCCAAATTCCTTCTTCATTTTTGGAGAAGCCGCGAGCACAATGCTTCCTGTCCTCTTCAAATCACCAACCACCGCCAGATAACAATCAAGCGGGTCCAGACCAAGCATGACTGCTGAACAGCTTGCATAAAAACTTTTCATATCGATACACATAATTGATTGTTTCGGCATCGTCCCATAATCCATCATTTCTTCACCCTAACAAGAATATACGTTCGCTTTTATTATATTCATAACTTTAACCGAATATACGTTCTTATTCAATGGAAGTTTTCATACAAATTTCTACTTTTTATTGTAATTCCCTTGAAAAATATAATTGATACTGAAAATGGATAAAATACCAATTTTATACTAAACATCCAAATTGTTTTTTTGAAAAAGAATCAATTAGTAGCTTGAATAATTTTTAATGGATCCATATGCTCAGTTTTTTAAAATTCATCCACCCTTTTCAACAGGCTTTCGTCTATTTATAATTCAGTCTTACTGCTCATTTTTTGTAATGAAACTGTAACCAAAAATATGTCTAATTGTCATAATGGTATTGTAGGATAATATTGTTAAGAATAATAGAGAGATAGCTAGAGAGGAAATGAAAATTATGAAGAAATGGATCGCTTCAGCCGCTGTTGCATCTGCCATGATGCTAACCCCACTGCAAGCCTTTGCAAATATTGGAGATCAAACCCTCAGACCCGGAATGACACATAGTGATGTCAAACAACTACAACAACTTTTAAAAACCAAAGGTTATTTCACATATTCAGGTTCACTGACTACATATTACGGCACTTATTCTGTATCCGCAGTAAAAAAATTCCAAAAAGCCAAAGAATTAACTGCCGATGGGATTGCCGGCCGAGGCACATTTAATGCGCTTGGTGTTTATAATGTCAATAATACAAGCCTGATAAGCTATGCAAAAACCTTAATAGGCAAACCTTATAAATGGGGCGGGACGACACCGACTGGATTCGACTGCTCAGGCTTCGTCTATTATGTATTCCAGAAATCACAAGGAATTACCTTACCGCGTACAACATCATTGCTCTATTCCAATACAGGTTTAAAGGTATCTTCACCATCTAAGGGTGATCTTGTATTCTTTGATACTTCTTCTGGAAGAACAGGAGTATCCCATGTTGGGATCTATATCGGAAATGGTCAATTCATTAGTGCTACGTCTTCTAAAGGAATAACCATTACGGATATGGATAATTCTTATTGGAAACCAAAATATTTAGGTGCGAAAACTTTATAAAATCAGGACGAGAGCTTATTCTTGTGAGTGAATCCCCATAAAACAACCGGACAGAATTCCAAAGTGATTCAGTCCGGTTGTTTTATTTTATATATAATATTTCATTTGTTAAATCCTCAACTGTCACCATGAAAGAAGAGTCTAGGTTGGAACGATTCATCATTTCGATATTATAAACATGCTCTGATGGTAAATGGACGACTTCGAGAACCATGAATCGCTGACTTTCCGCTTTGCTGACATGATCGAGGGCAGCAGTGACCGCCCTTTGTTCGGCTAAGCTTTTTTCATCCGTCAAAACAAGAATCAGTTCCGCTTCCGCTTTCCCAGGAAATGATTTCTTCACCCCGCCCCGGTGCCATGGCTTCACTTTCATCCCGATTTCCAGGTCGGAATAATCGAGGTCATTACCATGTTGATCTTGAATATATGTATCATTGGTCACCTTATAATACGTCCCTTTAATCAAAATCCTTTTATCGTCAAGATCCGTAATGAAACCTTCTTCCCCCTTATCAATGACTTCATCCATGTTCCAATCAGGGGATTGGCAGCTACCCAGAATAAAGGCAACGAATATAGAGATATAAAGGTTCACTATCATCTTCATACAAATCCCTCCTAATAGAAATAGACGGATTCCCCCTGAAATAGTTACCAAATTATTTAACACAGAAAACTTCGGGCATTTCAAAAAGGGGAATGTCATCGACATTCCCCTTTGCCTATCATTAGACCGACTTTCTCCTTTTCCGGTATCGAAAGTCTAGCCTACTTTTTAAAAAATGCTTTTTTTCCTAATGTTTCAGTGATCTTTGGAAACATGGTATACCATTTCCCAGCTAAATTCATCCAGCCAGGGAGATTGATTTCCCTCTTATTGGTCAGCATCGCCGCTACGATTTTGGCAGCGACATCTCCAGGCTTAAGCATGAATTTTTCAACATTCTTTAAGTATGTACCTGATTCATCCGCAATGTTAAAGAAATTCGTTTCTATAGGGCCAGGATTGACGGTAGTCACAAAAACATGATCTTCCATCAGCTCGAGCCGAAGTGCGTTTGAATAACCAAGAACCGCGAACTTGGTCGAAGAGTACAATGTTGATTTAGGAGTGGCGATTTTACCGGCCTGTGAAGCTATGTTGATGATATGCCCCGCTTTTCTCTGCTTCATATACGGAAGAACCAGCTTTGTGCAGGCCATTAATCCAATGACGTTGACAGCAAACATTGCTTTCGTTTCATTTAATTCCGTATCCTGTGCTTCTTTAAATGTGCCGAAACCAGCATTGTTGACCAACACATCCACTTCTCCTATTTGCGCATGGATATCATTAAATACATTTGTCACCTGATCAGTATCTGCAACATCAAGCTTATAGGCATATGCATCAACCCCATATTGGGTGATCAGTTCATTCTTTAGCTGCAGTAATTTATCCAGGCTTCTGGCCAAGAGGACGAGACAGGCTCCCTGCTTTGCACTTTGAATGGCAACTTCCTTGCCAATCCCTCCGGAAGCACCGGTAATAACAATAACTTTGCCTTGCAACTTATTCAAAAAAGTGAGCCTCCTTGCGATCATTAAGCGATTGAATACAGAATGACCCCTGATTGGATTTCTGTTTCGACTTCACCCAAGTCTTCTAAATAGTCCAGCTGACCGACCGTTTCCGAAAGTGTCAGGCCCACTTCCTGAAGGTATACTTTCGGAAAAAGCTGCTGACACACTTCAAAGGCCGATAAAGGCCTATCTTGAAGCATGCTTTTCACCTGCATGGCACGGTTATGCTGCCGCTCAAATCGATATTGAATCAAGTCGGCAACCGCATCTCCTTCCACTTCAGATCCATGTCCAGAGTAAACAGTGGATATGGAAAGATCCAATAATTTCTGAAGTGATGCATTATATTGCAGTAACGGACGAGGCCTTATACCGCCGGGAAGTAAAGGTGGTTCCATTAATGGATTAGGTGAGATCTTGGCAAGCAAGTGATCGCCTGCGATCATGACACCGTCACTTTCCCGGTAAAAAGATAAATGGCTTTGAGCATGCCCTGGAGTCTCAATCACTTTCCAGCCTGGAAGACTAGGGAGCTCATCACCCTCAGCCAAATATCCATGAAGCTTCCGTTCACTAAGGAAACTGATTTCGTCGCGATTATGGATCAGTTTATTTTTCAGCTCTTCTGCCACCCCGAACTTTGTGGCATAATCAAGGAAAAAACGATTATGGGTTTCAAGGAATTCATCACTGATAGTCAGCCAGCGCTGATTGTTTTTGTGTCCATAAACCGGGATTTCCTTTTCAAAGAAATCGAGTGCACCAGCATGATCAGGATGATGATGGGTTAAAATGATTTGTTCGATATCAGTCAGTTTCAGACCCAATTCCCCAAGCCCGTTAGTCAGGGCTTCCTTTGATCGTTTTGTTTTCACTCCAGTATCGATTAACGTTAAAGCATCCCCTTTAACTACATAAACATTCACATCACCCACTGCAAACGGCGTGGGCAAAGCAAGTTTTGCAATATCTCCATTCCAATTCGCCATAATCTTTTCCACCTTAGAAAATTATATTTATATAAATCTTTTTATACGCAAAACAGGATTCCTAGTACACTTAACATGTATAATTACCATTTTACATGTATTTTAAATCACTGTCATTATTTTCACATAATTCATGTCTACTTTTTATCGTCCTTGCATATATTATCATTGACAGAGTACTGATATATCCTTCATAATCACAAGTAATTAAAGACGGCGTGGCATTGATTAAGGCCAAGTAAATTTATGATGGCGTAAAGAGAGTGAAGCTCGGAATGTGCTGAAAGGCTTCATCGCCCCCTCATTATTGAACCTACCTTATGAGCCTTCAGGAAAACCTGACGTAATTCCCGCGTTAGAGGATTCAAGTGCAGCTTTTCTGTTTATTTGTTATGGAAAAGTTGAACAAAGGTGGTACCACGGAAGCTAGACCTTTCGTCCTTTATTGGATGAGGGGTCTTTTTGTTTTTTTAAAAAAAGGCCGAAAATTCAAAAGAAAAAGGAGCGGGAAATATGAAAAAAATCGCGTTTATCGGAGCTGGATCGATGGCAGAAGCAATCATTTCGGGGCTGGTGACCCAACAGGTAATTGAACCAGCAAATATTTTTGTAACAAATAGATCAAATGATGAACGGTTTGATTATTTAAAGAACCAATATGGTGTAACTGCCACAAGATCGCTGCAGCAATTAGTACAGGATGCAAGCCTTGTCGTACTGGCGGTGAAACCGAAAGATATTTTAGAAACGATGCAATCCATAAAAGAATACATTCGTGAGGAAATGCTGTTCATTTCCGTTGTTGCCGGGGTTCATACATCAAGCTTGGAAGGAATCGCCAACAAGCGGTTCTCGATCGTCCGTGCCATGCCTAATACATCGGCAGCTGTAGGAAAATCAGCAACGGCCCTTGCGGCTAACGGTCATACGAAAGACTCGCAATTACAAACGGCGATTACCCTTTTTGAAACGGTAGGTACGGTGGCAGTGGTCGACGAAACCCAGCTAGATGCGGTAACAGGCTTATCAGGCAGCGGTCCGGCTTATATTTATTACTTGGTCGAGGCATTGGAAAAATCAGCAGAAAAAATAGGTCTCGATTCCGAAACCGCCAAGCAATTGATTCTGCAGACACTGATGGGTGCGGCCGATATGTTACAGAAATCACCTAAAACGCCGGCCGTACTAAGAAAGGAAGTAACTTCACCAGGTGGAACGACTGAAGCAGGTCTGAAAACACTTCAAGCACATCAAGTGGAAGAAGCATTCATTGCCTGTGTACAAGAAGCGACAGAGCAATCGAAGCGAATGGGCAATCAAATAAGTAAAGAACTAGCCAAATATGTAGTTTCGCAGTAAGCCGCATGATGATCGGCTGTTGCCTGGCCACTCCTACGGCAGCGGCCAGGCAACAGCCCTTTTTATGATCCGGACATCCTATAAAGGATAATCCTTCCGGAGTGAGCGTTACTTTATAATCAACATATCATTTTCATCGAAACTCCAATCCTTCGAATACGCAACCTCCCAATAGTAACCATCGGGGTCTGAAAAATACCCGCTGTATCCTCCCCAGACAACATCCTGAGGTGATTTCTCGATTGTTCCCCCAGCCTTTTCAGCCTTGTTGATCACATCATCCACTTCTTCAATTGATTTAGCATTATAAGCGAGCGTAAGACCCGGGAAACCCCTTTTCTTAGGCGGTTCTTTCTCATTGATGTCTTTTGCCAGCTCCTCTAAAGGATACAAAGCAAGTTTCGTTCCGGCATTATTAAAAAAAACGATTGCGGGTTCGTCCTCTTTAATCGATGTACGGAATCCCAACCCGTCCCTGTAAAACCTTAATGATTCAGTAATATCCCTGACACCTAAAGTTATAATGTTGATCCTGTTCATACTAGTCCTCCTTTTTCCATGTTTTAAGGGTAATTCGACATCTGGATCACTTTTCCCTTTATAGCTTGATTGACCATCAGCCACACCATCACAAATGCTACTTAAGGTTCCTAACAAAGCTTACTATGCAAATTACGTTGGAATTCCACTTTCTTTGCCGAATGAATACATGTTTTGTCATCTGTAAAGGAATTCTCTCATACTTATCGAATTCAACAACCAAAAGGGGGAATCTCGATGAATACAAGTGCAGTTGCCCGGTTACTGAATGTTTCCCATAGTACGATTCAACGCTGGGTTACCCAATTGAACATGGAAGTAGAACGGAATCAGCTTGGCCACTACCAGTTTTCGGATGAAGACATTGCATTATTGAGAAAAATCCAAGATCAGCTGAACGAGGGCATCATTCTCCAAAAGGTCAGCATCTCAGAGAAAAAGATTAGAAAAGCAACCATCCAGAAACACTCCGAACCGGATAAAGAACATGATCAACTGCTAGAACGGGTCACCCGGCTTGAAAATGGTCTGAAAACAAAAGCGGACGATGTTGTATCCTATCAGCTTTTACAGCACAGAAGTGAAATGGAAGAAATGCACAAACTCGTTAAGAAACTCGAAGCCCGTATCGAAGCGTTAGAAACACCAATGGGTCAGCCGTTTGATTATTTCCTCGCGGCTGAAGAGACTGCTGCCACTAAAAAGACGAAGAAAAAGCCATTCATAAAAATGATTTTTGGAAACAGAAAGAACGATAGTTCATCATGGAGCACAGCCGACAGCGATTAACATCGATTATCATTCAAGATGGATCATGAGCACCCCACGATAGCCATTTTTCTTATGCCGAGCATTTCTTCAGTAATAGGACCTGATCTAATTAATCACCCCAAAAATAAAAAGGCTCGACCCAAGGATTAATCTCACCTGGGTCGGGCCTTTTCTCATCTTAAATCAACACTGCACGGTCATTGAGCATTTTTTCGCCTTTGATGCGCTGGAATTCGTTAAGCAGTTTTTCAACGGTAAGCTTCTGCTTTTCAGCACCTCTTGCTTCAAAAATGATTTGTCCTTTATCCATCATGATCAAGGAATTTCCAAGATCGATTGCCTGTTGCATATTGTGAGTCACCATCAACGTCGTTAGCTTGTTCTTTTCGACGATTTCCTTCGTCAGATTTGTAACAAGCTCTGCCCTGGAAGGATCGAGAGCGGCTGTATGTTCATCAAGAAGCAGGATTTTAGGATCGGTGAAGGTCGCCATCAACAATGATAATGCTTGGCGCTCCCCTCCTGATAATAACCCCACTTTTGCAGTCATCCGATTTTCCAAACCTAAATGAAGGGTACCCAAACATTCTTTAAAAAGTTCTTTCCGTTTTTTTGTCACCCCAAAGCCTAAACCTCTTCTATTGGTTCTGCCATAGGCAATCGCCATATTTTCTTCAATCGTCATATGTGGTGCCGTACCAAGCATGGGATCCTGAAAAACGCGGCCAATCATTTTAGCACGGGCATGTTCTTCAATGGCCGATACATTTTCCCCATCAATGATGACTTCACCGGCATCAGGGAGAATTTTGCCGGATATCATGTTCATCAGCGTCGATTTACCTGCTCCATTACTCCCGATGACTGTTACAAATTCGCCTTTTGTCATCTGCAGTTCCAGATTCCCAAGGGCTAACTTTTCATCTGGTGTCCCTTCATTGAAGACCTTATAAATCTGATTTAACTGAAGCATATCCTTCTCCCCCTTTCGATAAAGTCCCACCATGGCGCATCTGTATTTCTTTGAGACGCCTTTTCTTTCGGCTTTTTTCCTTTTGTTTATCGGTAATTTTCGGAATGACAAGTGCCCCTACCACAATAAGTGCCGTAATTAATTTAACATCACCCGTATCAAGGAATTCTACGCGTAGTGCCAATGTTACGACAATTCGGTAAATGATTGCTCCTCCAATGACCGCAAGGGTCGCACGTGCAATCGTTTTTGAGCCAAATAATGCTTCGCCAATTATAACGGATGCCAATCCGATGACGATGATTCCAATCCCCATGCCAATATCGCTAAATCCGTTATATTGGGCAACCAAGGATCCCGAGAAAGCCACAAGTGCATTTCCGATCGCAAGGCCCAGGATCTTCATGTTTCCTGTATGGGCGGAAAAACTCTTGACCATTGCTTCATTATCACCCGTCGCACGTAAAGCAAGACCGATTTCCGTTTTTAAAAAAGCTGACATTCCAGCTTGAATGATTAAAGCCACGATCAACATAACAATTAGTATGGCCCACGTTTTTGGCAAGCTATCCCCAAGGCCTACGATCGATAAAAGACCATTCAACATATTGTCCATACCAGTGCCAGCCCAGGCATCCTGGATATTCGTGATAATGGTCGTTTGAGAAAGCAACGGAATGTTAGATGCACCCATGATCCTTAAATTGATGGAATAGAGGGCAATCATCATTAAGATACCTGCCAGAAGTGGATTGATTTTTCCTTTCGTATGCAGGAATCCCGTTATTGTCCCAGCGATGAAACCTGCCACCATGGCACAAAACGTGGCCATGACTGGCGAGAAACCGTTAACGATCATAATGGCGGACACAGAGGCCCCTGTCACAAAACTGCCTTCCACTGTCATATCCGGGAAGTCGAGAATCCTGAATGTTAAATAGACACCAAGTGCCATGATCGCATAAATCATTCCCGACTCAAAAGAGTTGAATAAAGCTGAGAACATTTTTTTTCTTCCTTCCCCGAACAAAAGCAGAGTTTATTTTACAAACTCAGCATCTGCTTTCCATTCTTCTTTTATTTCAACACCCATATCTTTTGCTGCCTTTTCATTGATGACCAATTTCAGTTTTTGTGGATATTGAACCGGGATATCTCCAGGCTTTTTGCCATCCTTCAAGATTTCAACCGCTTTTTGCCCCGCTTCATAACCAATATCATAATAACTGAAGCCATATGCTGCAAAACCACCAGCATTCACGGAATCAAGCTCACCAACAAACAATGGAATATCTTTATCATTTGCCACCGAAATGACCGATTCCAGTGCGGAGACAACGGTATTATCAGTAATGATATAGAAAGCATCGGCTTTTCCAATTAATGATTCCGTTGCCTGTTTAACCTCGGCTGAAGTGGAGACGGATGCTTCCACGACTTTCAATCCCGCTTTTTTCGCTTCCGCTTTTACGTTTTTTATTTGGACGACGGAATTTTGCTCCCCTGTATTATAAACGGTCCCAATTGTCTTGGCGCCAAGTTCTTCTGCTAGGAATTTCATTGATTTGGCAATGGCTTCAGGATGGGAATCCGTCGTACCCGTCACATTTCCGCCTGGCTTATCCAAAGATGTAACGAGCTCCGCCGCTACAGGATCGGTAACCGATGTAAAGACGATTGGTATATCCTTTGTCGCATTCAAAGCGCTAAGAGCACTAGGAGTAGAATTGGCAAAGATTAAATCCACTTTATCCCCAACAAAGTTATTGGCGATCGTTTGACTGTTATTTTGGTCACCCTGTGCAATTTGAAGATCATATTTGGCATTGATGTCACTATCCTTCAATGCCGCCTGGAATCCTTCATAAGCCTGATCCAGCGAATCATGCTGAACGATTTGTGTTACCCCAATGTTGACGGTATCCTTTTTGCTGTCATCCTTTGCCGCATCTTTTTCCTTGTCATTTCCACACCCAGCCAATAATAACCCTGCGACCAATGTCATAGCTGCAGTTGAATATAATTTCTTTTTCATATTTTCCCCCCGCTTTTTTCTTATTTAAGATTAGGTTTTTTCTAGCGACGTCAACTTTTTCGCTTTTATTTCCTAAATTATAATCGTTTAGTCCCAATTATTCCAATATATTTTTTAACTTTTTAGAATTTTTCGAGTTCTGAATGTAAAACATGAAAAAAGCTGCCGTGAAAGGTTTGGTAACTTTCACAGCAGCTTTATGAAAAATCAGTGTTCGACAACCTGGCTGACAATTTCGGTAACTGTAGTACGATCGATTTTTTCTTTGCCTTCTTTTAGGGCTTTCAATGTGGCTTTTGCCAATTCCAAGGGTATTTTACAGAAGTGGATGATCTCTTTCGTTTCAATCTCTCCAATGTATGCATCGGCTAATGCAAGATTATGTTCCGTATGGGCAAGCATCTCGTCGAAACCCCATCCATCCGGATAAAAGTTTACACCGCGTTCTGCATCTTCCTCACGGTTACGCAGGATATTGACCGTTTGAAGACCACGGCCAAATGCGATGGCAAGTTCACGGTCCGTTTCGGTTCCATCGTACCAGTTCCACATATCAGACAGCATGACCCCCACTAAACCTGCAACATAATATGTGTAATCATCGAGTTCCTCTTCATTATGAATTTGCCAGTCCTTCGTAACCCATTTTGCCATGCCTTCGGCCATTTCCTTTGTCGACTCCAAGACTTTGTCTTTTGCACCGGGAGGACAAAATTCAATCCAGTCCGAAAGAAACAGGGTCACCTCGGGAAGATCATCCTTATATGGTTCAAATAACGATTGAAGGTCTTCTTCCCTGAGATCCGCATCAAGCAGCTCACTAAGAGCCTTTAAAAGGGAAACCTTAATATCTGCAGGAAGACCTGGGTGGTCCTCGATCTCATCGATGGCGCGCATGCAAAGGTATGCAGCTCCAATAGCCTCTTTTAATCCCTTTGGAAGATAGCTGATTGGAATGAAAAAAGTACGGCTTGTTTTTAGGAGAAAATCCATTGCTTTAGTATGTAGGTCACTTTTGTCAGTCATATTTACACTCCTTTAAATATCCAATGAACAATTGATTAATTATACCAAACATTGGCTTTGATTTCAGCTGCCCGATTCCTCTGAATACAAAGGAACTTTAATTGCCATTAAATCTTCACCCATAATCGTGTTTGCAAAGATCGCTTTGCTTTCCTCTTTTAGCCTCTCAGCATCCTCCGGAGTATACCGTGAGCTGATATGCGTAAGGATTAGATGCTTAGCTCCCGCTTTCAAAGCCGTTTCTGCAGCCTGAACGGTAGTCGAATGATAATAGGCTGATGCCATTTCCGATTCTTCCGCTGAAAATGTAGCTTCATGAACAAGGTAATCCGCCGATTCAGCAAGAATGAGCGCATTGCTGCACATTCTTGTATCACCAAGAATCGTGATGATTCGGCCTTTTTGCGGAGCACTGAGATAGTCCTTCCCATTTAAGACACGGCCATCATCGAGACAGACCGTTTGTCCATTTTTCAATGCTTTAAAAAGAGGCCCCGGCTTCACACCTTCAGACCGCAGTCGGTCGACCAGTAAGCTTCCCGGACGATCTTTTTCCACAATTCGGTAACCGATGCTGTAAATGCCATGATCAAGCGACATGGCCGTCACCGTGAATTTTTCGTCCTCAAACACTGCGCCTTCTTCTATTTCGATGATTTCCAAGGGGTATTTTAAATGAGTTCCACTCACCTGCAAGCTCGTCTTAATAAATGCATCTATGCCTTGTGGACCATATACGGTCAATTTATCCACTCCGCCCTGGAAAGATCTGCTGCTTAAAAATCCAGGCAGTCCGAAGATGTGGTCACCATGTAAATGGGTGATGAAGATCTTTTCAACCTTTCGCGGTTTGACCGCCGTTTTTAATATTTGATGCTGTGTTGCTTCCCCACAATCGAATAACCAAACCGTCCCTCTTTCTTCCAATAATTGAAGGGCGATTGATGTCACATTACGTGCTTTAGCCGGAACGCCAGCGCCTGTACCCAATAAAACGAAATCCACTCCTACTACCTCCGTTGCAAATACTTTATGACTTAACTATAGCATAACCAAGGTGCTCTTTCATTTATGACTCATTAAAACCGAAACCAAATTAACCTTTTAATGAAATATGAGAAAAAATGCGCAAATTGATTGCTTTGAGGGAAAGCTAAACGTAAAATTAGAAATTGGTACACATACGGGAATTCCAACTTTATAGACAGATTTAACGGAAAGTTGAGGTTTTAACATGACAGAAAATAATAAACCCACAGCATTGATCATGATTTTTGGTGCTACCGGAGATCTAGCGAAAAGGAAATTGTTTCCTTCGATATATCGACTATTTCAAAAAGAGAAAATCAATAAGTTCGCCGTCGTTGGAGTAGCAAGGAGGCCCTTGACGAACGAGGAGTTCCAAACAAGTGTCAAGGATTCCATACTTACGTTCGGACATGCGGAAGAAAAGGTCGACGAATTCATTTCCCATTTCCATTATCACTCCCATGATGTCTCCAGTTCGGAATCATACCTGCAGTTAAAAGACATTGCCGAAAAATTGGACGGACAATATCAATTAGAAGGAAACCGGATCTTCTATTTGGCGATGGCACCCGAGTTTTTCGGAACGATTGCCGAACAGATTAAAGCTCAAGGCCTGACCGACACGAATGGATATAAGCGCCTTGTCATAGAAAAGCCATTTGGACACAGTTTCGAAACAGCACAAAAATTGAATGAGCAGATTCGGACTGCATTCGCTGAAGATGAAATCTACCGTATCGATCATTATTTAGGTAAAGAAATGGTACAAAACATTGAGGTCATACGTTTTTCAAATGCCCTATTCGAGCCGCTTTGGAATAACAGATATATATCCAATATCCAGGTTACTTCAAGCGAAACACTTGGCGTTGAAGAACGTGGGCGATATTATGAAACCAGCGGTGCCCTAAGGGATATGGTCCAAAACCATCTGCTGCAAATGGTGGCCTTGCTTGCCATGGAACCCCCGATCGCTTTGACGACAGAAGAGATTCGAAGCGAAAAAGTGCGGGCATTGCGCTCACTTCGACCAATGAAAGTGGACGAAGTCAATCAATACTTCGTCCGTGGCCAATATGGTGAAGGAACGATAGACGGTCAAACACTTCCGGCCTACCGCAATGAACATAACGTAGATCCCGAATCCAACACAGAGACCTATGTGGCGGGTAAATTGATGATTGATAACTTCCGTTGGGCCGGTGTTCCTTTTTATATCCGTACCGGTAAGAGGATGGATGTCAAATCAACGAATATCGTCGTTCAATTCAAAGATATCCCAATGAATCTGTATTATAAAACGGAAGAAACGCTGAACCCGAATCTTCTCGTTATCCATATCCAGCCTGACGAAGGTATCACACTGTACTTAAATGTTAAGAAATCCGGGACGACATCCAATACAAAACCAGTGAAGCTGACCGTCTCCAACAAAGGGATCGAACACATCAATTCTCCCGAGGCATATGAAAAGCTATTGTTTGACAGCATGCGCGGGGATGCTACAAACTTTACGCACTGGGACGAGGTTGCCCTATCATGGAAGTTCGTCGATACCATTTCCAATGCATGGGAAAATACTAAAGAGGAGTCTTTCCCTAACTATGAAGCGGGATCCACAGGTCCGCTGGCATCCGATAAACTCCTGGCAGAAGATGGACATATTTGGTGGGAAATCAAGAATAACGAAAATGATGTTGATTGAAATGAAGAAGGGATGCAGATTTGGATCTGCATCCCTTCTTCATTCATGAAACACTCTTCCTCAGCAATTTATTCCGGATAATATGAAACATTTCCTTGGGCTTAGACATTTCTTCCTCTATTTCTGAATTAAGCCAAAAGGAAACACCAGATTCCAAGGCAATGAAAAATAAAAAAATGGCTACAGCCCACCAGATGATGAACATAAGTCTCCGCTCCTTCTCTCTTCTTTCTGCCTACTGTATCCTAAGGTCCGTCCCACTCTTTCAATGTTTATATTCCTTTTTCCGCAGGTGTTTAAACCTAAAAAGCAGGGATGAATGACATACATCATACTACGTTTTTCCTAAAAAAGGTAAATTAGTTGGAACTATTTACAACTAGTTCTTTTTTACCATTTTTACCCTCAAGGAAAAAGAATGGTAACTCCTTGCTAAGGTTACACTAGAAAAGGTGCCAGAGGACGGCACCACTAACTTCGGTGTGGAGGGATTAAACTTATGGACATTCGTGAAGGATTAATTCCAACAGCGTTGGGCACAGCCGTGACAGCTGCGGGTTATGCAATGAAGCAGACCCGGGGCTCAAACAAAATGGTAGCTAATACGGTTTTTGGTTTCGGTTTGGCACATGTTGTATTAGGGGTCATTGACCTTGTTGAGCATCGAAGATAGTAAAAAAAGAGGGCGCATAGAAGCGCCCTCTTTTTTTCTGTGCATTCGATGTCCTTAACATGATGAATTTTACAACCAAAAAAAAGCCGGTATAAAAGGGAATCCCCTTTTAAGCCGGCTTGAGCTTTTTATTTTTCCATCCATTCGGTATGGAACGTTCCTTCTTTATCAATGCGTTGATAAGTATGAGCTCCAAAATAGTCACGCTGAGCTTGAATCAGGTTAGCTGGCAGTGTTTCTGTGCGATAGCTGTCGAAATAGGCAAGTGCTGATGACAAGCAAGGAACCGGAATTCCGTTCATCACAGCCGTTGACACTACCTCACGTAAAGCTCCTTGATAGCTTTCGACGATCCCTTGGAAGTATGGATCTAGAAGAAGATTGTTCAAGTTCGCTTCACGATCGTACGCCTCCTTGATTTTTTGGAGGAATTGTGCACGAATGATACAGCCACCACGGAAAATCATCGCGATTTCCCCATATTGCAAGTTCCAGTCATTTTCTTCTGATGCTGCTTTCATTTGTGCAAATCCTTGTGCATATGAACAGATTTTGCTCATATAAAGTGCTTTACGGATATTTTCAATCAATGCCTTTTTGTCGCCTGTAAATGATTCGGCTTTTGGACCACGAAGGATTTTACTCGCTTCAACACGCTCGTCCTTAATTGCTGAAATAAACCGGGCAAACACGGATTCCGTAATGATTGGAAGCGGAACACCAAGATCAAGCGCACTTTGACTTGTCCATTTCCCTGTACCTTTTTGGCCAGCTTTATCTAAAATGACATCGACCATCGGCTTACCGGTTTCTTCATCATATTTTTTGAAAATATCAGCTGTAATTTCAATTAAATAGCTATCAAGTTCCCCTTCATTCCATTCAGTAAAAACTTCATGGAACTCTTCAGCAGATAATCCAAGGAGATTTTTCAAAAGGAAATAAGATTCGGAAATCAACTGCATGTCCCCGTATTCAATACCATTATGTACCATTTTAACATAATGACCTGCTCCATCCGGTCCGATATACGTACAGCAAGCATCACCATCGACCTTAGCTGAAATATCCTTCAAGATCGGTGCAACAAGTTCATATGCTTCTTTTTGACCTCCAGGCATGATGGATGGACCTGTTAGAGCTCCTTCTTCCCCTCCTGAGACGCCTGTACCGATGAAATGGATGCCAAGCTCGCTTAATTCCTCATTGCGGCGCTGAGTGTCCTTGAAGAAGGTATTCCCTCCATCAATAACGATATCACCTTTTTCAAGTAACGGTTTTAATTGCTCGATCGTTGCATCTGTTGCCGCTCCGGCTTTAACCATCAATAAAATTTTGCGTGGCGTTTCCAAAGAATTGACGAATTCTTCAAGCGTATAGGCGGCTGTTACGTTTTTGCCTTCCGCTTCCTTCATCATTTCGTCCGTTTTTGACCCTGAGCGATTATACACGGAAATTGAATATCCCCTGCTTTCAATATTAAATGCAAGGTTCTTGCCCATTACGGCTAGTCCGATAACGCCAATCTGCTGTTTTGTCATGCTTCATCTTTCCCTTCTCTATATCTTTACACAGCTTGTAAGCTATTCTTTGTCAAAAGAAGGATCATTCCTCCTGGCTTGCCCAAAGAAATCTTTGCTGAAGCTAGTGTCTGTTCCAATTGAACGGTTTTTCAAGGGTAATCCCTTTTTAATAATATTTTCTCCGTACTTATTTTGCAAGTGTTCCATCGCTTCATACAGAGGTTCTTTTTCTGCATCCTCTTGAAAGGAGAAAATGTCCAGTTGCTTGAAGGCCGACTCTTTTTCGATGACATCATAGGCAGTGACCCCAAGAAGCCTGATTCCTTCCCCATTCCAATTTTTCATAAAGAGATCGATAGCTCCATCCAATATATCCTTTTTTTCAAAAACTGGATTAGGAACCGTTCTGCTTCTCGTTATTGTGCGGCGGTCTTTGTAACGGATCGTCACACCTATTTTTTGACCAAGCAGGCGTTTATTTCTCAAACGGACGGCTACCTTCCCGGAAAGCTTATCCAATACACCGATCAGTTCTTTTTGATTGGTGGAGTCATGCGGAAGAGTTGTCGAGTTCCCAATGCTCTTATGCTCAAAAATCGCTTCGGGATCCACTGCCCTTGGGTCGATTCCATTAGCCCTATCTTTCAAACGGATGCCATTGATCCCTAGAAGCTGTTTAAGTTGACTATCATTGGCGTGTGCAAGGTCCCTGATCGTCATTACCCCGATGGTTTGAAGCTTTTCCGAGGTCTTATCCCCGATGCCATGCATTTGGCCCACTTGTAAAGGCCAGAGCTTTTCCGAAATGTCCCGTTTCCTTAACACGGTGATTCCCATTGGCTTTTTCATATCAGAAGCAGTTTTGGCCAAAAATTTATTAGGGGCAATCCCGATGCTGCAAGGGAGATCCATCGTATTAAAAATTCTTTCCTGAATGCTATTGGCTATATCTAAAGGCGAACCCAATTCGGCGCATTCACTAATATCCAGATACCCCTCATCTATTGAAACCGGTTCAACCATCTCTGTATATTGCCTTAAAACATCGAAAATAGCCAGTGATGCCTTACGATAGCGCTCGAAATTCGGTTTCTGAATGACTAATTGAGGACATAGTTTTTTCGCCTGCCAAATCGGCATGGTCGTTTTAACCCCGAACTTCCTCGCCTCATAGCTGCAGGTGACGATTATGCCCCTTCTCTCTTCAACATTGCCTGCAATGGCAAGCGGTTTGCCTTTTAATGAAACATCATATGACATTTCCACTGAAGCATAGAAACTATTCATGTCTACATGGAGAATGACCCTGCCATTTTTGGGATACATGTCCTTCATGTTTGACCGTCACATCCTTGTAAAAATAAAAAATACCGGATAATAGGCCCAATAAAAAACCACTTCTATTAAGGTACCCCTATTTATCTTTGGTAACCGCGTTGAAAGATGCTTCCACTCCAAGAAAAACAGCCATCATATCATTGATGACTGTACATATATTCCTTCAATAATGTTAACACCTTGGCAAATATATACGAGTTTTTGCTGATCAATGATCGTAATCAAACGGCAACACCTATATATTCGGTAAAAATCAAGATTTCACGTGTTCCTGGACAATCGTTTGATGGAGGATATCCGTATTTATTGCAATCCATCTATGACCATCATAGCCGGGGCTGATTTACTTGGTTGCAGGAAATCTCCTCCATCTCCCTGTCATATTTCGGGTGATTATTCCCCTGATACTTCTTTGATGATACTGACAACCATTTCAGCTAGCTTCGTTAATTCCTCAACTGGGATTTTTTCATTCGTAGTATGGATATCTTCATAGCCCACTGCGAGATTGACAGTAGGGATACCAAAGCCTGCAATGACATTCGCATCGCTTCCTCCGCCGCTTTTAACCAGCTCGCAAGGACGGCCGATTTTCTCTGCTGCCTTTCTTGCGATTTCGACTACATGGTCACCAGCACCATATTTAAAACCAGGATACATGACGTTAACTTCAACTTCAGCACGTCCGCCCATTTCAATGGCTGCAGTCTCGAATGCCTCTTTCATTTTCGCTACCTGTATTTCCATTTTTTCAGGAATCAAGGATCTTGCTTCTGCAAGGATTTCAACATGGTCACAAACAATATTGGTTTGCTGTCCCCCCTGGAAACGTCCGATATTGGCTGTCGTTTCCCCGTCGATTCTGCCTAATGGCATTCTAGAGATTGCTTTGGCAGCGATCGTAATGGCCGAAACGCCTTTCTCAGGAGCGACACCAGCGTGAGCAGTCTTGCCTAAAATGGTTGCAGATACCTTCGCCTGAGTAGGTGCAGCAACAACCACATTTCCCACTTTTCCATCACTATCAAGTGCAAAACCAAATTTAGCCGTTACAAGGGAGCGATCCAATGCCTTTGCCCCTACCAAGCCAGATTCTTCACCTACTGTAATGATGAATTCGATTGTACCATGTTCGATATTCTGTTCTTTCAACACTTTAAGCGTTTCTAACATGACCGCTAATCCAGCTTTGTCATCCGCACCTAAAATGGTCGTTCCGTCTGACACTATGTATCCATCTTTGATGGAAGGCTTGATTCCGTTCCCAGGTATAACCGTATCCATATGGGAGGTGAAATAAATGGTATCTACGCCTTCTTTCATTCCTTTTAAAGTACATACTAAATTCCCTGCACCATGACCGGTAACTGCTGTTGTATCATCTTCAAAAACCTCTACACCCAGTGCCCCGAATTTTTCTTTCAGCACTTTGGCGATGGCTGCTTCATTTTTCGTTTCGGAATCAATCTGCACCAATTCCATAAATTCATTAACTAAACGTTCTTCATTTATCATAAAATAAAACCTCCAAAAAAGTTTTCCTCTTTAATTATACTTCTAAAAGCGGCGCCCCGGCAAATAATGTGAAAAGGAAGACCCCAGAATGGCATGCTGGTCATTTCCCTGCCAAAAGGTGAATGATGACTTATAAATGGTTTTCTTTTAAATGATATCTTCCCCAGTATGGAAAAGAGCCCAATACAGATCGTTTGGGCTCCTTGCAATGTTGAATCACAACGGGATATTTCCGTGTTTTTTCCATGGTCGGGTTTCTTTTTTGTTGCGCAGCATATCAAGAGATTGAATGATCTTAATCCTGGTTTCACGGGGATCAATTACATCATCCACCATTCCAAGACTTGCGGCAACATATGGATTGGCGAACTTCTCACGGTATTCTTCAATTTTAGCTGCACGTGTCGCTTCCGGATCTTGGCTATTTTGAATTTCACGGGCAAAAATGATATTTGCCGCTCCAGCAGAACCCATTACCGCGATTTCAGCATTCGGCCATGCAAACGTAAGATCCGCACCGATGGATTTACTATTAAGAGCCACGTAAGCTCCTCCGTATGCTTTACGCAGAATGATCGTCAATTTTGGTACTGTTGCTTCCGAATAAGCATATAGCAGCTTTGCACCGTGGCGAATGATCCCACCATGTTCTTGTTTAACGCCCGGGAAAAAACCTGAAACGTCTTCAAACGTAATTAGCGGAATGTTGAACGAGTCACAGAAACGAATAAAACGGGCAGCCTTATCTGATGAATCAATATCAAGTCCCCCAGCCAATACCTTTGGCTGGTTACAGACAAGCCCCACTGATTTCCCTTTGATACGCGCCAAGCCGACCACTATGTTTTTCGCAAAGCCCTCTTGAACTTCCATAAAGGAATCCTCATCGACAACCTGCTCCAATACTTTCCGAACATCATATGGACGAATCCCTTCATAAGGGACTATATCCGTTAAGTCCGGACGGTAGTCATCTCCATCGGCGGCTTCCAAAACCGGCGGCTTCTCTTCATTATTTTGTGGAAGATAACTCAGGAGTCGTCTAACGTCCGCCAATACTTGCTCCTCAGATGCCCCCTTGAAATGGGCATTACCGCTTATGGTATTATGTACTGTCGCTCCACCCAATCCTTCAGATGAAATCTTTTCCCCTGTAACCGTTTCAATGACTTTAGGACCTGTTATGAACATTTGGCTCGTTTTTTCAACCATGAAGACAAAGTCGGTTATGGCTGGGGAATATACGGCTCCACCTGCACAAGGTCCCATAATAACCGAAATCTGCGGAATGACCCCTGAATAAATGGAATTCCGGTAAAAAATTTGGCCATATCCGTCAAGCGAAACCACGCCTTCTTGAATACGCGCGCCACCAGAATCGTTCAAACCTATGAAAGGGGCTCCATTTTCCGCTGCCAAATCCATAACATTGGCAATTTTCAGAGCATGCATTTCACCGAGCGCGCCGCCAAAAACAGTAAAATCCTGTGAAAACAGATAAATGTCACGGCCGTTGACCTTTCCGTAACCGGTGACAACCCCTTCTCCTGGCCCTTCTTCCTTTTCCATGCCAAAATTGGTATTACGATGTTTGATAAAAGGATTAAGCTCTATGAAAGTACCCGGATCAACTAAAAGTTCAATTCTTTCCCTTGCAGTAAGTTTGCCCTTTTCATGCTGCTTATCGATTCTTTCTTCACCGCCGCCCATTTCCACTTTGCGGCGTCTGTCATATAGGTCATTGATCGTATCGTATATGTCTGTCATTCCTGCTCCTCCTTTGATAATGCTTGTTCACAAAGCTCATATAATACACCCGCGGTAGACTTGGGATGAACGAAAGCAACATCCGCATTGTGCGCTCCCTTTCTTGATGAATCATCAATCATGCGCAATCCAGATTCTTTGATTTCTTTTATTCTCTCTTCGATGTCATCGACGCCAAGCGCCACATGATGAATCCCTTCACCGCGTTTTTCGATGAATTTGGCGATTGGGCTTGCCGGTGACAACGCTTCCAACAACTCCAAACGGGTATTGCCTGCCAGGATGAAGGCCACTTTCACTCCTTGGCTCTCCACTGTCTCGATTCCTTCAAGTTTCAATTTCAACGTTTCCGTGTAAAGTGGCAAGGTCTCCTCCAGTGACTTGACGGCAATACCTATATGATCGATATTTTTAATCATCATAAAACCCCCATGCTATGTATTATTGGATGACTCCATTAAAATACTACTAATCTTGCATTAAAGCCTTTTAAGATTCGGAATAATATGAACATTATACTTTTACTTGTTTCTACTAAATGTTCAAGTTAAAATAAAATCAATTAAACTGTTTTAAGGGAGAGAGCATATGGGAAACAAGAAAATCAGAAAAATCGTCGTGTATTTAATGCTTATCTCAATGTTATTAACGAGCTTATTATCAGGTATCGCATTTCTTTTGTAATAGAAACCGTTGGGAGGGGAGCAAAGCTTCCCTCTCTTTATTTTATCGCCCCATTTTTCTTTGCCAACGTTTTGAAATCCTCGTTCGATATGGTGATCAACACTTTAGTGCCGATGGGGACTTTTTCGTACAAACGCTCTACATCGGATTTATGCATCCGTACACAGCCATTTGAAATGTATTTACCAATTGATGATGGCTGATTCGTACCATGAATGCCGTAAATCCTCCCATCGGTATTTTGTGCATCGAATCCAATCCACCGCGACCCCAGGGGGTTCCTGGGATCGCCGCCAGGAATATTTTTTTTCCGGTAATATGGATTGACTGCTTTTACTTTGACAGTGAAAATCCCTTCAGGTGTAAGTTCCTGACTCTTTCCCGTACCGACCGGCAGAATCTCCTTGACCTCATTATCATCAATGAATGCCAATTTATTGTTAGCTTTATTGATGATGATAAACGGATCGCCAGGCTTAACCGCTTGAGGTTGGGCTGGTACCTGCAACGGCCACAAAGATAGCATAAGCAACAAAGAAAGGATCCATTTCATTTGTATCAATTCCTTCACTTTTTTGCTTAGTTTAAGCCAAGTGCCTCTTTTTCATTCGGTTGCTGTTCAGCTTGGGTAGTCCCTTGAAGGAATGCTTCAACAACAAATAACGCTCCATTTCCTTCATGAGCTGCAGTAATGCGGCCCTGGATTCGAACTCTTCCCGTGTCTGCGGCAGTGCCATTCCCCTAAAATGAATCTCCATCTCTTCAAGCTTCTTCAGATAAAGGATGGCCGTATTTTGTGGGTGGACGTTTTCTGCCAAATCTTCTATAAAATCAGCCACTATCCCGCTTTGCTTGACGACAAGTGGAATATTCGTGACAAGGGGCAGAATTCGTTCAATTATTTCAAATTGCTTTTCACGCATTTTAAAATAATGGTAATACAGGTCTTCTTCCCTTAAAAAATGATTTTCCACGTCCCTGAAGGCAAGGCTTTTGGCTTGATTAAGAAGATTGGCTGTTTCGGTGATTTCCTTACCATCCCATGTGTGATCATTATCCCTTAAATAGCGGACAATCCCCATCAAGATCGCACTAAAGTTCGTTTCAATGCTTTCCTGGTAGGCCAGCAGTTTGTCATCGACACTGGGCATGTACAGATTCATGACAAGCGCCACTCCAACTCCAACTGCAATTAATATCGTTTCATTGATCAGCAGGGAAAAAGTGATGTCACCCGCCCCGTATAGGTGCATGATGATGACGCTGCTCGTCACAATCCCCTCATTAATCTTCAAGGCAACTGCCGTTGGAATGAAAATCAAGAGGATCAAACCAATTATCAGCGGATGGAATGCGATGAAATGAAAGAATAGGGATGCATAGGCCATTGCGATCAAACAAGCTAAAAACCGGTGCCAGGAGGCATACACCGACTTCTTTTTTGTAACTTGAATGCATAAGATCGCAATTATTCCCGCAGCAGAGAAATATTCGAGATTAAGCATTTGTGCAATAATAATTGCCAGGGTGGCCCCCAAAGCAGTTTTAATCGTCCTGTATCCGATTTTAAACATTGTTATGTATCACCTGGCTCTTTCTCTATCTATTATAATACTATCAGGAAATCAGATATTTTCACAGTCCTTTGCGAGTTAAATTTCCAATTCTTCTAAATACATTCACGCAAAAATACATTATAGGAAAAAAATAAAAAAGGTAACCTAAACGTTACCTTTTTTCACAATTATATACTATTTTCTTTAGCTTATAAAACTTTTTCCAAGAAGTCTTTTGCACGCTGGCTTTTCGGATTGGAAAAGAATTCTTCCGGAGCACTTTCCTCAACGAGCAGACCCCCGTCCAGGAATAGTACACGATCGGCCACTTCTCTGGCAAATCCCATTTCATGCGTTACGATCAGCATGGTCATTCCCGTATGTGCCAGTGACTTCATAACCTCGAGCACTTCTTTTACCATCTCGGGATCAAGAGCTGAAGTCGGCTCATCGAAAAGGATTACTTCCGGGTTCATTGCCAATGCCCGTGCAATCGCGACCCTTTGTTTTTGCCCGCCTGACAGACGATTCGGATAAGTCGATTCTTTATCGGACAAACCGACTTTATTCAAGAGGTCACGAGCTTGTTTTACAGCCTCGGCCTTTGATAGTTTTTTCACCTTCATAGGTGCATATGTCAGATTCTCCAGTACGGTTTTATGCGGAAATAAATGAAAATGCTGAAATACCATTCCGACATTTTCACGCACTTTCACGATATTGGTCTTTTTTTCAGTGATGATTTGATCTTTAAACCTGATTTGACCATCAGTTGGAGTTTCAAGCATATTGATGCAGCGTAAGAAAGTTGATTTTCCCGAACCGGATGGACCGATGATCGCTAACACTTCACCCTGCCCTATCTCGGTGCTGATTCCTTTTAATACCTCGAGCTTACCATAATTTTTTTTGAGTCCATCAATTTTAATCACTGCGTCTCATTCTCCTTTCAATCACTTTGCCTAAGATGGTGAGAACCATGACCATCACATAATAAATGAGGCCGGCAAATAATATCGGCTCGAAGAATTTATATGTCTCACCGCCGACAATATAAGAACGGCGCATGATATCCCCTAATCCAATAATTGTGACAACGGCTGATTCCTTCGTTAAGGAAATCAATTCGTTCACAAGGGATGGCAGGATATTCTTGATGGCCTGCGGAAGGATAATATTAAGCATCATCCCTGAATAGGGAACCCCAAGTGCAAGAGAAGCCTCTCGTTGGCCTTTATCGACAGCTAAAATGCCTCCCCTGATAATTTCAGAGATGTATGCCGCTGAATTTAGACCGAATGCTAAAAATGCTGCTTGGAACGCTTCGATTTGAATCCCTAATATTTGTGGTGAACCAAAATAAATCAGCATTAATTGCAACACCAAAGGTGTACCGCGAAAAATGGATGTATAAAAGTCAGCAATCCAATTTAAGGGCTTGATTCTGCTGATTTTAAGTATAGATAATAATATTCCCAAAACAAATCCGATTACTGCCGCTACCGCTACAACCTTTAATGTAGTCGGTATCCCCTCCAGGATATATGGAAGGGAAGGGATAATCCTTTCAAATTCCAGATTCACTCCATTCATCCTCTCTTATGAAGGCCTTTATCTCAGGTCCTTCCTCCTGCTTCATTTTACTAACAATAAAGCGCGGAAAAACGTTCAGAAGGCATACTAAATCTCTTCTGAACGCTTTTCATCTCTCTGTATTATTCAGTTTCACTGCCACCGAACCATTTTACTATTAATTTTTCCATTTCACCATTTTCCATCATTTTTTTCAACTCGGCATTGAATTCTTCAGTTAACTTGCTTCCTTTTTGGAAAGCGATTGCCGAACCAGCATCTTGTTCACCGGATTTGATCAAATGGCCCACCAATTCTTTATTATCTTTCAAGTAGCCTTTTGCCACAGTATCTTCCATGATCACGGCGTCAAATCGTCCTGTTGACATTTCTTGAACAACCTCAGGAATACGATTCCGTTTTTCAACTTTCATCCCAATATCTTGGGATTTATTCAAGTCATTTGCCAAAGTCTCCTGAATGGATGCAAGCTGTACGCCTACGGTTTTCCCTTTTAAATCTTCAACAGTTTTGATTTTACTGTCCTTTGTCGTGATGATCATGTTTTTAGCTGTATAGTAAATATCACTGAAATCGACTGATTGCTCACGTTTTTCTGTTGGAGTCATTCCAGAGATAACGAAATCGACCGATTTATTTTCCAGAGCAGGCACAAGACTATTAAAGTCAATGTCCTTCACTTGAACCTCATAACCTAATTTTTTTCCAATTGCTTTAGCGATATCGATGTCAAATCCTTTGATTTCATCACTTTTAGATGTTTCAACATATTCAAATGGCGGATAGTCCGCTGATGTTCCCATTACCAGGACCTTTTTGTCTTCTGTACCAGCTGTGTCCTTATCTTCTTTCCCGGATGTTCCGCATGCTGCTAAAATACCTACTAATAAAACAGAAGTAAGCAACAATGCTAACTGCTTTTTCAACTTCATTATTATTCCTCCAAAATGATATTTTCAATTCTCTTTTTATTGAATTTGATTTGAATAACTAATATTCATACACTAATGTGTATTTTAACACACTCTTATAATTATTCAATAACGTAAATAATAGATTTATTTTTCAGAATATTACTATAATTCCATTTCTAAGTTTCGCGCTTTAAGCTCCAACGGGAATATATCGGCATCCTTATCTATCTTCTTTCCTAAATGCCCCTGACTTATGCAAAATCATGAATAAAAAAACCGCCGGATGGGCGGTTTTCAGACTGTAGTCAAACTTGAAGAAAAGCGAGCCTGCCTCATTTTTTTCTGAAAAAACATTCCAGTTGATTTCATTCCCTATAAAAAAGGTAAAATTCATGAAGGATAACCAAGTCTTCTTTTTATAATCATGATTCGGGGTGAGACGGATTCCGAACCCCTTTTTGTCGTCAAACTAAAAAACCGCCGATTGGGCGGGTTTTTAGCTATGGCTATGGGCTTACACTTCTTCGCAATATTGATCGAAGTAGTCTTGTAATTTTTCTACTACAGACATCGGGTGGTGCCCTTCAATTTCATGACGCTCTATCATGGTGATGATTTTTCCATCCTTCAGCAATGCAAATGATGGGGATGACGGCGGATACCCTTCGAAATAATCACGGGCTTTCTCCGTCGCCTCTTTATCTTGCCCAGCAAAAACGGTTACAAGCTGATCTGGGCGTTTATCATTATGGATTGCATGAGCAGCTGCAGGTCTAGCAATTCCCCCAGCGCAGCCACAAACGGAGTTTACCATAACAAGTGTCGTTCCTTTTTGTGCAAATACTTCCTCTACTTCCTCGGGAGTAGTCAATTCTGTATATCCAGCAGTCTTTATCTCATCGCGAGCCTGTTTGACTACGTCGTTCATTAAAAAATTAAAATCCATATTCATGGCATTTGCTCCTTCCAAGTTTTCTCTTCAATCCTATCATAACAATTGCCACTTCGTGATTCAATAAATTTACCTGTTAAACCGCATAAACCGTTCCGAACATGTTTAAAACGAAATAGAAGCGAGAATCATGTGTGAAACAGCAGGGACTTACAAAAAGATGGGGCCTGCTAGGTGACATTCCACGCTGCCCCATCCTATTTCTTTTTTAATTTGATTTAAATGTTTCTGTAAAAGATTCAAAGGCCTGCTTAACAGCAGCAGTGACCGTTTTATTCCCTGACATCACTTGATTTTCGAGTATAGGGAGAAGACCTTTGACGGTTTCATTTTTATAAAACATCGTTTTAAGCTGGTGATCCATCAATGAATAAAGCCATTCCTTAGATTGCATTCTTCTCCGTTCTTGAAAAACACCCGATTCCTTGGTCATATTGGAAAATTCTTTCAATACATCCCAAAGCTCAGGGATTCCTTTACCGGTTATGGCGGAACAAGCATATGCCTTTCCTGCCCATCCCTTTGTTGCTGGGTGAAGGAAGTGCAAGATTCTGCTATATTCGGACTTCGTCCTAATCGCCAGCGGAATGTTCTCTCCGTCGGCTTTATTGACCACAATTCCGTCCACAAGTTCCAGAATCCCTTTTTTCATCCCTTGTAATTCATCTCCGGCACCTGTTAGGACAAGGAGCATGAAGAAGTCGACCATACTTCGAACTATGGCTTCACTCTGACCGACACCGACAGTTTCTATCAGTATCACATCAAATCCTGCCGCTTCACAAAGCAACATCGTTTCCCTCGTTTTGCGGTGAACTCCGCCTAGAGTTCCTTCGGATGGTGAGGGTCTTATGAAGGCATGGGGGTTTCTTGCCAGTTCCTCCATCCTTGTCTTATCACCCAGTATACTTCCGCCATTGATCGAAGAGCTTGGATCGACGGCTAGAACGGCAACCTTATGGCCCCTGTCACATAAGTAAGTTCCGAACGTCTCGATAAAGGTACTTTTTCCGGCACCGGGCACTCCGGATATCCCGATGCGAATTGAGCTCCCTGTATGAGGAAGGATGGCCTTCAATAATTCCTGTGCATGATCTAAGTGGTGGGATGCATTGCTTTCAACCAATGTAATCCCTTTAGCTAGCTTGGCCTTGTCCCCTTTTATGATTCCCTCTTTAAGTTCATGGACCGGTATGTTTACATTATGTTTTTTGACGAATTTGCTTTTTGAAGGTTTGTTTTGGCTGGCTGCTAATTCCACACCTGGCTTTAATGAAGAAGCAAAACCTTCCTGATTGTTAAGATCGACCCATTCCGGCTTCTTGTCTTCACTCATTATTGGGCCACTTCCTCATATCCGAGGCGATTGTATATTTCCTGAAGCACTTTCTTCGCTGCCTGTGGAATGACCGTACCAGGTCCAAAAATGGCTGTAGCCCCATTTTCCATTAGGTAATCATAATCCTGTGCAGGAATGACGCCGCCTACAATCACTATAATGTCCTCACGGCCCAAGTTCTTCAGTTCCATCATAAGCTGCGGCAACAAAGTTTTATGGCCTGCAGCAAGCGAACTCATTCCGACAACATGCACATCATTTTCCACGGCTTGGATGGCGGTTTCTTTCGGTGTTTGGAATAATGGACCGATATCGACATCATAGCCTAAATCCGCAAACCCCGTTCCGACTACTTTAGCTCCACGATCATGACCGTCCTGACCCATTTTAGCCATTAACAAACGCGGTCTTCTTCCTTCATTTTCAAGGAACTCTTCCGTCATGCGGACGACTTCCTCAATTTCCGCTTCTTTTGAGTATGCCGAGCTATATACGCCGCTGATAGAACGGATCGTTGCTTTGTGACGTCCAGCCACCTCTTCGATCGCATCGGAGATTTCACCTAATGAAGCCCGTACTCTTGCAGCTTGCACAGCCAGTTCAAGAAGGTTACCTTCTCCAGTACTGGCAGCCATGGATAGCGCTTGAAGAGCATCATCCACCTTTGCCTGATCACGTTTCGCTTTTAATTCGCTTAAACGCTTAAGCTGACTTTCGCGAACTACTGTATTATCAATCTCCAGTATTTCAATAGGATCTTCTTTTTTCAAACGATACTTATTGACGCCTACGATCGTTTCATCTTGAGAATCGATTTTAGCCTGACGCTTTGCAGCGGCTTCCTCGATCCTCATTTTTGGAAGTCCGGTTTCAATTGCCTTGGCCATTCCTCCCAGACCTTCGATTTCTTCTATGTGAGCCCAAGCCCGTTCGATTAATTCATTAGTAAGCGATTCTACATAGTATGAACCCGCCCATGGATCGATTACTTTTGTGATCCCGGTTTCCTCCTGCAGATATAGCTGTGTGTTACGTGCAATGCGTGCCGAGAAATCAGTTGGCAATGCAATGGCCTCATCCAATGCGTTCGTATGCAGGGACTGTGTATGCCCAAGTGCAGCCGCATGCGCTTCAATAAGGGTCCTTGCGACATTGTTAAACGGATCCTGCTCGGAAAGGCTCCAGCCGGAGGTTTGGGAATGCGTCCTCAATGCCATCGCTTTATTATTTTTCGGTTCGAATTGTTTCATCAGTTTTGACCAAATGAAACGAGCCGCCCTCATTTTCGCCACTTCCATGAAATAGTTCATTCCTACAGCCCAGAAGAATGACAGGCGTGGTGCAAATTTATCGATATCAATACCTGCTTTCATTCCGGTACGTGCATACTCAAGCCCATCCGCCAACGTATAGGCAAGTTCGATATCAGCCGGCGCCCCCGCTTCTTGCAGATGATATCCGGAAATGGAAATGGAATTGAACTTGGGCATATATTTGGATGTATACTCAAATATATCAGCTATGATTTTCATGGACATCTCAGGTGGGTAGATATACGTATTCCGAACCATGTATTCCTTTAAGATGTCATTTTGAATCGTGCCTGAAAGCTTATCCTGTGTTACGCCTTGTTCTTCAGCTGTCACGATATAAAATGCAAGGATGGGTAATACAGCACCGTTCATCGTCATTGACACGGACATCTGATCAAGCGGAATGCCGTCGAACAGGATTTTCATGTCAAGAATGGAATCAATGGCAACTCCCGCCTTCCCCACATCACCGACAACGCGTGGATGATCGGAGTCATAACCGCGGTGTGTCGCTAAATCAAAAGCAACTGAGAGCCCTTTTTGCCCCATCGCCAGATTACGCCTGTAAAACGCATTGGATTCCTCGGCAGTCGAAAAACCTGCATACTGACGTACCGTCCAAGGACGATTGACATACATCGAAGGATACGGCCCTCTTGTAAAAGGAGCGATGCCTGGCACACTTTCCATATGCTCCAAATCGCGATTATCTTCCTCAACATAAAGCGGTTTGATTTTTATTTGTTCATTTGTTTCAAACAGAAGATCCTCAATGTTTTTCCCAATTGCTTCTTCGGCTTCCTTTTTCCATGCTTCCACCGTACCTTTATTCTCGGACTTAGCAGGATTTATAGCAGAAAAATTCGGTTTTTTCATTTCAGTTCACCCCTAGCTTCTGCAATAATTCCGATAAAATGGCTATTGCATTCGTTTTAACATGTATAAAATCTTTGACTCCGGCTTCACTTAGTGTAATCTCCAATTCTTCTTGTTGCTTACCGGCACTATAAATAGTGATTTCAGGGAATTGCTTTTTAATTTCTTTAATGGTTACTGGCGCTAATTCCGAGTAGTCAGCATCACTGCCGCAAACACAATAGATAGGGAGCTTGGTCGCAGCTACATAATCGACTGCTTCCTCAACGGTTTGACACCCCTTACTGCCAATTGTTTCAATACCACCTGCTGCAGCAAGACTTTTTACGAAATCTGCACGAGGTTTATAGGATTTGAGATTTTTCAAATTAATCAAACCAATAGTTGGAGCCGTTCCACTTATTTCTTTATACTTTTCACTGCGTAGCCTTATCTGTTCGAACTGAATGGATACCCGATCCGAGCCAAGCGGGGTAATGCCAACCGGCTGCTCCACTTTCATATATGACACATGGTTTTTCCGTGTCGGGATTTTAATCTTATCAGCGGGATTCGGATAGACATTCGTTCCGATGATGCTTTCTTTTCTGAAGGCCGCATTTTGGACTCTGCCTTGGTAAACTTCAGCTATTTCTTTCTGAAGCGTGCCTTGTTTAATTAGCTCAAGAATCCCTCCAACTGCATCGATTTCAAGGAATTTCGCCCAAGCCTTTTCAGCCAATTCATCCGTTAGTTGCTCAACATACCATGAACCGCCAGCAGGATCGACCACTGTTGTGATATTTGTTTCTTCTTTTAAAATCAAGTGAGTGTTACGGGCAATTCTTTCTGAAAACTCATCGGTTTCACCAGTTGCGTGTTTGAATGGATGAATTTGAAGATATTGAATGCCTCCAATAGCTGCAGCGAAAGCTTGATTTGTGGTTCTAAGAATATTGACATGCTGATCATAAAGCGTTTCTGTCAACTCGGAAGTAACGGCATGTATCTCCATTTTAAAATGGTCCGATGCCGTATCGAAAGCTTCTGCAAGACCTGCCCAAAGCCTTCTGGCAGCCCGCAATTTAGCGATGGACATGAAGTAATTTGAATCTACAGCGAAAGAGAATACTATTTTCTCGCAAACCGAAGCAATAGAAAGCCCTTGTTTTTGACCTTCCAATAGATATTGGACGGCAGCCGATAATCCGTAAGCTATTTCTTGTACGGCATTAGCTCCTCCATTATGGTAGGCTGCCGTATTAATCAAAACTGTCTTTAAATCCCTGCCTACTTTCTGATAATCTTGGATCGTCTTTAGCCAGTCTGCAAAATAGTTATCCGTATCTTCTGGCAGCTGACCGCAAATGAGCCATTCTGCAATGGGATCTTCAGCAATAACGCCTGTCAATTGGGTATTTTGTGCTTCGGCAACAGCTTTGAATTGAGAGAATAATCCTTTTTGGTTCCCCTTAAGGTCAATGAAAACCGGAATTTCTTTTAATGGGATATCCTTAAACAATTTTTCTGCCCTTGCGCCCTCGGCAAGCAATCGTGCAGGGTATGCCACGACATTTTGACCGCGCTTGAATGAAGCCTTCATCTTTTCATTTGCTTCTTCAGCCGTGATACCGCTTACAGGTTGAACGACAAGCCAAGGTTGTTCGTGATATCCCGTGGGGGACGTTCCTCGGGTGAAAGGGAAAATTCCTGGTAATTCAGCTACCTTTTCCGTTGAATCCGCCTTTTCTGTATAAAGCGGATATAAAGTGATGCCCTCATATGTATTCGTTTTTAACTTTTCTACACTTTTCCCTTTTAAACTTGCTTCCGCAGCTTCTTTCCATTCTTCAAAAGAAGGCTTTGGAAAGGTTATATTTTTTACATCTTTCAGTTCCATCTGTAATCGCTTTCTTATCTTCTGCCGCCTCATACGCCCTGTCCTTTCTTTGGGAGAACGAACGCTCAGTCAGTTTTGGATAAGAAAACCACCCTCCCGTCAATTTAATCTGGATTATACTAACATTCTACCATAATTTTCTTGAAATTTAAGACAATAGAAATTAGCAAATTTGTTATTAAGGAAACCACTAGCCTATTTCGCCTTTTTTTAAATCAAGTACAGTCCCTGATCTGTATTAGAACAGCTCTTAATAAAATAATAGCAAAAATAAAATTTTTGTCGATGTTTTTCTACGGAAAAGAGAAATGACAGGGTCTAAACTTTGGCGATCGACTTCGGCATACGCATCTTTCAACAAATCAAAAAGTAAGGGGGAATCAATAACTGCTGGACTAAATGATGATTAAGAACCACCATCATCCAATAGTTATGGTTTCTATCAATTTTTTTTAAAAAAAGGTGATTGGAACAAGGTGTGCGAGACTCCAGCGGGAATAGCGCGTCCAAGGAGGGACCCCACAGGCGGCCAAGAGCGCCGAGGGCGGACCCGCCCGGGAAATCGAGTGCCTGGAGTTCCAACTAATAACGTTCAAATTGTACCAATCAAAAAAACTGTAGGCAAACTCGATTTTCATAGAGTTTGCCTACAGTCTGAAGGAATAACCTTCCGGCCTTCCTTTTCTTCATTTTAGTATATGGAAGTGTTATCTTTGGAAATCTTTTCGATGATTTCTTTAACCCTTGCAAGGAATCGTCCGCATACCAGTCCGTCCAAAACACGATGATCAAGTGATAAACAGAGATTCACCATATCTCGTACTGCAATCATATCATTTATGACCACTGGGCGTTTTACAATCGTTTCAACTTGTAAAATGGCCGCTTGTGGATAATTGATGATTCCCATGGACTGGACAGAACCGAATGAGCCAGTGTTATTAACAGTGAACGTACCACCTTGCATATCCTCTGCTTTTAACTTACCCGCCTTTACTTTGGATGCAAGTTCCTGTATCTCCCTTGCTATACCTTTGATTGATTTTTCATCGGCATTTTTAATGACCGGTACAAATAAGGCATCTTCAGTTGCAACGGCTATTGATATATTGATTTCTTTCTTTTGTATGATTTTTTCCCCTGCCCACATCGAATTGAGCTCTGGAAATTCCGTAAGGGCTTGAGCAACCGCTTTTACGAAAAAGGCAAAGTACGTTAAATTATAGCCTTCTTTTTGTTTAAACTCGGATTTAAGATTATCACGCAACTTCACCATATTGCTTGCGTCAACTTCCACCATCGTCCAAGCATGCGGAATTTCGTGCTTACTTTTCAACATATTGGACGCAATTGCCTTACGGATGCCGGTAACAGGTATTTCCTTGTCCCCAGCCACAGTCGGCACGTTTGTTACTGGACTGGTTTGACGATTAACTTGAGGGGCGATCTCTACAGGAGCCGAATCGGATATCGCGGAAGGCTCATCCGCCGTAGGAAGATTCCCTGATTCAACAAGTTTCAGTAAATCTTTACGGGTGATCCGTCCCTCATTCCCCGTTCCTTTAACTTTTGAAAGATCGATTCCATGCTCCTGGGAAAGTTTTAACACAGCTGGCGAATAGCGAGCTTTCCTTGATGGTTCGGCCGACGCTTGCTGCACATCTCTTGTAACAGGTGCATCAGCATTTTCCACACTATGAGAAACTTGCCCAGCATTTCCGTTATCCGTCTTTGCCGCTTCAACTTCAATCGAGCAAATGACTTCCCCGACTGCCAATGTTTGATTCTCATCCGCTTTCAATTCCTTGATGATGCCGGTGAAGGAAGAAGGAACCTCAGCATTTACTTTATACGTCATCACTTCAGCTAGCGGGTCGTATTTCGTGACATGATCCCCAGGCTTCACAAGCCATTTACTGATGGTTCCCTCTGTGACACTTTCGCCTAGTTGAGGCATCTTCATTAATTCCATAGCCATAATTCGTTCCTCCTTCTTAACAGTCATTAATACTCGGCCAATTCCCTCATTGCTTTTTCCACTTTATCAGGATTCACCATAAAATGTTTTTCCATCGTAGGCGCATATGGCATGGCAGGTACATCAGGTCCGGCCAATCGTTTTACCGGGGCATCCAAATCAAAAAGGCAATGCTCGGCGATGATGGCTGCGACCTCACTCATGATGCTTCCTTCTTTATTATCTTCCGTAACCAGTAATACTTTCCCCGTTTTAGAAGCTGCTTCTATGATAGCATACTTATCCAAAGGGTAAACCGTACGCAAGTCAAGAACATGTGCAGAAATTCCATCTGCAGCTAATTTTTCTGCTGCCTGAAGGGCAAAATGCACACAAAGGCCATAGGAAATGACAGTAATGTCTTCCCCTTCCCTTTTCACTTCCGCCTTACCGATGGGAAGTACATAATCTTCAGTGGGCACCTCACCCTTGATCAAGCGGTAAGCGCGTTTATGTTCAAAGAAAAGTACTGGGTCTTCATCGCGAATGGCAGCTTTAAGCAACCCCTTTACATCATACGGAGTGGAAGGCATCACTATTTTCAAGCCCGGCTGATTGGCAAAGATTGCTTCAACCGATTGTGAATGATAAAGAGCTCCATGAATCCCTCCTCCATACGGAGCACGGATAACCATAGGACAGCTCCAGTCATTATTAGAACGGTATCTAATTTTGGCTGCCTCTGAAACTATTTGGTTAATGGCAGGCATGATGAAATCAGCAAATTGCATCTCAGCTATCGGCCGAAGCCCATACATGGCCGCTCCAATTCCCACTCCTGCAATTGCAGATTCAGCGAGCGGGGTATCGATGACCCTGGCTTCACCGAATTGGTCGTATAAACCATTAGTGGCCTTAAAGACCCCACCTTTTTTTCCTACATCCTCTCCCAATACGAACACACGGGAATCACGTTCCATCTCTTCCCTCATTGCCATTGTCACGGCATCTATATAAGAAATCACTGGCATTCTATTACCCCCTTACTTTTGTGCATACACATGATTCATAGCACTTTCAGCCTTCGGATATGGAGCATTCTCAGCATAATCGGTTGCTTCGTTTACTATCTTCATGACTTCATCATTCATTTGTTTCTCAAGGTTATCATCCATGATTCCCACTTCTTTTAAATACGCTCCAAATGTCATTATCGAATCCTTCGTTTTGGCTTCGGCCACTTCGTCCGCAGTCCGGTAGCTTCGGTCATCATCATCACTTGAATGAGGTGTAAGCCTGTATGAAACGGTTTCTACAAGTGTAGGGCCTTCTCCCCTTCGTGCACGGTCAGCCGCTTCTTTCACCGCTGCATACACTTCCAATGGATCATTGCCATCCACCGTTATTCCAGGCATCCCATAGCCAATCGCCCTGTCGGAAACATTTTCACACGATAGCTGTTTCTCAATAGGAACTGAAATTGCATATTTATTATTTTCACACATAAAAATGACCGGTAGCTTGTGCACACCTGCAAAGTTGGCCCCTTCATGAAAATCGCCCTGATTGGATGAACCTTCCCCAAACGTTACGAATGTCACCAAATCCTTACCTTCCATCTTCCCTGCAAGGGCAATTCCAACAGCATGCGGGACCTGTGTCGTTACAGGCGATGAACCAGTGACGATCCTATTTTTCTTTTGACCAAAATGACCAGGCATTTGGCGCCCGCCGGAATTGGGATCTTCCTCTTTTGCGAAACCAGAAAGCATCAAGTCTTTTGCGGTCATTCCGAAGGTAAGTACCACACCGACATCCCGATAATAAGGCAGTACATAATCCTTCTGCCGATCAAGCGCAAACGCAGCCCCAACCTGTGCAGCTTCTTGCCCCTGGCAGGAAATCACGAAGGGAATTTTTCCGCTTCGGTTTAAAAGCCACATGCGCTCATCAATTCTGCGGGACAAAAGCATTGTCCGGTACATATCTAAAACTGTTTCCTCATTTAAGCCTAATTGTTCATGACGTTTTTCTACCATCATAAAACCTCCTGACCTTATTCTTTATGAATGAATGGCACGTCCATCGACAGCAAGGGCCGCCTCTCCGATTGCTTCAGAAAGACTTGGGTGCGGATGAATTGTCTTTCCTATTTCCCAAGGTGTCGCATCAAGCACTTTTGCAAGTCCGGCTTCTGAAATCATATCCGTAACATGTGGTCCGATCATATGAACGCCCAGTATATCATCCGTTCTCTTATCGGCGATGATTTTGACAAAACCATCCGCTTCCCCGAATACAAGGGCCTTACCAACTGCACGGAATGGGAATTTCCCAATTTTAAGGTCATAGCCTTCCTTGTTTGCCTGTTCTTCCGTCAAACCGACACTTGCAGCTTCAGGGCTTGAATACACACATTTTGAAATGAGCGAATAATCCAGCCGTTCCGGTTTTTGGCCTGCGATATGTTCAACGGCCGTAATACCTTCATGGGAGGCAACGTGAGCCAATTGGAGACCGCCAATACAATCACCGATTGCATAGATATGTGATTCCTTCGTTTGGAAGAAGTCATTGGTTTTAATAAAGCCTTTTTCTTTCATAATTTCCGTATTTTCAATGCCGATCCCTTCAACATTTGCTGATCTGCCTACGGAAACCAGCATTTTTTCAGCTGTGAATCCCTCTACCGAACCTTTGACTTCTGCAGATATGGAAACTGAAACATCCGTTTTCAGGGTTTCAGGCAATACCTTCGCACCTGTAACGAATTTGACGCCTTTTTTCGTTAGGAGACGAAGCATTTCACTGGAAATATCATGGTCCTCAGTCGGGATGATTCTATCTGCATATTCCAGTACTGTCACTTCCACACCAAAATCATTGAGCATCGAAGCCCATTCAATGCCGATAACACCGCCGCCTACAATAATCATTGATTTTGGCAGGCTCTCAAGCTTTAGAGCTTCATCCGATGTAAGCACCAATTCCCCATCAATCGCTAAACCGGGCAGTGTCTTCGGACGCGAACCGGTAGCAATGATGACATTCTGAGGAATGAGCATTTCATTTTCACTGCCATTATTCATTTCCACGGAAATTGTCCCAGGCATCGGTGAAAATATAGAAGGACCAAGTATACGCCCTAACCCTTCATAAACTGTTATCTTTCCTTGTTTCATCAAGTGTTGAACACCTTTATAGAGTTGATCGACCACTTTATTCTTTCTTTCCTGCACCTTAAGGAAGTCTACCTTTACATCCCCGGTAACAATACCGAATTCCTCACTTTTCACTGCAGTCTGATAAACTTCCGCACTCCTTAAAAGTGCTTTGGAAGGGATACAACCTTTATGTAGACACGTTCCGCCGAGCTTGCCTTTCTCCACGACAGCCGTTTTCAATCCTAATTGAGCAGCCCTTATTGCCGCCACATACCCGCCTGTTCCTCCTCCGAGGATAACGAGGTCAAATTCTTCAGCCAAAACCACTCCTCCTCACAAATACATACTATTTGTCACCACTTTTACTTGGCATATGTTTATTACGTTATCCATGTTGAAAATTCCTGTGTTTATTTAAAAAACACAGGAATCTATAGCTTGTAAAACTACAATCATTTTCTTCCATTCAAGATATGTTTTTCATTTTGCAAGAATTGGCTCCTTGAATTCCTCATGCGAGCAATTCGCTCCTCTGCCATCCTATCCGCTGCTTTATATGTTGGGATTTGATCGCGTTTTGCAATCTCGAAGACTCTTTCAATTGTATCATAAACCGTTTCCACTTTCTTAAGGGCTCTTTCCCGATTATATCCTAAAAGCTCATCGGCCACGTTTATGACTCCACCTGCATTAATTACATAATCAGGTGCATATATAATACCTTTTTCATGAATTTGATCGCCATGAACAGGTTCCTTTAATTGATTATTGGCCGCACCTGCAATGACCTTCGCCTTGATTTGATTGATTGTATGATCATTTATGACAGCCCCTAACGCACAAGGTGCATAGATATCACAGTCTACTCCATAAATTTCATCAGGATTAACTGCAGTCGCCCCAAAGGATTCAACCGCACGGGCCACACTTTCTTTATTGATATCCGTAACGATCAGCTGGGCGCCCTCCTCATGAAGGTGACGGCATAAGTTATAAGAAACATTCCCGACGCCTTGGACTGCAACCACCTTGCCTTCTAAGGAATCAGTTCCGAATGCTTCTTTTGCAGCAGCTTTCATACCGCGATATACCCCATAGGCAGTTACAGGGGAAGGATTTCCCGAAGAACCGAATGCAGGGGAAATTCCAGTGACAAAATCCGTCTCCTCATGAATGAGATCCATATCCTCAACCGTTGTACCTACATCTTCCGCTGTTATATAACGCCCATTCAGTCCTTGGATATACCTTCCGAATGCACGGAACATTTCTTCATTTTTATCCTTACGGGGATCGCCGATGATGACGGTTTTTCCCCCGCCTAAATTCAAGCCGGCGGCTGCGTTCTTATATGTCATTCCTCTTGAAAGCCTTAAGGCATCTTCAATGGCATCTTCTTCAGAAGCATACGTCCACATCCTAGTGCCTCCCAGCGCAGGACCTAATGTCGTATCATGAATGGCAATAATTGCTTTCAAACCCGATTGTTTATCCTGACAGAATAACAATTGCTCGTAATCATACTTCTCAAGATATTTAAAAATTTCCATAAAGGAATCCTCCCTAGATGTTTTAATACATGTCAAATATGAGGACACTGTATTACTCCTCATTCTTACTTGTTACTACGTTCATTTTAAATAAAATCCGCTACTAGCATGATATTTTCCCCATGGGGAATGGTTCCCTTGAAAGATCCATGCACTTTTAAATATGCAAATAACATGCCAATAAAATACATAATGAGAGCCTGTTTATCCAAATAAAGGAGATGCTGGTTAATATGTTGGGCAACTATAGCCTATAACAAATTCAAAAAAATTTCATGTTAGAAGTGGAGTCTCGCTTAAATTAAAATAAATCAGAAAATTCCGCGCAGTTTTTTTCATAGTACGCAATTATTTGCGTGCAAAAATTTTCACAGTTTTAGTTTTTCCATTTTGTAATATAGATTTCTAACTGAAATCCCCAGCGCTTTTGCCGTAAGTGTTTTATTTCCCTTCTGGGTATGGAACGCTTGCTGAATGATTTCGGCTTCATACTGGTCTATTATCTCCGAGAGCGGTTTCCCCGATACGTAGCCAGAAGGCTTCATTAATAATTTCTCCTGCTTTAATGGAATCTCTTCGATAAAATCCGGAATATGATGTATATCAATGACCGTCTCGTTCAATTTCATGAAAATGATTGCCCGTCCTAAGATATTTTCCAGTTCCCTGACATTACCCGGCCAGTTGTAAATTTGCATTTTATGTATAGCTGCTGCTGTAATTCCCTCAATGCTCCGTCCATACTCCTGATTGATTTTATTAATCAAATGCTCCGCCAATTCTCTCAAATCTTCTTTTCTCTTTCTTAATGGTGCAATGAAAATAGGCATGCGGTTCAGCCTGAAATACAAGTCTTCCCTGAATGATCCGTTTGCGATGGCCTGTTCAAGATTGATATTCGTAGCGGCTATCACCCGGACATTGATGGGGATCGGCTTCGTCCCCCCCACTCTGATGATTTCCTTTTCTTGTAATACTCGAAGTAATTTAGCTTGGATGTTGGCCGGCAATTCACCAATTTCGTCCAAAAAGATACTCCCTTGATTTGCCTCTTCAAAAAAACCAACCTTCCCCCCCCTGCTTGCTCCAGTAAAGGCTCCTTCATCATAACCGAACAGTTCACTTTCAAGTAATGATTCCGAGATGGCCGCACAATTTACCCGTACGAATTTATTGAATTTCCTATCGCTCGCATTATGTATGGCATGTGCAAATAACTCTTTGCCAGTCCCTGATTCCCCTCTTAATAAGACAGTAGCAGGTGTTCTTGCCGATAATTTCGCCTGTTCAATGGGAAGCTTCATCTCTTCGGAAGCCCCAATTATATCATCAAAGGAATATTTAGCCTGCAATGTCCGGATAATCTGTCTTGCCCGATTCAATTCGTGGGTCAAGGCTTGAATTTCCGATACATCATGAATGACGCCAACGCTCCCTTTCAGGCACCCATCCACAATGATTGGAGCAACATTCACGATAACTTCCTTATGTTTTGGGCCGACACGCATATTGACACCCCGAACAGGCTTTTTTGTTTGAAGCACTTTCATATGCATACTTTCACCTTCGTAAATATCGATGGAAGCCGGCTTACCGATCACTTGGGTCTTTGTTAAGCCAGTGATTCTTGTATATGCCGGATTGATCAAAAGCCCCCTGCCTTGATCATCCACAACAGATATGGCTTCATCACTGGATTGAATGATCGCCTGGAGCATCGTCTGTATCTCTTTTAAATCAGTGATCTGCTCTGCCAATTGTACAGCTTCCGTTTTATTCCTAAACACGGAAAAAGCCCCTATGATTTCCTTATCGGCATTCACAAGAGGTATCCTTGTCGTTATGAGTTCCATCCCATTGCTAAGGGTGATTTCCTGATTTACTTCTTTTTGGTTCGTTTGCATCACTCGCAGCAATCCAGTTGAAGGGATGAAATCTTTGATATGTCTGCCTATCACATCTTCGCGCTTTGTGTCAGATGCACGTTCCGCACTATCATTGAACATGATGATGAATCCTTCATGATCAATCACCACCATTCCTTCACTGGTCGTATTAAGGATCAAGTCCATTTTTGCCGAGGTATTCTCCAATTTACTTATTAATCGATTTTTCTCTTCAAACAACTTAGTCATAATGAGGGCGACACTTCCAGGAATGAGAATCGTTTGTTCGCCCATGTCCCTTTTAATCTTTTTATAGACAGATGGGTCTCCGGTCGTATCAAAAATGATGTCCAAATCCCGCTCCAATCCCCTGCTCCAATCAGTCACTGTAGGAATCCTTCGTTCCTTTGCAGCAAGCATTCCTTCAGCGGATTCATTCGTATCAGCCATACAAACAATGGAGAATACTTCACTTTCCGATAGGAGTTTCAACACGGTTGTCCCTCCCACTCCTCCCCCTACTATCATGACCTTTTGCATGAGCCATCCCCCTTAAGATATAATTAACCCTTTTAATAGATCATTCCCTGCAATTTTTTTCATACTCCCAACCATTTTACCATATCGGTACCCTTTAAAAACAGCCACCAACTCCCAGTCATTATCTAGATTCCCGAAACTTGACAAATAATTTATATCCTTTATCATTTTTTAAAGATGGAATTTTCGGAAGGGATTTGACCGCATGAAACGTTTAATCGCTTTTTTGATTCTTTTTATACCCGGTGCCTTTGCAGCCTATGGCATAAAAATAATGAGGGACATGGTGTTCGGTATTTTACAGCCTCCCTATCCATTCCTTTGGCTGCAATTTTTAATAGGACTGCTCATTACGATTGGCGGAATAGCCTTTATCGCCGGCTTTGTCCTTCATCGAGATCGAAAACAAAATAAGGTCCAAAGCAGGTTCACTAAATTTTAAACGTAAATAGAAGGTGCCATGTATCATATGGCACCTTCTTTCTTTATCTTGATTTCAATCCTTCTCTGATCCGTACGGCTGCTTCGGGAAAATCGGTTATGATGCCGCTGCACCCCAGATTGAATAACCGCTTCATCTCGTCTTCTTTATTAATGGTATATGGCCGCACAGGAACACCCATACTCACCGATGCTTGAATTATTGCATCAGGGGCAGCCCGGATATTTGGGTGGATTGCACTTCCGCCTATTGCCTTGGCATATATCCACGGCATGTATAGACCATCCCTATAAAGCGGTGCGGTTTCCAATTCAGGTGCCAATTGATGGCAATTGACCAAACTGTAATGATTGAAGGAAGAAAGGATTACCCTTTCCTCCATTTCGTAAGTACGAATGAGCCGGATGACTTTCTCTTCTAAGCCTGGATACAGAAAAAGCATATTTTTTAATTCAATATTGCAAAAAAGCTGATTATCGTAAAGCCAAATAAATAGTTCTTCAAGCGTCGGAATCTTTTCTTTACTCAATTTACCCTTTTGGGTTGCAGAAGCATTAAGTGTTTTCAACTCCATCAAGGTCCGGTCTTTTACATATCCCGAGGCATTCGTGGTCCGATCGAGCTTTTCATCGTGAATGATGACCACTTCTCCATCTTTCGAGAGCTGGACATCCATTTCAATTCCGTCCGCCCCGACACGGGCAGCTTCTTTGAACGCCGACATCGTATTTTCCGGATGTGTTCCTGCAGAGCCTCGATGCGCAAAGATTAAGGTCATGATGAAACGCCGCCTCTCTCAATAATTGTTATATCCCAATTTTATGAACAGAAACAGCAAATTATTTTCATCTAAATCAATCCTTCAATCAATCGGTTTCCGTCTTCCCACTTGAATTCTTTCCTCGCTTGCCTCTGTCCGTGCGTCCTTCAAGTCTTTGACGTTCTCAAGCATGATTTGCGGTAAATCCAATAGGATAGGATTCAACCGAAGAATGGAAAAGCCTTTTGGACAAACGGTGATAAAAACCATATCTCTATCTGCTCCTAATACAAAATGCTCATTTTTTCATAAATCATTAACTCCCATCCCTTTAACATGATCATATATACCTATAATTATATATCTAAAAGTTAAGGAAAAGGGAGCTATATAGCACCTACTTCGTCTAAAATGATTTGTACCGCTTTTTCGCCCAAACAAAAACGCCTTTTATTTATGGGATTTCCTTCAAAATCCAATAAATAAAAGGCGTTTAATTTTTTTTAACCGGCATAAAAAATTTGAAGTTGCCGATTAGAAAAAATCAAGAAGCAACTTCTTCCTGTCCTTTACCTCCAGACGGAGAGTTCCTATTTATATTTAGCGGCTCTAGCCTTTATATGGTCAATTGTTACCCTGAATCCTTACAACCGGTTTTTCCCTACCCCTGTCATGAAGCTTTATGTTCGAGGCGCAGCTTATCGGCAACCATGGCAATGAATTCCGAATTTGTAGGTTTAGCCTTAGTCATGCTTACGGTATATCCGAAAAGAGATGATATGGATTCTATATTTCCACGGCTCCAGGCCACTTCAATCGCATGCCGGATAGCACGCTCAACACGGCTGGCCGTAGTATTGTATTTTTTTGCGATATCCGGATATAAAACTTTGGTGATAGAACCCAATAGTTCAATATCATTATATACCATTGATATCGCTTCCCTTAAATACAAATAGCCCTTAATATGTGCAGGAACTCCAATCTCGTGAATGATGCTTGTGATGCTGGCATCGAGGTTCTTCGGCTTGGATTCATTTTGGGGACGATAACTAAATTGACTATGATTTTTTAAAACTGCCTGCCCTTTACTGCTTACCTGACGTATGTGATTGGCCAGATTTTCCATATCGAATGGTTTCAGGATAAAGTAAGACGCACCCAAATCAACAGCTTTTTTCGTTACATCTTCTTGACCAAAGGCAGTAAGCATAATCACATTAGGCATAGCACCCCGTTTTACTTCACGAAGTTTTTCAAGTACACCTAACCCATCTAAATGAGGCATGATAATATCGAGGATCAATATATCCGGATCAACGCTTTCAAGCATCCCCAAGCAATCTTGACCGTTATGTGCCACCCCAATTACTTCCATGTCTTCCTGTGCAGAAATGTATTCTTCCAGAAGGCCAACAAGTTCTCTATTATCATCTACAACGCACACCTTAATTTTTTTCACGCTTGATTTCCTCCTCAACTACAATTGGTCTTTTTTTCTATATGACTAAATTCTATTGTAATTGAACTTTTCGACAATGGAAACTAAATTCCTTTTATTTTTGAAAAAATATAAGGAATTCAATATTATTCTCCGGATATCTCTTGTTTTCGACTTCGTTTGCTATTCGAATAAAGCGATTGTCGAAAAATCTTCATATCGTTATCATTTTATCACATCGTTACAAAAAAACCTCTATTTTTTGAAGAAATCAAATTTAATTCCTACCCAAAACCTATGCTAACCATAAATTTCCATTAAAAAGGGGTATCCAAAAGGATACCCGGATTCTTAGCTTGCCTTTTCATAATTATTTTTGTCGTATATATTTATACCGGCTTCGTTTAACATCCATTCGATATGGACTCCATACCCACTTGTAGGATCATTAACGAATACATGGGTGACTGCACCGATTAATTTCCCATTTTGTATGATAGGACTGCCGCTCATACCTTGAACGATCCCACCTGTTTTTTGCAGCAATTCTTTATCCGTCACTTTTAAGACCATTCCTTTAATAGCAGGAAACTTCTGTGGTATGGAGCTGACGATTTCGACATCGAATTCCTCCACTTCAGAACCATTCACCACTGTAAGGATTTTTGCTGGTCCTTCCTTTACCTCATGGGAAAGGGTGATGGGGAGTGGCTTGTCGTTAATTCCATTTTTAAAATCTTGATTTAATTTCCCAAAAATTCCAAAGGGACTATTGCGATTGATATTTCCTATTTTTTCTTTATTAGAAGAAAAGCGTGCCAATTTTTCTCCGGGATCACCATTGCTTCCTTTTTCGATGGATGTGACCGTCGATTGAACAATCTGTCCGTCCTTAACAACAATCGGCTTTTTTGTATCCATATCGGATATGACATGTCCCAACGCCCCATATTTTTTTGAATCCGGGTGATAAAACGTCATCGTTCCGATACCAGCTGCCGAATCACGGATATACAAACCCAATTTGTAAGTTCCTTCATTCTTATCTTTTAGAGGTAATAGGGTACTGTGGAGCACTTCATTATCACGGTTAATGACAAGATTCAACGCCTCACCCTTTTCGCCTGCCTGCTGAACAAAAGGGGTTACATCCCCCATCTTCTTTATCGTCTGACCATTGATTTCTGTAATAATATCACCGATTTCAATTTTCGCTTTTTCTCCCGGTGATTTTTTCCCCTGCGCAGTATCAATAAGATGATGACCTACTACGAGCACCCCAAGAGTATTAAGCTTTACTCCAATGGATTGGCCACCAGGCATGACTTTAAAGTCTTTTAACACCCTGATGTCGACCTTTTTGGCAGGCAGGCCTGCTACATCGAGTAACACTTCATTCGTACCTGGCTTCTCAGCACCAAGCGTAATCGAAGCTTGTTCATCATGAAGCGAAATTCCATCACTGGATCCCGAAGTTTTTGCAGAAACAGGCAATGATTTGGAAATACTATATTGACTTCCTTCAAATAGTACAAGATGATTTGGAATTAAAAAATATTCACGAAATGGCTGGTATAACCCTAATGTTAATAGCGAAACAAGGAGAATTCCACCGATGATCCTGTTTATCCATATAAATTTCAATCCATTCACTCTCCTCGCTCTCTGAAACTTAATGGCTACACCTTTAATTTAGCCCTCATGACAGTCATTTATAACAGGTGCAAAAAATAAAAGCTATCCGTTTTTGGATAGCTTTACAATGAATGCTTATGATTAGTTTAATAAATCTTCTTACCGGCCCATCAAGATGTAATTTTCAGCCTTTTGGCAAGCTGGATTAATTCATTGGCATGTTGTTTCGTCAAATCCGTTATCTCTACTCCTGAAATCATCCTGCCAATTTCTTTTATTTTTTCAGTTTCAATTAACGGCTTTACCGAGGTATTCGTGCGTCCGGCCCTTACATTTTTCGCTATGAAAAGGTGCGTATCCGCCATAGCTGCCACCTGTGGCAAATGGGATATGCAAAGTACTTGTGATCCGGTTGCCACTTTATAGATCTTTTCGGCAATGGATTGCGCAACCCGTCCGCTCACACCTGTGTCCACTTCATCAAAGATAATGGACGTTATACCTTGGTGCTTGGAGAATATGCTTTTCAATGCCAGCATGATCCTCGACAGTTCACCACCAGATGCGATTTTAGAAAGAGGTTTTAATGGTTCACCTGGATTGGTGGAAATATAAAATTCCATTGAATCCAGCCCTGACTGATTGATGCCCCTATCTGACAATTCATCGAAAGTATAGGCAGTTTGAAGGAAATGCGGTTCGAAAATTGTCTTTTCCATGTATAAATCTTTTAATTCCTGATGAATCTTTTTGGTTAGCTGCTGAGCGAATTTCTGGCGAAGTTCAGAAAGATTCTTTGCTTCGACAATTAAATCTGCCTTGATGGATTTCATTTCCTTTTCAAGCTTCGCTATATGGGTTTCCCTATTTTGCAGCTTTTCGACTTCTTCTTCAATAGCGGCCCCATACTCCAGGATTTCCTCGATGGTCCGCCCGTATTTACGCTTTAATTGATTTATTTCATTAAGGCGACTTTCAATGAATTCCACTCGCTCTGTATCATAATCCAAAGAGTCTAATTGGTCACGGATGTTAGACACGGCCTCCTCAAGCAGGAAGTAGCTATTTGAAACGGTTTCAGAGCTGTTCTTTAAACCTTCATCAAGCCCTGCCGCTTCCTCCAAATTATTCATGGCTACGGAAAGCCAATCAATTGCATGCTGTTCACCATTTAAAGCATTATAACTGGTTTGCAGCGCTTCATGGATTTTTTCGAAATTATTAATTTTCTTCCGCTCTTCCATCAATTCTTCATCTTCGCGTAATTTCAAATCAGCTTTTTGGATTTCATCGAATTGAAATTGGATCAAATCAAGGCGGTGGACCATTTGCTGTTCATTTTGGCTCAAACCATTCAATTGTTTAGAAGCGGTTTCATAACGTTTATATAGCTTTTGGTATTCAGTGAGTGCAGATGCGATTTTTTCACCGCCGAATTGATCGAGCAGTGGAAGATGGAGTCGTTCGTCCATCAATTCCTGATGTTCATGCTGACCATGGATATCTATCAACGTCCGTCCTATCTCACGTAAGGTGGAAATCGTTACAAGCTTTCCATTTACCCTGCATACGCTTTTGCCGCTCAGTGAGATATCCCTTCGAAGTATCGCCATCCCATCATTCATATCGATGCCAAACTCTTCAGCTTTGGCAAAGACCGGGTGTTTTTCATCTTCAATTTGGAATAACCCTTCTATTTCAGCCTTCGACTCACCATGCCGAATGAACTCTGCAGAACCACGTCCCCCAACCAAAAGATGAACGGCATCTATTATGATTGACTTCCCTGCCCCTGTTTCTCCTGTCAAGACCGTCAAGCCTTTCTCAAATGAAACGGACAGGCTGTCTATGATCGCAAAATTCCTAATCGATAGTTCTGTTAACAAACTAGGTCACCTCACAACATTATTAGAGCATGTCCAAGAATTTGCCGGAAATGATCTTTGCTTCTTCCTCAGAACGGCAGATAATTAAACAAGTATCGTCGCCGCCGATCGTCCCGAGTATTTCTTGCCAATTTAAATTATCAATCAATGCACAGATTGCCTGGGCATTACCTGGGAGCATCTTCATAACCAGTAAATTGTTGGCTGAGTCAATGCGTACAAATGCATCGACAAGGATTCTCTTTAATTTTTGAAGTGGATTGAAACGTTGGTCGGCCGGCAGACTGTATTTATACCTTCCATCCGTTAAAGGAACTTTTACAAGGTGAAGCTCTTTAATATCCCTAGAAACAGTAGCTTGAGTTACATTGTATCCAGCTAATTTCAATTCTTCAACTAACTCATCCTGGGTTTCGATATCATTATTCGTTATAATGTCCCTTATTTTTATATGTCGCTGTCCTTTATTCATAAGTAGAAGCACCTCTTCTCAACTGTTGCTCATTTAATGGTAATGGTATCACTTTCATTTCTTACTTAAGCAGGCTGTCCCGCTATGGGATTGCTTCGGTCATCAGTACGTGCAAATAGGCCGCTTTGGAAAGTGGCTAATATTAATGTTATCGGATTTTTATGCAATTGTACAACTTTTTCTCTAAAAATGAATACAAGTCTGTTATTTGTACTTACCTATTTTATGTATCCACCGATAAATGATCCAAGTTCATGACCCACAATATATAGTTAAAAAGCTCCTTTAGCCAACCATTCAGCCAAAGGAGCCCATACAAAGTTCTAGCTATTCTTTTTTAAATTGGGCATGGGCATCTCCAACGATGTCATCAACCGTTTTCGAAAGCAATATCGCTCCATCTTCCTTCGACCCCTGCCAGTGTAAATGAAGTAAGAATTCAATATTTCCATCACCGCCGGTAATCGGTGAGAAGGAGGCATCCTTAATATCATAGCCTTCCTTTAAAGAAAAAGAAATGATCTTATCCAATACTTGTTTATGGATTTTGGGATCACGAACAATCCCCTTTTTACCCACTTGATCCTTCCCAGCTTCGAATTGCGGTTTAACCAAGGCGACGACATCACTATTCGGGACGAGCAAGGTCTTTAGCACCGGTAAAATTAACGTAAGCGAGATGAAAGAAACATCAATGCTAGCAAAGTTTGGCATCTCCCCATCGAGATCGGCGGGTGTAACATAACGGAAATTGGTCCGTTCCATTACTTTTACCCGCTCATCCTGTCTAAGCTTCCAGGCAAGCTGATTATAGCCGACATCAAGCGCATAAGACATTTTGGCGCCATTTTGCAAAGCACAATCCGTGAACCCACCAGTTGATGATCCTATATCAAGCAGTACTTTTCCATTCACTTGCAAATCGAATTCCCTTAATGCCTTCTCAAGTTTAAGACCGCCTCTTGAAACGTAAGGCATGACCTTTCCTTTGATCGTAAATTCGAGATCGACCGGCACTTTTTCCCCCGGTTTTTCGTACCTTTCTTCATTCGCATAGACAAGGCCAGCCATAACCATACGCTTCGCTTTTTCACGTGTATCGGCCAAGCCTTGTTCTACAAGTAATACATCTACTCTTTCTTTCATCACTTTCATATTGTCAGGCCCTTTTTTCTTTTTTGGGTGTTATCATTTTAATCTTTTTGATGGCTGTCTCAGTCGTTAAACCGATTTCTTCAAGCAGCTCATCGACACTTCCATGTTCAATGAAATAATCAGGTATTCCCATTCGATCTATAATTGCCCCATAAAATCCTTGATCATGAGCATATTCAAGTATAGAGCTACCAAAACCACCTTGAAGAACCGCTTCTTCTATTGTCAAGATTGGCATTTTTTCACCAAGGAGACTGCTTAGCATGTTCTCATCCAAAGGCTTAATGAACCGGGCATTGATCACCTTAACTGAATAATCCTCTTTTTCCAGCAGTTCTGCCGCTTCAAGAGCCATGGGAATCGTTGTTCCGAACGTTAATATGGCAGCATCCGTTCCTTCTTTAAGAACTTCCCACGAACCGATTGGAATCTGCTTTAATTCGGTATCCATCACAACTCCCCAACCATTCCCACGAGGGAAACGCATAGCAATCGGACCATCATTATAGTTTAAGGCAGTATTGACCATATGCTGACCTTCGTTTTCATCTTTAGGCATCATCAACACCATATTCGGAACATGGCGTAAGAAAGCAATATCGAAAACGCCTTGATGCGTTTCACCATCGGAACCAACCAATCCGGCACGATCGATCCCTATGAATACGTTCAGATTTTGACGGCAAATATCATGAACGACCTGGTCATAAGCTCTTTGCAGGAAGGTTGAATATATAGCCAGGAAAGGTTTCATTTTTTGAGTTGCCAATCCTGCAGCAAAAGTTGCAGCATGCTGCTCGGCAATCCCTACATCATAGAAACGCTCTGGGAACTCTTGAGAAAAGCCCACCAACTTCGATCCTACGGGCATTGCAGGTGTAATCGCGACAATCCGCTCATCGTCACGAGCTAGCCTGCTGACAGTATCGCTTACAAGAGCGCTCCAAGCAGGACCTTTACTAGGGGATTTAACGAAATCGCCAGTCTCGATCTTATATGGGCCTGTCCCATGCCAGTTCCCTGTTGTATCCAATTCGGCAGGTGAATATCCTTTGCCTTTTTTCGTGATGACATGCAGCAGTACAGGTCCCTTCGTTTTCTTGGCATATCTTAAATTCTCCAGCAATTCTTCATAATTATGACCATCTACTGGTCCAAGGTATGTGAAACCAAGCTCTTCGAAAAAGATTCCTGAGACCAATAAGTACTTCATGCTATCCTTCAAGCGTTCCGCTGTAGCTGCAAGTTTACCACCGACTGCAGGAATTTTTTTCAAAAGCAGCTCCAATTCATCTTTTGCCCAGTTATATTTACCTGCTGTCCGCAATCTTCCCAATACCGTGTGTAAAGCACCTACGTTAGGGGCTATGGACATTTCATTATCATTCAGGATAACGATCATGTCCTTTTTTTCATCACCGATATGATTCAACGCTTCAAGCGCCATTCCGCCTGTTAGTGCACCGTCCCCGATTACAGGCAATATAAAACTGCTTTCACCTTTGATATCACGGGCAGCGGCCATTCCCATTGCAGCTGAAAGGGAAGTCGAACTGTGACCTGTTTCCCAAACATCATGGGGGCTTTCAATCATTTTGGGAAAACCGCAAAGACCTTTATATTTCTTTAAGGTGTCGAACTCTCCTGCTCTGCCAGTCAGGATTTTATGGACATAGGATTGATGTCCGACATCCCATAAAATTTTATCATTCGGACTGTCGAATTCTTTATGCAAGGCTATAGTCAACTCAACGACACCTAAATTGGGCCCAATATGCCCACCGGTCACCGATAATTTTTCCACAAGGAATTTACGTACTTCCACACTTAACTCGACAAGTTCTTCATTATTCATCTTCTTCAAAAAAGAAGGGTCTTTTATAGATAGAAGATCCAAACAGGACCACTCACTTTCTGTAATTTTCGATTGTAAGCATAAACAAAGCCGCATTAAAGAGGACTATGGATGACTAGACCGAAAAATTGGTTTTAAGTTAAAAAATAGCCGCCAACACCCAGGTGATTTCGGCGGCTTATTATACCTATTTTATCACGTATCTCAATAAAAAAATTCATTTTGATTTTCACATATTTTTGCACAATGAGTATACCATAAAACCTCAATTGATAACAAATTTAGCCACAATCAATGATTACGGTTCGCTATTAAATCAGTTAGTTCATTCAACAAACCCGTTTGTAATGTTGTTTTTCCCAAAGCGGCATGGGCAAGTTCTATATGATGTTCCAACTTTTCCTTTGCCCCTTGAAGCGTAAGTAAAGATGGATATGTGCTTTTATGATTCCCCACATCACTGCCAACCGGCTTGCCGATCAACTCGACTGACCCTTCAATATCCAGAATATCATCGCGAATTTGAAAAGCAAGCCCCAGGTGGTATGCAAAGTCACGTAAATGCAGTTGCTGTTCTTCATTCGCCCCGGCTAATATAGCACCGGAAAGGATGCTTGCAGTCAATAACTTCCCTGTTTTATGTTCATGTATATACTCCAATTCCTGAAGGGTCAACTGTTTATTTTCACCTTCCATATCCGCAACTTGACCTCCAACCATTCCTTCGGCGCCGGCAGAATTTGCAATTTCACTTACTAGGTTCAGCTTCATTTCAGCCGTCACCTCGGGATCGATCATATCCGTCACCAATTGAAAGCTATATGTAAGAAGCGCATCACCAGCCAGTATTGCTACCGCTTCACCGAACACTTTATGATTCGTCGGTTTTCCGCGGCGGAGATCATCATCATCCATCGCAGGAAGATCATCATGAATCAAAGAATATGTATGAATCATTTCAATGGCAGCCGCTGCAGGAATCCCCATCCTCAAGTTTTTTCCAAAGGCCTCCAGAACCGCAAAGACCAATAACGGGCGAATCCGTTTACCTCCTGCCTCAAGTGAATAGATCATAGCTTCTTTGACCACTGCCGGAGCTTTAAGTTTATTTACATATCCCACGATTTCCCGTTCTATAACCGCCTTATATTCTTTAGAAAACATATCAAAGGACGCCGTACCCATGTCATTCTTCCTCCTTTACAGCGAAGTTTTCAAGTTCCCCATCTTCGCGTAAAATTTGAGTCAACTGATTTTCAACAGCCTTAAGCTTTGAATGGCAAAGCCTTGATAAATCCATTCCTTGTTTATATATGGAGATGGCTTCTTCCAAGGGTACATCGCCTTCTTCCAACTGCTCTACAATTTTTTCGAGATTCTCCATCGCTTCTTCAAATGTAGCTTCCTGTTTTTTTGTCATGGTTCAATCCGCTCCTTTATTTCTTTAATTTCACATTCAAGTGTTCCATCTTTTATCGACACCGCTATCTTATCCCCTTTGGATACTTGCTGTGTACTTTTCACTAATGTCTCATCCTCAGTAAAAACCAAACCATAGCCCCGTTCCATGATTTTTAGTGGACTGAGGGCAGATAAAGTGGCTGTAATATGGACGAACTGCTGTGATTTTTGCCGATAGATGGCTTCCATGGCCCTCCGTAAAACCTTTGCATGCTGCTGTAATTCATCTTTCGCATTTTGCACCGCTTGTTCAGGATGCTGCTTTTTCAGAATATCGTTCAGCTGATTCAGCTCATCTCTCTTTTTCATGAAATATCGCGTGCTGGTCCTACCTAGCCTGTCCATCGTCTTGTCTAGCTGTTCAAGCTTCTGTTCATACATTTTATGTGGATAACGGAAGGCATAAGACCTCTCCATCCTGGTCAAACGGGTTCGTTCAAAATTCACCGCTTCTTGAATGGAGCGGGTCAATCGGTTCTTGCGGTTCATCAGGCGTTCGAGTATTTCATTCAAGTGAGGAACCGCTAACTCTGCTGCACCAGTCGGTGTAGGAGCACGCATATCGGCGACAAAATCAGCAATTGTAAAATCGGTTTCGTGACCGACAGCTGAAATTACCGGTATATCGGAATCATAAATCGATTCAGCCACTATCTCCTCATTAAACGCCCATAGTTCCTCAATCGACCCGCCGCCCCTTCCGACAATGAGAACATCGCTTTCCGCCCTTGCGTTTGCCATGGAAATTGCCTTGGCAATCGATTTAGCTGCATTATTCCCTTGTACAAGTGCTGGATAAACGATGATCCTGGCGATTGGATATCTCCGCTTGATGGTTATCAGGATATCTCTTAATGCAGCTCCGGTCGGCGATGTTATGACACCTACAGACTTAGGGTACTGCGGGATCGGCTTCTTGTGTTCGGCCAAAAACAAACCTGCCGCCTCCAGCTTTTTCTTCAGCTGTTCATAAGCAAGATACAAATCCCCCACACCATCAGGGGCCATGCTTTTCACATAAAGCTGATACTGTCCCCCTGCTTCATATAATGATATATCGCCCTTAACAAGTACCTTCATACCATTTTCGGGCAGGAATTTCATCCCTTTATTATTGGCGGCAAACATAACGGAGAGGAGTCGGGCCTTCTCATCCTTTAAAGTAAAATACATGTGTCCGCTTGTATGTTGTTTAAAATTCGAAATTTCACCTTTTATGTATACATTTTGCAAATGGGGGTCGGCATCGAACTTCCTTTTGATGTACTTCGTTAAAGCCGACACACTCAAATATTGTTGGTTGCTCATATAATGTCTCCTTCCGATGGAAATCGGATATAAAGAAAACCGCCTATAGATTACACTTGAAACTTGATTAATCCATGAATGGAAAAAAGCGGTCTCCCGTTATTATAAAACAAGAGGTCCGCTTCTTTAAAATAATTTAACGTTTTTTTCAGCTTTTTAATGCTTGCTCGTTCTGTTCAAGTGCTTTTTGAGCAGATTTGACCGTATTCTTCATAAGCATCGTAATCGTCATTGGACCAACGCCTTTAGGAACAGGTGTGATGTATGAAGCCTTATTTTTCACTTCATCAAACGACACATCACCGCAAAGCTTCCCTTCATCATTCCTGTTCATTCCGACGTCAATGACGACTGCGCCTTCTTTAATATGGTCACTCGTGATCGTGTCCCTCTTTCCGACAGCTGCCACAACGACATCGGCTTGCTTAGTATAATAGGCAAGATCCTTTGTCCGTGAATGACAGTATGTAACGGTTGCATTTGCATTTAAAAATAATTGTCCGGCTGGTTTTCCGACGATATTACTTCTCCCTACGATGACAACATGCTTACCTTCAAGGTCATAGTCGATATACTCAAGCATTACCATGACGCCATATGGAGTACAAGGTAAAAATGCATCTTGCCCCGTCATCATCCGCCCAATATTAATCGGGTGGAATCCATCAACATCCTTTTCAGGCGAAATCGCTTCAATGATCGCTTTTTCCTGAATATGTCCAGGCAAAGGCAGCTGCACCAATATCCCATGAATGCTGTCGTCCTGGTTTAATTCAGCAATGCTCTGAATTAATTCCTCCTGAGAGAGTTCCGCAGGCTTTTTAATCAATACGGAATGCATGCCCAAGTCCTCACAGGCCTTATGCTTATTGCGCACATAAGTTTGTGATGCTTGATTGTCACCCACCAGGATTACAGCCAAACCCGGAACGATATTTTTTTCACGTAATTGTTGAACTTCCTTACTGATTTCCTGCCTAACTGACTCCGCAATTTCTTTACCATTAATGATTTGAGCTGACATGTGTTTATTCCTCCCAAGTTAATTTCGCTAAAGAAATTGCAGTGAGAATCCTTGTTCAAGGCTGCAACTTCAGCTGCCGCTTTTCACCTTTACTTTGGATAAAACGGCATTTACAAAGCTGCTCGATTGATCATCACCGAATTTCTTAGCAATTTCAATAGCTTCATTCATTGCAACACTTACAGGAACATCTTCACTGTGAACCATTTCATAAACCGCGATCCGCAGTAAATTCCGATCAATGTTCGCCAGTCTTTCCAACGTCCAATTCTCTAAGTTGTCCCTGATCATTCCATCAATTTGTTCTCGATTTTCCGTTATCCCCATTACTAATTTCCTGAAATATTCATCAGTTGGGGCACCATCCAGTACGCTTTCCATTGCTTCTTCTACATTCGAGTTGGCAATATCTATCTGATATAGTGCTTGAAGGGATTTTTCACGGGCTTCTCTTCTTTTCATAATCTTACTCCTTTAACATCTACTATTATATATGAAAATGCTAGAACAAACGAACATTAAATAACATTTTTTCAAAAATATTAAGATTTTCGCTATATTTTTTTAAAATCAAGCTAAATCCCACTAAATTCAAGGCCAAAAGACTCAATATCTTGAATCAAGATAACATCTCAAGATTACTTTCCAATTAACGGCCAACACAGTCCCATACTTTTTGAAAGTGTCAAAAAGCTCATGCCTAGCTTTCATGCTCATATTTCACCTTTTACACTCTAACAGAAATCACCCTTGAATTAAAGGGAAACTTCCAGACACCGCCTTATTATGTTCATTTAAATTTAATATTATAAGCAAGCTCAAAATTCGGGGTATCATGGAGTATACATTCAAAAAAACAAAAACCCGGCTTTTTGCCGGGTTTTTGCAGGTGTGAATCAAATGAAGCCACTTACACTTCTTGTTCGTAATCCGCTTCTTGTTTAGCGTTATCAAAAGCAATGCCCACTACATGAATGTTCACTTCGCCAGCGTCGATAGCGGTCATATTCAACAAAGCTTCACGAATGTTATCTTGCACTTCCTGAGCAACTTTCGGAATTGAAACACCAAACTTCATGACACAATAAAGTTCGACTTTGATGGATTCTCCCGTTAAGTCCACTTTAACACCTTTACCGTGGTTCTTTTTACCAAGCTTTTCAACAACACCCGTAGCGAAATTCCCGCGCATATGTGCAACACCTTCAACTTCCGATGCAGCGATACCCGCAATTACCTCTATCACCTCAGGCGCAATCTCCACTTTGCCCAGCCCACTATTATAATCATTCATTTCGAGTAATTGGCCTTCCATTTCACTCATTCAAAAGCACCTCCTGTCTTCCTTTACATTATGAGTTCATTACATCATATATTTCAAGGAATTTGGTATTAAATTCCCCGGAAACAAATTGGTCATGTTGAAGTAACTTAATATGGAAAGGAATTGTGGTACTGATCCCTTCAATGACAAACTCACCTAAGGCGCGTTTCATCTTCTCGATCGCCTCTTCTCTAGTCGATGCATGGACGATCAATTTAGCGATCATGGAATCGTAATACGGCGGTATTGAGTATCCAGGGTATGCCGCGGAATCCACACGAACTCCGTAGCCGCCTGGCGGTAAATACATTTGAATCTTACCTGCAGAAGGCATGAAATTCTTTTCTGGATTTTCCGCATTTATCCGGCATTCGATAGACCATCCGTTAAAAGTGACATCTTCTTGTGAAAGCGAAAGTTTGTTACCTGAAGCAACTTTAATCTGTTCTTTAATCAAATCCACGCCCGTTACCATTTCCGTAACTGGGTGTTCAACCTGGATACGTGTATTCATTTCCATAAAGTAGTATTTTCTATTCACATAGTCATAAATAAATTCTACTGTTCCGGCACCTGAATAGTTAACGGCAAGTGCAGCCGTTACTGCAGCCTGCCCCATTTCCGCACGTGTTTCACCATCCAACGCTGGTGACGGGGTTTCTTCAACAAGTTTTTGCAAACGTCGTTGGACCGTACAATCACGCTCACCTAAATGGATGGCGTTGCCATGATTATCTGCCATGACCTGTATTTCAACGTGACGGAAGTCCTCAATGAACTTTTCAATATACACGCCAGGATTCCCAAATGCCGTCGCGGCTTCCTGTTGTGTGATGTTAATGCCTTTAATGAGATCTTCTTCCGTCCTTGCGACACGGATACCTTTACCGCCTCCGCCAGCAGTAGCTTTGATGATGACTGGATAGCCCATTTCATTAGCTAGGGCTACACCCTCATCCGTATTTTTAATTATGCCTTTAGAACCCGGTACGATCGGTACACCAGCTTTGCGCATGGTTTCCCTTGCTACATCCTTTGTTCCCATTTTATTGATCGCTTCGGGGCTAGGACCGATGAAAATGATATTGCATTCACGGCATAGCTCAGCAAAGTCGGCATTTTCAGCTAGGAATCCATATCCTGGATGAATTGCATCAGATCCCGTTTTCTTGGCTGTGCTGATAATGTTCGTTTTATTTAAATAACTGTCTTTTGATAATTTAGGACCGATGCAATATGCTTCATCCGCAATTTGAACATGTAATGCTTCTTTATCTGCTTCTGAATAGACTGCAACAGTCTCGATTCCTAATTCCTTGCATGCCCGGATGATTCGGACAGCAATTTCCCCACGATTGGCAATTAATACCTTTTTAATCATTTAGAAACAGCTCCTCATTCCGGCTTTACTAAAAATAATGGTTGACCATATTCTACAAGTTGCCCTTCTTTTACAAGGACTTCAACGATTTCACCGCTTACTTCAGCTTCGATTTCATTGAAAAGTTTCATGGCTTCCACGATGCAGACAATGGAATCCCCCGTTACTTTATCGCCTGTTTTTACGTATGCAGGTGAATCCGGTGCAGGAGATTGGTAGAATGTTCCTACCATCGGAGAAGTGATTTTATGTAAATTCTCCTGTTCGGTGACGGCAGCAGCAGGTTTTGCAGGCTCAACAGCTTTCGGCACTGCAGGGGCCGCTGCGGGATTGACCGCTACAGCTGCATTGGCTTGAACAACATCTGGAGCAGCTACTGGTTGTAATACTGTACCCGTTTCAGTTTTTTTCAATTTAATTTTCGTTCCTTCATTTTCAAAAACGAATTCACTGATATTTGATTGATCGACTAGCTTAATAATTTCACGAATTTCTTGCACTTTCATTTTGTGGCACCCCTTGTCTAATTTAATATGAGTTTGTGAGGCAATAATATTTTATGTAACCTTACCCTTAGCTTATCCTACTTTGTCCAATACTGCACAAAGTAGCCGCTTTCTTTATGCGAATGCGAATAAACTGAATAAAAACCTCATCTGTATTATAACAGATTTTTCACTTTCTCAAAATATTGTTTCCCTAAGAGAAATGAAAAGTTTATGACCAGCTTCTAACATCATACAATATTAGCTTATACAAATTCAATGATAGATTAGTTGTAACTTATTATCCATACTTATATCTTACACCTTTATTATAATATTGTGAATATTTTTCACCTGGGGCACCTTAACGCCTTCTCTTGAATTTCGCATTTAATTCCTAAAAAAAGGTAATAATATCCAGTGTAATTACTTTTCTAGAATATTACGGATGGTCGTTATCACCATTTTTATTTGATTTCCTTATGCCAATTGACATAAAAAAACTTTTCCTCTAAAGTTTCCAGATTGTAAGATAGTTTAAAAAAACATAATAAAAAAAGCCTCCTTTTTTTTATTAAGGGGGCTTTCAAATTTTTATGATGTTGAACTGTTCTGTATCAGCATTATTTTCTGTAAGTGTATTTACTTTTCCGGTTGGAAATCGACCACAACATTTTGTGCATCGCTCACTTCTTTCCTTACGAGGCGGATAATGTTATTGGCCTCTGTTTTCGTTTGTTTATCGGCCTTGACACTCACCTTTACATCCGTACCGTCCACCCGGACCAGTGCGGCATTGTAATCCATGGCAACAATTAAGTTTTCGATGATATTTTCTTTTACTTTCGTTTCACTTAATTGTTCGATTTTTGCATAAGCCTCGTCTCTTTCTTCAGCTGATAGTTCTGTATTGCCCATCTTTGCAGTCAATTCTTCATTCAGCTTCGCCCGTTCATCTTCAATCTGCATCCTTAACGATTCGAACTCATCTCCAGATGCAATGGTTACAGAGGAACCTTCTGTATTTTTGGACGTTTCTTTTTCACTTTTACTTTCCTCTTTTGTATCCGCTTTGTTCTCTGTTTTAGTTTCTGCTTTATTTTCTTCCTTTTGCTCTGTTGCCGTCATATCGGCGGCATTTTCTTCAGGAGCGGTTAAATAATAGACTGAAAGCACAACGACCAGACTTAGCATAGTCAATAACCAAACGGTTTGTTTTTTTAATAACATGTAGATTTTCCCCCTTATTTTTTAGGCATGACAGAAACCCTGTGACTCGGTACATCAAGTGAGCGTGTGACAGCCTCGATGATCCACTTCTTTATTTGAATGTTTTCGGCCCCTTTAGCGACAACCAGGACTCCTCGTACACTAGGTTTTTTCGTTTCCGAAATGATCGGTCCTTCTTTTTCACCGCTCTTGACCAAAACTAGCTGTTCATCAACAGATGTGTCTTCGACCGTCCTTTTGCCGCCTTCCTGGTCGGTTTCTTCAGTGACTTGTTTTTGGGTGACTTTGTTTCTTTCATATACTTTTTTCTCGGATGCATCGACGTAGATTACGACTTTTACATCCTGGACGCCTGCGATGGATTCAAGCGCTTCCTTCATTTCATTCTGAAGATATATTTCATAGTCTTTTGTTGTCTTGAATTCAGATTTCTTCTGGCCGAATGTTTCAACATCCCCCTCATCATCCTGCTGTTTATCATTATTGAATACAGTCTTCACTTCAGGTGTTTGTCCAGTCTGGTTGGTGGTTAACAAATTCCCGGCCATCATGATTCCCGCTCCCAAAAGGACAACTATTAGAGCATAGACATACAGGGAAGGTTTTTTTTCCTTAGGCTCTTTTTGGTCAGGGTCTTTATTTAATAGTTTTTGCAGCCAGGATAATGGACCTTTGTCTTTGTTCAATACTCAGTCACTTCCTTTCCCCGGCGATTTCAATGATTTCTTCATCAACAGACCAACTTGTTGCCAGAAACCTTTTGACAGCATCCAGATTGGCATCATTCGAAGTGGATGGGCTATCTGCATTGATATCAACCTTCGCTACTGCCTCTATCTCCGAGTTTTCTTTCCCTTCTGCCTTTTCCAATGAGATGGTTATATTCTGCAGATCATCAACACCCGGTTCTTCCACATTCTTGACCCCTACATCAATTGAACTAATCTTCATGTTATAATCCACCATCAGCTCCTCTTCCACTTCTGCCTGTAAGTCAACAGCCATTTGTTTTAAAATATATGCACCCTGGGTAGCTTGTATTTCTTTTTTCTTCATTTCTGTCAAATTTCCTAAATCTTTTTTTTCCTGACCCTCAAATTCACTAGTAGCCGCAGTGAGAATATCGTCGAAATCCATATTGAATAATCCCAATATAGGAGTGATGATGATCGCAATCAGTAAAAGTCCGATGACCATTTTTGCATACTTCTGTAAAGCTGAATTCGGAAGAAGCATATCAATCACAGTAGCCAGCAATACAAATATGATGATGTTGGATATCCAGCCAGCTAAAAAACTCACCAAGCCCTCCTCCTTTCTAACGAACCATCAGGGTAATGTTTCCAGAGGCGATAATTACCGTGACACTTAAAAAAAACATGAGTGAGACAATGGCCAATGCAGCGAAAATATAAATCATGCTTTTACTTATAACGTCAAGGCATTTTATTACAGGTCCTCCGCCCAGCGGCTGCAAAAGACTCGCTGCCAATTTATATATAAAAGAAATCATCAAGATTTTTATGGCGGGAAACGTGGTAATGAGCAAGAGAATGATGACCCCTGACAAGCCCACTGTATTTTTCAATAGGACGGAGGCACTGATGACGGTATCCGTTGCATCGGTAAACATGCGCCCTATTACCGGTATAAAGTTACCTGTCACGAATTTGGCTGTCCTGATGGTCACTCCGTCAGCTACAGCTGAGGATGCTCCCTGAACGGAGATCACACCAAGGAATATGGTCATGAATGCTCCAAGGATACCGATGGCAAAATTACGGAGAAGTTGTGCCATCTGAGTCACTTTGTAATGTTCGGTCAGCGTGCTGACTATGCTTAAAATCGCTGCAAAGAATAATAACGGAAGGACGACAAACTGGATCAAGATGCCGCTTGTATTCATTAAAAACATCAATACCGGATGAAAGAATGCTGCCGATACAAGTCCGCCTGAAGCAGCTATCAAGGCCAAGAGTAAAGGGATGAGCGCCATTAAAAAGGAAATCATCAAATCTATCGTATCTTTTGTATATTCCATGGCCACATGAAAACTGTTAAGTGCCAAAATGATCAGAACCATATAAACGATTGCATAAGCAACCTTACTTACAGAGCTTTGCTCGAACGCATTCTGCAAAGACTGGAGGAACATGCTGAAAACGGTTAATAAAATGAGTGATCCCAGCAGCTTTCCATTCACGAGCAGTTCATGAAAAATGAATTTTGTCATTCCCTTTATCCATTGCTCAAAGGAAAATTTCTTATCGCCGCTTACAAAATCCATGAAGCTCCCTTTCTGGCTTTCCGGTAAGAATCCTCCATATTCCGTAACAATGTCATCCCAATATTGTTTGAGCTCATCGACACCAAGCCTTTCTATTTGGGCTTGTACCAGTTCGGACTGCATGATCGGCTCTTGATCGATTTCACCATTTTCTGGATTTTCGGCAGCTTGTCCAATAGATGCATGCAAAAAAAAGAGTAAAACGAATAGAATGGATAAGTAAGGCATCCGCTGCTTCATACATTCACCTCATTGACTAGTAGGAGTAATCCTTTAACTAGGGAGCATCTGTAAAATCGTTTCGATAATGACCGTCAAAATCGGAATCGCCATGGCAAGAATCAAGATTTTTCCACTCAATTCTATTTTGGAAGCGAGCGAGCCTTGCCCCGCATCTTTTGTAATTTGAGAAGCGAATTCTGCAATATAGGCAATTCCGATTATTTTTAAGATGGTCTCTAGGTACACGGTATTTACATTCGCATTAACTGCAATTTTTTCTAACATTAAAATGATTTCGTATATTTTGTCAGCTAAAAAAAGAAAAATGGAGCATCCTACAAAAACGACTAACAGGAATGCGAAATTTGGTTTTTGCTCTTTGACGATCAGTGCCAAAAAGGTGGCAACTAGGGCAATACCCACGATTTTTATGATTTCAATCGCGAATCCCTCCCTTATTGAAATAGAAATACAGATTTAATTTTTTGAAATAAATCCTCTACAACAGAAGCAACCATGAATAAAATATAGATAAATCCGAAAAGTGTCACCCACTGGGCATATTCCTTCTTCCCAACCTGATCGAGTATCGTGTGAAGAAATGCCACAACTAGCCCAACACCCGCTATTTTAAATATGATGTCCACATCAATGCCCATTCTCATTCCCCCCACATATTCCTACATCAGCAAGATGATCAATAATAGCCCTGTTAAAAAACCAAGACTTTTCACCATTTTTTCATATTTTCCCTGGCGGTCGAGTGCATCGCTCTCTTCCCGTTCCAAGTGTGCCATCGTTAGCATGATTTGCTTTTGCTGATGATATTTATCGCTTTTTCCAAGCGTCTCCCCAAACTGTGAAAGAATCTCGAATTCTCCCTGTTGTAAAGCAAGGGATTGCCATATTTTCTTCAAACTATCATCCCATGCTTCTTTGACGGTGGTCTCACCTGACTCGAGTCGATTTGCGAATGTATCGAAAAAGATGGATAAAGGTTTGGCCATCTGTTTAGAAAGTTTCCTTGCTGCTTCTTTCAAAGGTGTATGACCATACATGATTTCAGCTTCAAGCGATTGCATGGCTACTTTCAGCTGTCTCAGTTGACGGGGCCTCATACTTAATTTTTTCGCAGCTTCGAAACCTGCCCATGTCGTTGCAATAATAATGATCGCTGCTCCTATTATCTTAAACATGCGGGCTCACACCTTCTCCCAAGAAAATGGGAACCCCCGATGCATCAAGGACTTTGTAGCTCCTCTTACCGGATTTACTTCTCTGTAATTCTATAAAACGTTCAAAGATGTTTTGCTTTAATATTTCCGCGATAAAAGGTCGCTTCTTAATCTCATCCAGTGTATGGCCATGTGTGGTTATCATGAGTTTAATACCTGCATTCACCGCTTCCAGCACAGCTTGTGTATCCTCTGCGCGACCTATTTCATCCACGATCAATACATCCGGGGACATTGAACGGATCATCATCATCATCCCTTCCGCTTTAGGACATCCATCGAGCACATCAACCCTTGTTCCAAATTCGAGCTGCGGCACTCCATGAACACATCCGGCAATTTCCGAGCGCTCGTCCACTATCCCCACCTTTTGAGGAGCAATGCCGCGTTTTTCATTACCACTGGATATCATTCTTGCAATATCACGTAATATGGTCGTTTTTCCCGTTTGCGGAGCACCGATCAACATAGTATGCTGCCATTCCCCGTCATATAAATATGAAGTGAGTGGTTCAGCTGCACCTATTTTTTCACGTGCAACCCGAATATTGAATGAGGATATATCCCTGATCGCTTTGACCGACCCATTTTCAAGGATCACCTTCCCAGCAAGCCCCACCCGATGTCCGCCCGCTATGGTTATATAACCACGCTTTAATTCTTCCTCAAGTGTATATAACGAAAATTGACCTATTTGATTCAATAATTGATCTGCATCCAGATGGGTCACTTCATAGGAAAAGAAGTATGGTTCCCCTCCTACAATGACCTCAAGCGGCCTTCCAACCCGAATTCGCAGCTCTTCCATCTTATCGATCATCATCGGTGTCATACCCCGGAGTTGCTCGTTTAATTTTTTCGGTAAAAAAGAAAGAATCGTTTCCATTTTGACAATCCTCCTGTATACACCACTTTCAATAAAATATATGCCGACAAGCCCATAATGATGACAGGCTATTAAAGAAACAGACCTATTATTGATTTTTTATATCTTCTGAGATCAAAAAAAAAACAAAAAAAGACCGAGAAATTAATCTCGGTCTACAGTCTTTTTATATAAGAAAGTTCGAGTTGTTTTCAGAAATCCGCTCCCATTCCGCGACTGTCTGCCAATTGTCCTTGGTGTCTCGGCTAGCCAGTTTTTCGGCAGGAGTGCCGAAGTCTTGTTTTTAAATCAGGTAAGCATTCCCTCGATAGAATCCTCAACAAACTGAGGCCGAGAAATTAATCTCGGCCTCCTTTCATTTATGCACGTGATACGTAAGAACCTTCATTAGTGTTGATCAATAATTTGTCACCTTGGTTGATGAAGAATGGAACTTGAACCGAAAGGCCCGTCTCAAGTACGGCTGATTTCGTGCCGCCTGAAGATGTATCTCCTTTAATTCCCGGCTCAGTCTCAGCCACTTCAAGTTGCACTGTGTTTGGAAGCTCGACCCCAAGTGTTTCCGCTTGGAAAGTCATGATATGTACTTCCATATTTTCCTTAAGGAATTTAAGTTCACGTTCAATGCTTGAAGCAGGCAGTTCGATTTGGTCATACGTTTCGTTATCCATGAATACATGGCTATCTCCACTTGCATAAAGGTACTGCATCTTGCGGTTTTCGATATGTGCTTTAGCTACTTTTTCACCAGCACGGAATGTTTTCTCTTGGATTGAACCCGTACGAAGGTTACGAAGTTTAGAACGTACAAAAGCTGCACCTTTACCAGGTTTAACATGTTGGAACTCGATAACCTGCCAAATTCCATTATCTACTTCAATTGTAACACCCGTGCGAAAATCGTTTACAGAAATCATAAATTGTCCTCCTACATGTACATGTTTACAGAATGATTAACTCTTTGGTTGAATGAGTAAGTGCTTCGTTACCTTCAATTGTAACGATTGTATCATCTTCAATCCGCACTCCGCCTACACCCGGTAAGTAAATGCCCGGTTCAACGGTTACAGCCATACCTGGTTCTAAAATGATATCAGACCTTAAGGATAATGCTGGACCTTCATGAACTTCAAGACCGATTCCATGTCCGGTCGAATGACCAAAATACTGCCCATATCCCTTTTCTTCAATTAGATTACGAGTTAGTGCATCCGCTTCCCTGCCAGTCATGCCAGGTTTGATCCCAGCCATTCCCCGCAGTTGAGCTTCCAAAACAATGTCATAAATATTAATAAGTTCTTCACTTGGCTTGCCAACTGCTAATGTCCGAGTGATGTCAGACACATACCCGTTAAAGTATGCCCCGTAATCCAATGTGACAAAATCGCCTTTTTCGATGATTTTATCCGTAGCCACTCCATGCGGAAGTGCGGACCTTATGCCGGATGCTACAATGATATCGAAGGAAGAAGAAGTTGCCCCTTGTTTCCTCATAAAGAATTCAAGTTCATTGGATACATCCAGTTCCGAGATCCCTGGACGCAGGAAATCCAGAATATGTGTAAACGCAGCATCAGCAATAGCAGCCGCTTCCTTTAATATCTTAATCTCTGATGAAGTCTTTATCAAGCGTAAATTCTCAATAACACCCGACACCGGCGAAAGTTGACCATCAATGGCCGCTTCGTATGCCTTATATGTAGCATAAGTCAGGTGCTCTTGCTCAAAGCCCAGCTTGCCGATATTCATCGCTTTAGCCTGCTTGCCTACTTCTTCGATGATCGTTCCTTTGTGTTGAACGATCTCATAATCCGGTGCCTGCTTGCCCGCTTGTTCCACGTATCGGAAATCAGTGATGAATTTAGCTTCTTTTTGGGAAATAAGGACAACGCCTGCACTTCCCGTAAAGTTGGTCATGAATCGGCGGTTATATGTACTGGTGATCAAAAAACCATCAATGCCCACCTTTTCCATTGAGGCCCTTAAGCGCATTAGTTTATTCATTTAATTTCTCCCCTTTGCAATCTTTGTGATCGCCTGCAACGCCAATTCATATCCGTGTATCCCCAAGCCGACAATCTGTCCCGCCGATACTGCCGCGGTCACTGATTCATGCCGAAAGCTTTCACGGGCATGTATGTTCGAAATATGCACTTCCACCACTGGAACATCAATTCCGGCTATTGCATCACGAATCGCATAGCTATAATGAGTAAAAGCTCCAGGATTAATGATAATCCCGTCGATCCCATGATCCTCTGACCAATGGAGCTTGTCGATAATCGCTCCTTCATGGTTAGTCTGAAAAGAGGTTAATTCCACATTTAACCCTTTAGCTTGCTGCATTAATTTTGCTTCCACATCCGCAAGCGTCGAGGATCCATAATGCGCAGGTTCCCGCTTCCCCAAGCGATTCAAATTCGGACCATTGATTAGTAAAATTTTTGTCATCATCAAACACCTGCTCATGTTAAAAGAATGCTTTCCATGAACATTCTATCATAATTACAAATTGTCTTACTACTTTTTTACAACCAAGAAACAATCAGCTTTCCGATTGCTTCTCGGCTTTGTTTTTTTGACGTATATACTCCTGATGATCGTATGATATAGAAAACCCTATAAAAAGTCCGTATATAATAAAAATGCAGACACTTGTTATAACCGTATTTGCTGTCATTTTAGAAAAGGTTGGCAAATCGACGAACATCGGTTTTAGGACAAATACTAGCAAAGCCCAGCAAACCACTCCGAAAAAAACACCCGAAAAAATACTCTTCATCCTTTTAAAAAGACTATAGTATATAAAAGCGATCCCCACGGATAGAATTCCGAATAAAATTATGGTCATTACCGTACCGAGCCAATGATCGATCCAGGTCATGTTGGACCATGAAGTTAGTATGAATTTTGGGCTAAAATCCATAAAATTAAAATAATGGGCAATGATTCCGATAAAACTGGCAAAAGCCCCCCCAACAAAACCGACAGCAAGTACATTGTAGATTAACATGCTTTGATATTCCTGTTGAATTTGTCCATTTTCATTAGAAGACATATCAATCACCTCCGCTACGTAGTATGCCCTTTGTTAATTAGAACTATTTTTTTTTATTTTTAGGAAGGAGAATCACTAGAGGTTTTGTGTTTTATTCTGTATGATTAAATCATAAATAATCTACTTTTTTCAGAGGAAAATACCCATCCTCTGTTGAAGATTATAATGTACACAGGATACTACCTTCCTGTGATTCAACATTCATAAAGTAATCGCAGGGTTAAAGCTTCCATTCAATTTTATTGGAACGCCTTTAAACCCTTGTGATGCTTGATAATAAACATGTTAGCACCCTTGAGAGAGCTACGTGAATAACTATTAGGTTGGTGTAGAAATGTCTGAGGTTCAAAAACCCGTTTATGGAGGGCAGGCTGTAGTGGAAGGCGTCATGTTCGGCGGCAAACATCACACAGTCACTGCGGTACGCCGCAAAGATTCAACGATCGCTTATTATCATTTACCGCGTGAATCGAAACCTGCTGTAAAGCTTATGAAAAAAATACCGTTTCTACGGGGGATCGTATCATTGATCCAATCCAGTGCTACCGGCTCGAAACATCTGAACTTTTCCACAGAACAGTATGAAGAAGAAGACGGGGAAAAACAGGTCGAAACGAAACAAGAAACCAAAGAACCCTCTAAATTAAGTCTTTGGCTAGGTGTTGCCGTGATTGGTGTGATCTCCTTCCTATTTGGGAAATTGCTTTTCACCTTGATTCCTGTCTTCCTCGCAAAATTGACAGAACCCATTTTCAGTGGCCATACGGCTCAGGTATTAGTGGAAAGCTTGTTCAAGCTGATCTTACTGCTCGTATATATTTATGTAGTTTCCTTGACGCCATTAATCAAGCGAGTCTTTCAATATCACGGAGCTGAGCATAAGGTGATCAATTGCTTCGAAAATGGAAAAGAATTGACTGTGGCAAATGTGCAGGCAAGTTCCCGCCTTCATTATCGCTGTGGCAGCAGTTTTATTTTATTTACTGTCATTGTAGGCATGTTCGTCTATCTTCTCGTACCAACGGATCCGTTATGGGTTCGTGTCGTCAATCGCATTTTGCTTATCCCCGTCGTGCTAGGCATTGCCTTCGAGGTATTGCAGGCAACGAACAAATTAAAGGATATTCCTGTTCTGCGCTACCTTGGTTACCCTGGACTTTGGCTTCAGTTATTGACGACCAAGGCTCCCACCGATGATCAAGTCGAAGTCGCATTGGCATCCTTCCATGAACTGTTAAGGATGGAAAAAGAGACAGAAAAAAGTTTAGAATCCGATGTAATTGTGTAAAACATCTATACACATTTTGATTAGGGAAAATCATATACTAACTATGGGAATGCTCTTTACTTTTTTTCAAATATTTTACATTAATAATGTTTAAAATAAGCTAAAAATGCTTATGATGCTCTTAAGGAGGTGTCTTTGTTGAAACGTTTCATATCTTTCATGATATACGGAATCATCGCCCTCGGAGTCCTCGGACTAATGAGCCGACTATTTAATGACCCGATTGGCTTTTTTAGAAACATTCTCATAATAGCCATTGTCGCAGGGATTATTTATATGATTTATACCGGATTAACAAAGGGAAAACCAGTTAAGAAAGAGCAGCAAGCATTCCGAAAGGCTGCCCGCCAATCGAAAAAAAGGCTAAAAAACCGAACTTCGAAAAAAGATAATGTGGCTAGCTTCTCTGCAGCAAAATCATCAAAGAAAATTAAATGGAGAAAGAAAACGGATAGTCACTTAACCGTCATCGAAGGGAAAAAGAATAAAAAGAAAAATCGGGCTTCTTTTTAAGAGCCCGATTTTTCTTTTTATAATCAATAAGTCCATTTTTTAAGGAATTCTTTCGTGCACTGCCTTCCCCGATTCATCAATTCACCTTTTTTTTCATCATTCAGATTGAAATCCATTGCAGAAATCCCCTTCATCGGGATAAATACAATATTATGGACGTGTTTCTTGGAAATATAACGTGCATCATGGGAATCTTTCATCGTTTTGAATAATGCGGAGAACAATTCAACCGCATTATCCACCTTATGCGGTTTCCATATCTCATCGACACTTAGCCGCAAGCCGATGACCGGCCTTTCCTTTCTTACATGATCTGAATTGAATAGCCACATTGGAAAATTGCTTAACACACCTCCATCAACAAAAAGGAACTTGCTTTTTCCGACATCAAGTTTGACTGGCTCAAAAAAATAAGGAATGCTACAACTCATTCTTACTGCCTTTGCCACTGGAAAAGTGCTCGGATCAATGCCATAGTTCGGTAAATCATCAGGCAGTACCACCAATTTCCCATTTGTAATGTCAGAGCTTATGATTCGGAGGGATTTCGGTCGAATATCCTTAAAGGTGACTACATTCCTTTCGGCAAGTTTACCGGCGACCCATGTCTCCAGTGCGTTGCCTTTATAAAGGCCAAGTTTCCAGTATACAAGGAGCCATTTGGCAAACGGGATAGGCAAAAGACCACGCCTTTTGTCCAGCAGGCCACTTAAATCTATATCAAGAAAAAGCTTTTCCATTTCTTTACCTGTGTACCCAGCTGCTACGAAAGCTGCAATTACGGATCCTGCACTTGTACCGGCTGTTCGATGGAATACAAATCCCCGTTCTTCTAATTCCTGCAGGGCTCCCACTAAACCATAGCCTTTAATCCCGCCTCCGGAAAAAACGCCGTCAATAATCATAGCTGCCCTCCCCTAATCCGGTCTTTACATTTCTAAGCAGGATTAGAGCGATTTATGACAGTTTTTAATAGAAAATTGCCTTGATTCAGGTAAAATACTGAATTTCCGCTTTAGGGAAGAATTCCGCTATATACCCACGGATGGTCATTTCCAGTTCTGCGGCTTCTTCTTTTTGATAAACATATTTACCAATTCCATATCGGCCCCATTTATATTTACGCTTCGTTTCGTCCAGTTCCAATTTTGTTTTCGGGTAGTTTTTTTGAATCACTTTTTTTGCTGGGCCAGTAAACCGATGCTGAATTAATTCGAAAGTCAAGTCAGGGATATCCACCCCATTTAAAGCCTCACTCAACCGTTCGAATAATTCATGGTAGCCCTCCTTCCATGCTTCATGACGATATATTGGAGCTACGATAAAACCGAGGGGATATCCGGCACCTGCCACTTTACGTGCCGCTTCCATCCTTTCTTCGAAGCTCGAAGTGCCGGGCTCGAAATTCTTTATCACATAACGTGAATTTATACTGAAGCGAAATCTTGTTTTTCCATTATGTTCAGCATCCAACAGATGGTCGACATGATGAAATTTAGTTACGAACCTTAGAACCCCATATTCACTTTTCCCAAAATATTCAATGGCCCTTTTTAACGAATGTGTCAAATGGTCAATTCCGACGATATCCGATGTACAGGCTGCCTCAAAACGGGTAATTTCAGGCTTTCTCTCATTTATATATTTTTCGGCTGCTTCGAAAATCTCATCTAGGTTCACATATGTCCTAATATATGGTTTTGATCCGAGTGTCGTCTGTAAATAACAATAGTGGCAATGCCCCATACACCCTGTAGCAAGAGGTATGGCATATTCAGCAGATGGCTTTGAGGAATCGAATTTCAATGTTTTTCTGATTCCTACCACAAGCGTTGATTTTGCGACACGATATTTTTGCAGATCATTTTCTCCAGGAAGATCCCTAATTTGGTTATGCGATGTGGTCTCACGGATTTCAATGTTCAAATCTTCGAATTTCTTTTTTAACTCCCGGCCAAGCGGGTATTCCAGTGCCCTTGGCTCAATATATACTAACTGTGGCATAAATGGTTTCATTTCGATCTCCATTCTTTTATCGATTTGTTCATATTTTCAATCGAACTACACAATCTAATTCATAAGGATAGTTTTTCATTATTCTGTTAGCCTCATGATTGTTTTTACTTGGAAATTCAAAATGAAGGGGATGCGATATGGTTAATAAACGAGACTTCTTGACAAATGGAACGGGGAAACAAGCGATCACCGTCCAAACAGATAATAAATTTCCAAATCCAAGGAATATACCTGGAGACTCGGTCGATGAATTTTCGGTATTGAAAGATGGCAACCAATATCTAGCTGAAAAGGAAATAGGGCAGCAAAATGAAAATGGTTGATTGAACGCAAAAAGAAGACCGAATTTACGATGATTCGGTCTTCTTTAGCTATGTAACTGAACAGACTGTTGCTACCCCACATATATGAAAAAAGCCGTTAAGATAGCTTTGCAGCATACTTAACGACTTCCCTACCATCAACTTATAGCCCGCATTTTAATTGCGCTCCGCAATTCGTGCAAGTATTGCATCCGCCCATTTCCTGGACTTCACCTTTACGGCAGACCGGGCAAGTGTTACCCACTTCCGATCCAATTGTAACATTCGTCGAACGCAGTTCATTTATCGTATCGACCAATACAACTTTTTTCTTAACTTCCACATCTGTCAATTCATCCATTTCAAGCTGCTCGTCCATTTGGTTTTCTTCCGCTTTAAGCGTAAGGACCTGACTGTCACGGCTGCCATCCACATATACAGTACCGCCTTTTGCTCCGCCTTTGTATAGACGTTCATATACTTTTTCAACTTGTTCGACAGTATATCCTTTTGGAGCGTTGACTGTCTTACTGATCGAGCTGTCAATCCAGCGCTGAATGATGCATTGAACATCAGCATGTGCTTCTGGAGCTAATTCCATAGCGGAAATGAACCATTTTGGAAGCTCTTCTGTATCGGCTTCTGGATGACGGTCCAAGTATTCCTGTACAATGTCAGCCTTCACTTCAATGAATTTACCCAGACGGCCGCTGCGGAAATACGTGAAGGAGAAATATGGTTCAAGACCTGTTGATACCCCAACCATCGTTCCTGTACTTCCTGTAGGAGCCACTGTCAATAAATGAGAGTTACGGATGCCATATGCAGCAACACTTTCCCTGATATCTTCCGGCATTTTTTCCATAAATCCGGTTTGTGTGAAACGTGTTCTAAGCTCATTGGTTTCTTCGTCCGTTGACCCGATCAGGAACGGGAAACTGCCTTTTTCTTTAGCGAGTTCCACGGAAGCCTTGTAAGCTGTAGTCGCAATCGTTTCAAACACCTTGTCAACCAGGATATTTCCTTCTTCAGAGCCATATTCCGTTTCACAGTAGATCAACAGGTCATGCAGACCCATTACACCAAGTCCAACCCGTCGCTCGCCCAGTGCCTGTTTTTTGTTTTCATCCAAGAAATAAGGAGTTGCGTCAATGACATTGTCCTGCATACGCACACCGACTTCGACGGTCTGCTTAAGTTTCTCGAAATTTACCGTTTTGCTATCTTTATCAGCCATTTCAGCCAGATTGACTGCCGCAAGGTTACAAACTGAATATGGGGCCAATGGCTGTTCGCCACAAGGGTTCGTGGCTACGACCTGCTGACCGTATGCTTTGGCATTCGTCATTTCATTAGCATTATCGATAAAGAAAATACCTGGTTCAGCAGAATATGTCGCACAAATGTTTATTAAGTTCCAAAGCTCTTTCGCTCGGATTTTACGGTAAACACGGACTTTGTGACCCATCTTCTCCCATTCACGAACATCACCGACATTATGCCATTCTTCATTGTAAATGGCCATTTCTTCGGCATTATAGCTCTCTACATCAGGAAAACGCAATTCGTATTCCACATCTTGTTCCGCCGCTTCCATAAATTCCTTAGTCAGGCAAATAGAGATATTGGCTCCAGTCAGAAAATCCGAATTATGAACGCTGTACGTTCCACCTGTACGGATCTTTTCTTCTGCATCTCTAATGATTTTCTCGCTAAATCCACCTTGGCCAGGAATCTCCTTATAATTGATGATCCCTTGATACATAGCCGTTTCCTGTTCCGTGTGCGGCGTGAATTTCAATTTATCAGTCGCATATTTCTTGATGGCTTCATCTTTAGTGTTTTCCACTAGGTAACGCAGAATCCTTGGATTTTGCATTTTGGAAATGATGAACTCCGCAATATCAGGATGCCAATCAGCAAGCATGATCATTTGCGCGCCGCGTCTGCTACCGCCCTGTTCAACAAGATGCGTCAGTTTCGCAATATCGTCAAGCCATGAAACTGAACCCGAGGATTTTCCATTTACCCCTTTTGCCAGAGTGTTTCTTGGACGCAGTGTCGATCCGTTCGTACCCACTCCGCCGCCGCGGCTCATAATTTCCATCACTTGTTTCCTATGTTCTGAGATCCCTTCACGTGAATCCGGTACGAATGGCATTACATAGCAGTTGAAATAAGTAACGTCCGTATTGGAACCTGCACCGTACAATACTCGTCCTGCAGGGACAAAATTAAGGTTCTTTAATTCTTCATAGAATTTATTGAACCATTCCGTTCTTTTTGCTTCCGTGGTTTCCACTGATGCCAAGCCCGTTGCATTACGTTTCGCAATTTGTTCATAGTATATTTCAAGCGGCTTTTCGATTATATCCAACGGACGGTTTACAATTCCCGTCTCCACTTCTTCCGGATTATCCAATACGCCACGGAATTCTTCATCCACCAATACCTTGGCTTTTTTGGTTTCCCAATCAATTTCAACGATGTAACCGAGACCCCTTGCCGGGAATTTCGGATCTTCCTTAATCGTCAACACGACGAAATCGCCTGCCGAGAGTGTGATTTTTTCAGTATCCTTAAAAGAATAGCGGTCAAGCATGACTAGACGGGACACTCCCTTATGCGCCATTTTCATATCAGCAGTTACAGGGTGAACCTGGGGAAATAAAGAAATATCCTTATTCAACCTTTCTAGATCAACCTTTAAAGCTTCTTTTATTACAACCGACATAATTCCCTCTCCTTTATATGTTTCAAGATCCGTTCTTGCTGCCGCAAAAATCCTTATGTAGCCTTACATGTCCGTTTCGCTTAACAAGTACCCTAAATTTATCATAGCGAAACTCAAAAATCAACATATAGTGTCGTATTAAATATTTCAACTACTATATATTGTGTTTGTTTTGAATAACTTTTAATTTTGTCAAACGATAAATCAATTAATATAGTTAGCAAAAGGGAGGAAAATGTCGATTTACAATAATTTTTCATCAGATTTCAATTAATTTGGACCTTGCTTTTTCCCCATCCCTTTTAGCGCTTATCCCCGCAAGGGATAGCTTATTTGGTCAAAAAATCTGAAAAAACTTTTTTATTTAATCACTCTAATTATCCCACTTCGTCTATCTCATGAAATTCCATTCATCGCTTTCATATTTGCTTTCTGCAATGGCCTTCACTTCCTGCAATTGCTTTTCGGTTAGGACGTATGGCTCTAAATCGATCGAAAGTCCTTCGGCAAAACCTTTTTCAAAAGCTTCTTTCGCTTCAGGGATGGTAATCTTTCTTCCGGCAATGTCATTTATGGCCACAGCTTTATTTTTTAAGTTTTTTTGCATTCTCTCTTTAACCCTGTCATTTGAGAATTTAAATACGCTAAAGAGCTTATCATCATCAAGTTCAAGCAAAATGGAACCGTGTTGAAGGATGACGCCTTTTTGCCTGGTTTGAGCGCTGCCAGCGACCTTCCTGCCCTCGACGACCAGTTCATACCAGCTTGGAGCATCAAAGCAGACGGAAGACCTGGGCGTTTTTAAAGCCGCTTTTTCCTGATCGGTTCTAGGCACGGCAAAATAAGCATCCAATCCAAGATTTCTGAACCCCAACAATATTCCTTCAGAAATGACACGATATGCTTCAGTAACGGTAGTTGGCATTCCCGGATAGGATTCTGGAACGATTACGCTATAAGTCAATTCATGCTCGTGCAGTACAGCTCGTCCCCCTGTCGGCCTGCGAACAAAACCAAGTCCCTGCCTTTTGACCTCTTCCAAATCAATTTCCGCTTCAGCCTTTTGAAAATAACCAATCGACAATGTCGCTGGATCCCAGCCGTAAAAGCGTATGATTGGCGGAATTTCACCTTTGCTTTGCCAGTTTAACAGTGCTTCGTCCAACGCCATATTAAAAGCCGGTGAACAATACCCTGAATCTATAAAACCCCATTTTTCTTTAGTCATCCTTACCCCTCGTTTCAATGTACTGTTTTTCAATCCCCCACAAAAAACTCACATGTAGTAGTTTAACAGACTTTAACACTCTAAAAAAGAAAGTGCTATCAAGTCGATGAAGAATTTGATGAAAATTCTTTTTGATTATTGGGTAAAGCAATTATATAATAAAGATTGTGTGTATTCGTTAAGGTAGAAGGGAGTTTTTATGTTTGGAAATATTATATACACTGCTCATCATCTTGGGAGTGGTTATTGCGTATTCACTTTTTAATTGGTACCGCCAGCGTAAAATCGTTAAAACATTAACACAGGACGAATTTATCGCTAACTACAGAAAAGTGCAGCTAATCGATGTGCGGGAACCGAATGATTTCGATAATGGTCATATCTTAGGCGCAAGAAACATCCCTATGACTCAAATGAAAACCCGCTTGGTCGAAATAAGGCCGGACAAGCCTGTATATTTGTACGCTCAAAGCGAAATCATCAGCGGAAGAGCTGCAGCCATGCTATACAAAAAGGGCTACAGGGAACTTTTTCACCTAAAGGGCGGTTTCAAGATGTGGACCGGGAAAATCAAAGCAAAGAAATAAGACCCCATCTCCGCATGGGCTCTTTTAAATTAAAAAGCCTTCTTGTGCATCATGCGGGCTCTAGGAAAATGAAAGTTAACTGTTGGACTTTAATGAATTCTTACATAAACATGAAAAATCCCCGCCGGCAGGCAGGGATTTTTTTCGTGTAAGCTATCAGTCTATGCTTGATAACGCAGAACAGGTTTTCTTGCAGCAAGAGTTTCATCAAGCCGCTTTATAACGGTTGTATGCGGAGCTTCCTGAACGATTTCCGGGGTTTCTTCCGCTTCCCTGGCAATCTGGATCATCGCATCGATGAACGCATCCAGCGTTTCTTTTGACTCGGTTTCAGTCGGTTCTATCATCATTCCTTCTTCCACGTTCAACGGGAAGTAAATGGTTGGAGGATGATACCCGAAATCCAGCAATCTTTTGGCTATATCGAGAGTCCTTACCCCTAATTTCTTTTGACGGCGTCCGCTTAATACGAATTCATGCTTACAATGACGATTATATGGTAAGTCAAAAAATGGTTCTAACCTACGCATCATATAATTGGCATTGATGACCGCATTCTCGGTGACGGCTTTAAGGCCATCAGGACCCATAGACCGAATGTACGTATATGCCCTCACGTTTATCCCGAAATTTCCATAATAAGGTTTTACCCTGCCGATGGATTGCGGACGATCATAATCAAGAACGAATTGCTCACCTTGTTTGACCACAAGCGGTTTAGGCAAGTAAGGAATCAAGTCCGACTTCACCCCTACAGGACCAGAACCCGGGCCGCCGCCGCCATGCGGGCCTGTAAATGTTTTATGGAGATTTAAGTGAACCACATCAAAGCCCATATCACCCGGGCGTGCTTTTGATAGGACTGCATTCAGATTGGCTCCATCATAATAAAGCTTCCCACCTGCGTCATGGACAAGTTGTGCCATTTCCAGAATGTTTTCTTCAAACAATCCCAATGTATTGGGGTTCGTCAGCATCAAGGCCGCCGTATCCGGTCCGACAACTCGCTTTAAATCCTCAAGGTCGACTAACCCATTTTCATCCGACATCACTGTAATCGTTTCAAGTCCGGCAACAGTCGCAGAGGCAGGATTCGTACCGTGTGCAGAATCAGGTACAATCACTTTAGTCCGTTCTGTATCGCCATTCGCTTCGTGAAAAGCGCGAATCATCATCAATCCAGTCCATTCACCGTGAGCACCTGCTGCAGGCTGTAATGTCACTAGGTCCATCCCGGTGATTTCCGTTAGGTGTTCCTGCAAATCAAATAATAGTCCCAATGCTCCCTGAACAGTAGCCGGATCCTGATATGGATGGATATGGGCAAAACCGTTGAAGCGTGCCACATTTTCATTTATTTTCGGATTATATTTCATCGTGCATGAACCCAGCGGATAAAAACCCGAATCCACCCCATGATTCCGTTTGGAAAGTGCTGTATAATGACGCATGATATCCAGCTCGGACACCTCAGGAAGCTCTGCCTCTTCTTCACGGATGTAGTCGGCAGGAAGAATTTCTTCGAGCGGAATAGTTGCAACATCCATTTCTGGCAGACTGTATCCGATTCGACCGGAAGTACTGATTTCAAAAATGAGTGATTGATCTTGATTATTCATGTTGATCCCCCAATTCCTGCGCAAGTGCATCAATTTCTTCTTTTGTTCTAAGTTCAGTTACCGCGACCAGCATATGGTCTTTCAGCTCAGGATAAACCGTCCCTAAGTCGAAGCCGCCGATCATCCCTTTTTCAAAAAGGTTTTTATTGATTTCTGAAAACGAAGCAGGCAGTTTAATGACAAATTCATTAAACGAAGGACCGTCGAATTTCACTTCCACCCCTTTTGCCATAATTGCTTTTTTCGCATAATGCGCTTTTTGAATATTTTGCACAGCCATTTCTTTGACACCCTTTTTCCCAAGCGCGGTCATTGCAACAGATGCTGCCAAGGCATTCAAAGCTTGATTGGAACAAATGTTGGATGTGGCTTTGTCGCGGCGAATATGCTGTTCACGAGCTTGAAGGGTCAGTACAAACCCCCTTTTTCCATTTTCATCCACCGTTTGACCGACGAGTCGGCCCGGAACTTTCCGAACAAGTTTATTAGTAACGGCAAAATATCCACAATGAGGTCCCCCAAATGCCGCTGGAATGCCGAATGGCTGGGCATCCCCCGTTACGATATCTGCACCGAGTGCACCAGGGGATGTCAAAGCTCCCAATGCAAGCGGGTTACTGGAAACGATAAACATGGACTTGACTCCATGAATGATATCCTCCATTTCTTTCAATGGCTCGATGCGGCCAAAAAAGTTCGGATATTGCACGATCACTCCTGCAATGTCATCATCCGCCAATTCCCTTAAAGCAGCTAAGTCCGTCACACCGTCTTTATAAGGAATTTCGACCACTTCCACCCGTTGCCCTTTCGCATATGTCTTCACAACTTCTCTTGATTCAGGATGAACGGTTCCTGAAATGAGAATCTTCTTGCGTCGTGTCTGGCCTGAAGCAAGCATGGCTGCTTCAGCTAGCGCCGTCCCGCCGTCATACATGGAGGAGTTAGCTACATCCATGCCCGTCAATTCACATATCATCGTTTGATATTCAAAGATCGCCTGAAGCTCGCCCTGTGAAATTTCAGGCTGATAGGGTGTATAAGCCGTATAAAACTCAGAACGGGATAAAACATGATCGACGATGACCGGTGCGTAATGGTCATAGACACCCGCACCAAGGAAGGAAGCATAGGTTTTAAGGTCCGCATTCTTGGCAGCAAGCCTTGATAATTCTTTCATTAATGCAGGTTCCGATTTAGCAGGCTTGATATCGTATTCTCCTTGAAAACGAACGCTTTCAGGGATATCATTGAAAAGTTCTTGAACAGTAGATACCCCTATCGCTTCCAGCATTTCTTGTTTATCTTGCTCTGTCATGGGTAAATAACGATGTTTCATCTAATGACCATTCCTCTCTATTTACGTGGTTTTTTATAAAAAGGTGTTTGTATGATAACGGCTTTCAAACGTTTGGAACGGATTTCCACTTCGACTTCCGCATCCAGCACCGAAAATTCCTTATCGATAAGTACCAATCCCACGTTTTTCTTCAACGTTGGTGATTGGGTACCGGTCGTGACCTCGCCAATGACTTTATCACCGCTGTAGACCTTATAACCATGACGTGGAATGCCACGGTCAATCATTTCAATTCCCACAAGCTTGCGGGGAGCTCCTTTCTCCTTTTGCTCAGCAAGAACGGCTTTCCCGAAAAAATCCACTTCCTTATCCACTTTAACTGCAAAACCAATACCGGCTTCCATCGGGGTGATGTCCGCTGAAAGCTCCTGTCCATACAGCGGCAGCTTCGCTTCAAAACGCAGGGTATCACGAGCACCTAAACCAATCGGCTGAACCCCCTCTTCCTTTCCGGCTTCCATAATCGCCTTCCAAAGGGCAGGACCATTTTCACTGTCGCTATATATCTCAAAACCATCTTCACCAGTGTATCCAGTACGGGATACCAACGTGGAGATACCGTTGATCAGGACATTTTCCTTGAACTTGAAAAATCCAATTTCACTTAAGTCAGTATTTCCTGATAGTTTTTGTAATATCTTTTCTGCAGATGGTCCTTGAAGTGCCAGCTGTGTATAGTCACTAGATACATTCGTAATTTGGACATCTTCCGTTAAATTAGCTTGCAGCCAATTGAAATCTTTTTCTGTATTCGCTGCATTGACCACGAGCAGATAGTCGTCCTCAGCCCTTTTATACACGATAAGATCATCAACCGTGCCTCCGTTTTCATAACACATGGCGGTATATTGGGCACCGCCCTGTTGCAGCTTTGATATATCATTTGTCAGCATCTTCTGTAAAAAGGAAAGGCTCCCAGGACCCTTAACATCGACTTCCCCCATATGGGAAACATCGAATAACCCCGCTTTTGTACGTACGGCCTCATGTTCGTCCTTTATGCCCGAAAATTGGACAGGAAGTTCCCAGCCGCCAAAATCAATCGTTTTACCTCCGTATTCACGATAAACCTCAAATAGTGGTGTTCTTTTTAAATTGGTCAAAAAATGACCCCCTTCAGATTTTTTTAAATTAATTGGCTTCATTATCAAAAGCTTCTTGTCATTACGCATCAGGTATATCCTGATTAATGATGTGAAAAAAGCACAAAAAAGGACAGAGAAAGCCCGTTTGAGCTTTTTCTCTGTCCTGAAACCTGAAAGTTTACCTATGTAATAGGTTTTCCCCTTTGGTGGCCGTCCCAAAACGGGCGGCGCTCTCCAGAGTTGCGTCCAATAAGAGTTCTTTTGCCTGAGAGATTCACTGCTAAGTTTGCTCCTTCGGCGCTACATCCGTAGTCTCTCCCCTTATCTTCACCCGCATATGAATGGTCTACCAATGAAAGGAAGCGAAATAGCCCCAAGCATCGGTATAACCTTTGAGCATCATGGAATGCATTCTCTGCCAATTCTCCTAAAACTTCAGAAACCGTTTGAGTGATCTCCTTCAGTAATCTTGGATAAACTAGGAGCCTATAGCCCATACTAAGAAAACGCGAACTCAAAATCGATGTACAAAGATTCTTTGTAGCGTTTGGAAATTGGAATTTTCTAAATATACTTATATCCTACCCTAAGAAACTTATCTCTGCAATATTTTTTGAAGAGAAATATTTTTCTTACTTCACATACGAAATGTTCGGGTTTTGACCTTTTATTAAGGAAATTATGATTTAAGAGGGAGTTATTTCTATGAAAATCAATATATCCTTCAATTCTGAATGGAATGACGAGTTTCTGCAAAAAATGGAAAATGACGGTCCATGGGGAAATTGGGAGCTTTATAAGTTGGCAGTTCAAATGGAGGAAAATCTTATCATCCCTGATTTTGAAGGTTTACAGGCGCCCAAGCACCTTCCGCAGTTAACCCCGCTTCCCCATCAATTGGAAGCAGCCAAGCAAGTGGTGGAAAAGATGAATGGAAAGGCCATTTTAGCTGATGAGGTGGGGCTCGGAAAAACAATTGAAGCAGGCTTGATCCTAAAAGAGTATATGATTAGGGGTCTTGTAAAAAAAGTACTGATCCTTGTTCCAGCCTCCCTTGTCACACAATGGGCTTTTGAATTGAATACCAAGTTTCATATACCGGCAGTCGTTCAGAGAAAAAGTTATGTTTGGGACTCCTGTGATGTGGTCATTTCATCCATTGATACAGCGAAACGCGCTCCACATCGAGATATCATTTTCACTCAGGAATATGACTTCATCATTATTGATGAAGCTCATAAACTTAAAAACAATAAGACGAAGAACTATGAATTCGTCCAGAATCTGAAAAAGAAATTTTGTTTACTCCTGACAGCCACTCCGATTCAAAATAAAGTCGAGGAGATTTTTCACCTCGTTTCGTTATTGAAACCAGGCCACTTGGGAAATGCCTCACTCTTTTCGGAAAAGTATAAAGGGAAAGGCCGGAACATCATTGAAGATGAACACCTAAAGGAACTGGTCAATACTGTCATGATTCGAAACCGGCGGGCCGATACTGGCATTGAATGGACAAAACGGCATGTGGAAACCATCACCATTGAATTTTCTCCAACGGAACAGGCATTGTACGATGCTGTTTCCAAATTCAAGCCTATTTCGGATGGATCAAAAGGAAGCGCCTTTTCGGCTCTCACTCTCCAAAGGGAGGCATGCAGCAGCAGAGAGGCGGTCTTTTATACATTAAAGAATATGAAAGAAAAATATGATCAGCCTTCCCCTGACTTTTTGGCAAAGCTTGATGATTTATTTTCTAAAGTGAATGAAACAGTTCAGAACTCCAAGGCGGAAAAAGCACTGGAACTGATCAAGAAAATTGATGACAAAGTGATTATCTTTACCGAATACCGGGCGACTCAGCTATATCTCCAATGGTACCTACAGCAGAATGGAATTTCTTCGGTTCCTTTCCGAGGCGGTTTTAAGCGCGGAAAGAAAGACTGGATGCGAGAATTATTCCAAAAGAATATACAGGTATTAATTGCAACAGAAGCTGGCGGGGAAGGGATAAACCTTCAATTTTGCCATAACTTGATTAATTTTGACCTGCCATGGAACCCCATGAGGCTCGAACAGAGAATTGGACGGATTCACCGCCTTGGTCAGGAAGAAGATGTGATGATTTATAACTTTGCCACGCAAAATACAGTAGAAGAACATATTCTGAAGTTACTATACGAAAAAATAAATTTATTTGAAAAAGTAATTGGAGAATTGGATGATATTCTAACCAAACTGGATATTAACAACATTGAAGAATATTTAATCGACGTGGTCGGCGAGTCCAAAACAGAGGGCGAAATGAAAATCAAGATGGATAATTTTTCATCATTAATCCAATTCGCTCAATCAATGAAGGAAGGTGAGGTTCATGCAGCAACGGGAAATTCATGATTTTTTAATAACTTACTTTAAGGCCAACGATTGTGAAATACTGGATAATGCACCAACCCACCTTACAGTCCAATTGACGATTGAAATGGATAAAGAATTAATGAATAGACCCTTTTACTGGCATTATCTAGAAAAAACAGGTGGCGTTCCGAACCCAGCACAGATGACTTTCATTACCGAGAAAGAACAAGCTCCATCCGATTTAAAGGGAGAAATGATTCATTTTGGCTCCCCGCGCCTTCATCAGATTATTCAATCAACCAAAAAGCTGGCAGGGTATACTAGACTTTTTGAGGATACTCCTCCATCAAAAGGAGGCGGAAATAATCCTTTGTTTCCTTGGCTGACCCTGAATGTGAAAATATCCTATCAATGTGACCGTAAAAAAGATACTTTCATGTCGATCGGATTGAATTTAATCTCGGGTGAAATCATGGAAGGGTTTCACCATCGGGTTTTACCGGTAAAGGTCACCCCAAAAATACCGGATTACTCCTTTACGCTTTCACCTTTGATCATGCCCAAGAGTGGATTGGCAAGACTGGATACATACATCAGGACCAGTTTCGAGGATGATGACCATTCCTGGGCCGAGGAAGCAATGCTGCGCTGGCAGAATGATTTGAATTTATTGGAGCATTTTTACAAAGATATGGACGAAAAAAGTGAGAGTTATTATACCGAGAAAGAAGCACTAAAAGCTCAATATGAACCCAACATCAGAATATCGATCATCAACGGAGGATTATTTTACCTTTCAGATAGGGCGTTGGGATAAGTAAAAAACGAAAAGAAACAGATGTCCTAAGTTCGGGACATCTGTTTCACTTTTTGATATTTTTCCTTACGAACATCGACAAAGCAAAAGGGACAATGCCAAACCAATGGGACATACCATGATTTTTATCCTCTTTTCTGTGACGGCGCTTTTCTTTTCGTTCTTTTTTCGTCAGATTAAAATACTCGACAAGCTGCTGCGTCAGATATTTAATATAAGCGTTTGTAGACATATAAAATCATCACCCTAAGCAAAGTATGCCCGTTTTACGCTCCTTTTATTCCTTCGCTTGTTCCCTGAACACGTGAACCTGTCGCGTTCCGTTTTAAAAGAGTGTTGATTATTCGTATTACACAGCTTGCTTTTCCAACCATTCTTTCACTTTCCCCGCTTCTTTATCGTATTGAATGATGACCCTGCCCTCGCGATCATTTTTAGTCGTGGAAGAAAACTCGATATATACGTAAGGACCTTCTTGTTTCATCAAGGAATACCGCACCACACCATTGGGATATGAAATTTCCCCTTGGATGATTTTTGGGATTTCTTCGCCCCACTCTGCCGTCACATCCATAATGGCCAGATGGACAAGATGGTCGGCCACAAGCGATTCTTCCACTTCTTTATAAAACTTTTTATCAATGACAAACTGGTCTATCATTAGTATCGTGAACATGATGAAAACACTCGCTACAATCATGACCATCGGGAAAACGACTCCTTTTTGATTATTCATCGACTTTCGTAACATTCCTTATGAAAGGGTGAAATCTTCGACTGAAAGTAGTTCCTGCTTTATCCGTTATATTTATAACAATGACACCGCCATCCTTCTCAACCCGGAATTCCGAAATGTTCTGCAAGATGACCTCATGCCCCATTCCATTCACTCGTCTTCGGACCTTATCTTCATATTGTTCAAACGATGATAATTGCTCACCTGAAAGCAAAAATAATTTATTTCCCATTACATCCTGAACTTTGGAACTCCGGACCTCCTGCTTCATTTGCATGGTAAAGACCTCCCACTCTTTTGGATGCAATTTATCAACGGACCCCATTTGGGTGTGAATGATAGAAAAAAGCTGTAGAACAAAAAGGGACGTCGTCATTAAAATCATTAAAGAAAAAAGCATTTCGATCATCGTAAAGCCATCATTTTTTCGCAGCATCACAAATGGATTCCAGATTACCCGATTCATCTTCATAACGTACACACCCTTCAATCATTCCCGGGAAAGCCCCATCGTCTTTCCAAACCAATTCATAGGATCTTTTTTTGTAAATGATTTCCTGACCAACTGCTTGTATCTCCCCATCCATGAACGCCGTCAATCTTTCATATAATAAATGGTGGGCTTCTGTCCTTACGGCAATATCTTTCCGATTCATCAATAACTCTCCAAAAATGGGTAAAATGGCAAGGACCAGGAATATACAAACGGCAAATGCGGCTATCAGCTCAAGGTAGACGTAACCTTTACAATTTCTCAATCCTGAACCTCCCTTTACCGATATTGAGGATCAGCTTGTACTTTCCCTTTGAGGTGTCAATCATAATCGTTCCGGCTTTTGAAGCATTTCCATACTGATTAAAATGAAAGCTGTACCCCAAAGTGCCACTTGAAAACTGTATATCCTCTGGTATGATTCTCTCTAGAACGATCCCCTCCTTATAAGACGAAACGGTATAAACCTTTTTGGTATTATCAATATGGAGGTAAATCAAACTCTCATGACTGATGGCATACTGTTGTGCATAGAAAAGATCTTCATGGAATTGAGAAAGGAATAACCTGTTTTCCATTCCTTTGGTGAAGCTAGGATATAAATTAGGACCCATGGAAATCAGGAGTACAAAAATAACGAGGACAATGAGGATTTCAGATAATGTATACCCCCCATTGGAATGCCGTATATTCACTTTTCTCCTACTCAACGACCGTTATCGTTCCTTTACTATCCAAACTAATAACATCCCCATTAGGACAGGATGTCTGTTTGAGATAGCCTTGACTTTCCAATTCACCGATACTTCCGGGCAGTTTAGCATTGTCGATCTCATAAGCCTGTACCTGTGCTTGGGCCATCTTCACGAATGCTTCACATCCTTTAGACTGAATCGTAGATTGGTTCTTCGTGATATTGGGGATCGTTATAATCAATAGGATGGATATTACCAGTAAAACAATAAGCATTTCAATTAGTGTAAAACCACGTTCATTCATCACTTTCTTCAACATATCATCATGCTCCTGAAACCATCTGAATACCAGATGACCTTCGAGCATTTTCACCTCCGGAATACAAAAATAAAATCCTATATACCTTCGAGCAGTGAGAACATCGGCAGCAAAACTGCCAAATAAATGGATACGATCAAAAGACCTATAAGTGAAAACATAAGGGGCTGAATGATTTTCAAGATTGCATTCATTCTCTCTTCAATTTTCTCCAGTAAAAAACGACTGTAATGAAGCAGCTCCGCATCAAGTCTGCCGTATTTTTGACCATTTGCAGCGACCACCGGTAAATTCCCATCAAAATATGGGAGCTCCCGAAAAATCATTTCAAGTGATCTGCCCTCGATCAAATCATCCTTAATGATATTGCATAGTTTTTGGTAAAAAGGCTGCTGTTGATTTACCGAGAATAATTTGATGCTATCGTTTATCGATAGCCCTCCGGAAAGTAAGCCACTGAATTGGCTAGCAAAAAAATAAGTTTCGTATAATTTGATGAAGGTCCCGAATATCGGAATTCCCATCAAAATCCTTCGCTGCCTTAATGGGCACAAACCGTTAAACCAAAATCGTTTGAGTATATACAAGAATAGGAGCAATCCGAGTAAAAAGAAGGGGAGTGCTGGAAGAATGAATGTGGAGGCTGCCATTAATTTTAAGAGTGTGTGCTGATCGACATCCATCGTGAAATAGATTGTCTGGAATTTGGGAAGGAGAACACTCTGAAGAATATAAAAAACGATGCTCACAAAAAAGACTAAGAATACGGGATACACCATTAACTTTTTTACTTTATCCATATCCTCGGTTCTTTTCTTCCAATATCGCCCTCCTTCTTTCAACGCCCGTTCCAGGTCGCCATATTGTTCTCCATAAAATATATAACTTACAAGCTGCGGATGAAAACCAAGATGGGTCAGCACCATGTGCAACGGGTAACCGTTCCTTAAATCGGCTTTAGCCTGAGTGAAGTCTTCCGCTTTCTTCTTTGATTCCTGAAACTCAAGAAAATGTAAAGCGTCCGCCAAAGGATAACCATGATTCAATAATTCACCTAGCTTCGAAATAAAGACCGCCTGCTCTTTTACCTTCCATTTACTTTTTGGTTTCATCGTATACCAGCCGTTCATATTCCCCGGAATCCACATAGCCCATCGCAACCGCTTTTCCGATTTCATCCTTCAATTGGCGGTAGCTGACCGTTGCCTTTCCTTTTTCATCTCCCATTATCCGGAGAACCTCAGCCAGGCTTTTTCCATATAGCAATTCATATACACTTGCCCTTTTATTCCTGGCAGTCATCTTGCAAGCTAAAGCACAGTCCCCTTTACATGGAAGACATCGCAATTCAACCAGCCGCTGTGCTGTCACGCCAATCAAACTCTGTTCAACCTCAAGCAAGCTGACACCAAATTCCAGTAACCTGGAGATGGCGCCCTGGGCGTCCCTGGTATGCATGGTTGTAAGTATCAAATGACCGGTCAATGCGGCACGCACTGCGATTTTGGCGGTTTCTGCATCTCTGACTTCCCCAACCATGATCACGTCAGGGTCATGCCTCAGAACAGCTTTTAGACCGACAGAATACGTAATGCCCGCCTTTTCATTGATTTGGACTTGCAATACCTTTTCGGATACATTTTCAATGGGATCTTCAAGTGTAATAATATTTCGATTGATCATCTCATGGGCATGGTGAAGCAGGGAATATAGTGTCGTGGTTTTTCCACTGCCGGTTGGACCAGTAAATATGAGCAGGCCATGGGAATGCTTCAGGAGTGCAATCAATTTTTGAACGGTGCTTGGAAATAAGGATAACTGTTCGAGAGGAAGGATATTCTGTTGGGGTATTAAGCGGATGACCAAACTTTCGAGATGGGCAGTGGGTAAAGTGGAAAGGCGGAGTCCGACCACCTGGTTGGCCAAATTGATGGTGATGGCACCACTCTGGGGCCTCCTTTTCTCCCCTATATCCATCGAGGCAAGGAACTTCAAATGAGCGATCAGCCTCTCTGCTTCAAAGAATGATAATGTTTCCTTTGGAACAAGCTTATTGTCTATCCTGAATTGGATGAGAGGTCCCTCCCTGCGAAAAAAAATGTGGATATCCGATGCCGATTCCTGTACAGCACGGGTCAGTATTTTTTCTGCGGTCTTTTCAATCGATATCAATTCATTCATCACCTCCTATGATTCTTGTTGTATGGATTCGACAATCCACGACAAATTCCTGCTTCAAAAAAAAAAAAAAAATTCCCGAAAAAACTTCGAGAATCATTTCACATGCTCATTTTCAAATCAAGCCTTTTGGAAACCAAATTTCTTAATGCGTCTACATTATGACCAATCACCAGTTTTTGCCCGTCTATGAGAATAGGCCTTCTTAATAACTTCGGTTCTTTTGTTAATAATTGGATTACATCAGAAAGCATCATTTCGTCAATATTAACTTGTAAGTCTTTGTATGCTTCACTTCTTGTTGCTAAGACTTCATCAAGCCCTTCAGATGTCAATTCAAGAATTCTTTTTAACTCTGCTACAGTTGGAGTCTCTCTGAATAAATGTCGCTCATCGAAGGAAACTTGATTGGCCCTTAACCATTTTTTTGTTTTGCGGCAAGATGTACAACTTGGATACGAAAAGAAAGTTAACTGTGCCATATTAGTCACTCCCCGTTCACATTTTGTATACATTAATATCTATATAATGATTGTATAACATTTGTACAATCATTGTATATATTTTTGCTTATTAAGCCGCTTTATTTGTGAACATTTTTTAAACTAAAGGGAGTTTGCCCTTTCTCTTATTCCATTTTTTTCTGCCTGCATTATAATGGACATAGTTAAACTATGGAAACAGGAGGGTGTAATGGAACAAACGTTAAAAATAACAAACGTGTTAGCTGATCCCACCAGATATTATATATATCAGCATATTGTGAACAAACATGGTGATGTATCGGTACAGCAAATCGCCGATTCTTTTAACATCCATCCAAATGTTGCCCGTCTGCATTTGTCAAAACTTGAGGATATCGATATGTTGACCTCGGATGCCCGAAAGACCGGGAAAGGCGGTCGTCCCAGCAGACTTTATCGATTATCTGATAAAGTCATTCAGCTTCATTTTCCATATAGGAACTATCAGCTGCTTTCAAGGATTGCCATCCAGACGATGATGACATTAGGGGAACAAGGAAAACAGGCACTTTATGAAACGGGAAAAGTATTCGGGGAGGAATTGATCAATCAGCAACTAGCCCTGAATTCGACATCGATCGATCGACTTGGTTTTGGGGAAAAGGTCAATATGCTTAAAAATGCTGCTACGATCGCAGGGTTATCTCCTGAAATACAAGCAAGCGAAGAAGAAAATAAAATATACTTCCGTATCTTCAATTGCCCGTTTAAGGAAGTTGCTGAAGTGGAGCCAAGAACAATCTGCTCCATGCACAATTCATTTTTAGAAGGTATGTTCGAAGCCTTGTTTGAGAATTTCAATATTGTGGAATTAGAAAATATGATGTCCAATTGTGCAACATGCTCATACCAGGCTTCGGTTCTCACATAGAAACAAAAGGCATCCTTTACATTACCTTACAATTTCATTTATAATTATTTAGAATGTACACGTCTAGACATAAGGAGGGATTCGGGTGGAACGCATGTTCAGAGTATGTGGATTTTGGACAGGAATTATGGCAATTTTCTTTTATCTTGGCCATATGCATCAAACGTCTTTGCTTTTCTTTGCACAAACGATCTTTTTTGTACTTTTAAGTTATTTGAAATTATCTGAGCGCATGTATATTTATGTTTTTGGCGCCTATCTTACCGTTTTCTTTGCAGGATTTTCCTACTGGAGCGTATTTATGATGACTCCGGGTACTGCGCATTAAGAACAAGCACTATTACATAACCCATGAATTTTGATTCATGGGTTTTAACTTGTCACCATTCAGGAAAGATCCTCACATCTTCTGCTAAATTCTTCGATTGAAGCAACACTTTGAAATGTTCACTAAATCCCCCTGGAACGATTAGCCCCCGAATTGCACGATTACGCTTTGCCGTTTTCGAGAATGGATCAATTCCTTGATGGTCCTTCAATTCCTCTAGTATCCCTGCTTTAAGCAAGAATTCATTTTGAAGGAATAGCCCCTGATTGGAAAGTTCCTTTCTTTTTCCAATCTCGATTAATGTGTCAAAATGGATATGTGTCGTCAAATCCATATCACCAGGATACATAAGCGCATCTTTAATCATTTGATGCTGATAATAGCCCCTCAAGCTCCCTTGAAGATGAACTGGCTCCTTCCATTCCCTTTCGGTATAGCCATAATCAATCGTAAGGAGAATACCCGATTCGATACAGGAAACGATCTTCTCATATTCACGGACCATTTTTAGCGGAACTTCATATCGTTGTTTTTCATTTAAGGTGATATTTCGTTCTGTAAGGTAAGATAGAATGTCAGGGTTGTCCAAAGGTTCCCTCACTTCTACCAAATCTCCTTCCTTTTCAGTGACAAATACCTCTACCAGGGCTCCCTTATGCTTTTCAATAACATGTACTGGCAACGCGTCGAAAAGTTCATTTGAAAAGACGATTCCATTTACATTCGTCCATTTTTCTAAACTGGCGGCAGAAACTGCCTGTTTGAACATCCCTATTCGTTCTTGCTGAACCTTTCTATGAAATGGACTGCCATCCACAAGGATATAAGTCAGAGAGTCCCATATCTGCGGTTCCATTTCTTTTATGAAAACGAGGATGTCATAAGCCAGCTTACCGTCCCCTGCGCCGACCTCGATGATTCTTGGTGAAACTCCGCACCTTTTTATCAAATAAACGAACCACCTGGCCAGTGATCTTCCAAATGCATCCCCAACATTGCCAGACGTATAAAAATCCCCTCTTGAGCCAATTTTCTCTTTTGCGCGTGCATAGTAGCCTATATTTGGCGTATATAAAACAGCATCCATATAGTCATGATAGGAAATTCTTTTTTGGGGGCTTCCTGCAACCAATTCCTTCAAGTGATTTTTCAACACAATAGCCTCCGTCTCTGTGATCTTCCATCATATTGAAAATTAAACTTTCCTTTTTCTTAATAAAACACATAAATAAGTTTTTTTATCGACAATCATACACGAAATCAAATTTAAGGTTCACAAAATGTTCAATTTTTCATTTCACAGTTCTTAAAAGTGCCACCATAAAAAAAAAAAAATGCTTCCAGCAAATATTAAAATATGCATCTTACTTCAGAGCTGAATCAGAAGAGTCATCCACACAAGGAAGACCACGAAATTTCTTTATGAATTTTAACGGTAAGTGTCAAAACGTTTTTTATATTCAGTATAGTTGCGGAAATGACCCATTTCAATATTTTTACATTATAAAGTGCTAAAAATAAAACAGGTGCCATATGGCACCTGCAAAAGTCATTATCTCAAAAAGGGATTAGTATTCTTTTCATCCAAAATGGTCGTGACAGGCCCATGACCAGGAAAAACGATAGCATCATCAGAAAGTGTCAGCAGCTTCGTTTCAATGCTATTTAACAGCACTGCCTCGCTTCCGCCTATTAAATCGGTTCTGCCAACGCTTCCTTGGAACAAGACGTCCCCTGAAAAGAGGAAACGTTCTTCCTTCACATAATACGAAACGCTCCCTGGTGAGTGTCCGGGAGTTTCGAACACTTCGAAAGTGAATCCTCCAATAGTAAGCTCCTGCTCATTTGCCAGGATGTGATCGGCAGGCTTCATTCGCATCGGATTTTCAGGGAACCAGTTTTGGGAACCATTCAACGCGGGATCAAGCAGCCACTTGGCCTCTTTTTCATGAATATAAGCAGGTATCCCATAATGATCCCGAATAGCATCAAGAGCACCGATATGGTCAAAATGTGCATGTGTCAATAAAATCGCCAAAGGCTTTAAATTTTTTGTTTGTATGTACTGTATGATTTTCTGTGGCTCTTCACCCGGATCGAAAATGATGCAATCCTGTCCATCGGAAACTACATAACAATTCGTTTGCAGCGGGCCTAGAGGAATTTGTTTCCATTTCATTTCCATCAACTCCAATATGATTTTCTATCTTCATCTTACACTAATTAAGCTGCTAATGTTAATCCAGTTTACTCAAGTCATAGAAGTGTCACCTATTAAACCTCGACAAATAATTGAAAAAATATTAAGATATTAACAAATGCAATCTTTTCTACATATTTTTGGTAGTTGCTTTATTCTCTGGGTATATTATTAGGGATTAGGTATTCATTATGTAAAAGGAGGTTTTGACATGATATTAATGGTTGTTTTCGGACTTGTGGCTATATTAGGAGTAGCGGCTGTGTTTACCTCATTAAAAAAGAGAAACTTCTTAGGATTCATTTTTGCAGCCGGCAGTGCAGTCGTGTTTGGCTGGTTCACTGTCATGACTGTCATCAACAGCGGTTTTCCTGTTGCCCATTGAAGAAAAAAGCTCGCCATCCGGCGAGCTTTTGTTTTAGGTCATCATGTTTGTTTGAACAATCTTTGTATTTGATGGGTTTTCATATCAATGATTTTCTCAAATTGATATCCATATAAGCAGAAGTTGCCATCAAGCGAACAGCTTAATGGTTCATTTTCCATGTCCTTCATCAATTCTTCTTGTGTGCCTTTTTCCCAATTTAATTTAGTTAAGGTAAACCTTCCCTCATATTGGTCCGCATCTTTTGATTCATTAGGAATGAACGTTATGAATTCCTTGTTTTTTTCAATGAAATCATAGGATGGAATCACCCAATCTGAAAAGCTTTTCAATAGCGGCACGGAAAAAGAGTGGATCGGCTTGTTTGTAGAATCATAAAATGCATATGTACCCCGATCTTGTTTTTCTGTCTCCACTTGAATCGTCATCAGCGCTTGTTTTATCTTTTTAAAGTGAATGACATCGAGCATAAGACTGTCCGCTCCATCCTCATTCAGCGCTTTTCTTTCTAGGGGGGCCGTCAAAGCAGGTTCTTCCTTGTCCCAATCCAGAAACATCAATTCATTTTCACTTGCCCATTGTGCAAAGGGCTGCGGAAAGTCCAGAGTTTCCATAGTTTGTTCATCTGGATTCAACACATAACTGCTGTATGTCCAATCTTCATAAAAACTCGATACAAACAACTGGCCATCTTTAAATGAATTCCACTCATATGCTAATTCATAGGCTGGGATCGCCACTGAATACAATGGATTTCCCGTTTTATCGAGTACTGTGATTGATGCTTTATCCGAAGAGGTGAAGGACGATAACAAAATATGCGTACCAGACGGACTGATCGATACTTCAGAAAACGCCAAAGCCGGCTGATAGAAAACGGAAGTATCATTCGTTTCCAAATTCCATGTCATCAACTGGGATAATTCATTACCCTCCCGCTTCACAGAATATAAAATGGTTTTTGAATCCAGCCATCCATAAATGGCTTCGATTTTTTCCGTTTCTGCAGTCGGGACCTTTAAATTGCTTACTGAAGTTTCCAGGCTAGATTGGGAGTGTTCTTTTTCCGTATCATTTACGGGTTTACTAAGGTCCTTGGAAGGCTCACAAGCCGAGATAAGAAGGATAGTGGAGATAAATAATGGGACGAAACACAACATCTTACAAATGGAAAGCCGCATACAAAGTGCTGCTTTGGATACTTTAATCTCCACACACCTCCCACTTCAAAACTAAAACGCCTGGCATATGTGAGCGAGACATTAGAAAGAGAGTAAGGACTGATCAATTGAATCCTTACTCTCTTTCATTATAAAGTAAAAAAGAGCAAATGTGGCGGATAATGTTCTTATATTTTTTTGGAAGTATATTCCTTATGGAGGATGCATTACATATATAGGCCTGCCATCAAAATCTTGACAGAATCTTCATATATACCAGGCAAATGGGATAGCGGAAGCGGATTGATGCCCTTTCCCAGTTCGATTGTGAATCCGCCGCGTTTAAATTCCTGAATGAACCAATCTTTATACCCGGCATGGCTGTCAACATATTGTACGGCCCGATATCCGCTGCGCTCCTCGAACTCCTTCGCAACATTCGCTGCCTGTTCAGGTTCATGGCCCTCATATCCCCAATAGAATTCTTTTCCCTGGGTGTGAAGTGCAAGCACTCTTTCAAAATTCCGTCTTATTGCCAGCTCCTTCATGGCCAATGCTTCTGGTTCTGATAGCGCGGTCTCTCCTGGAAAATCCCTCGGGGCAGGGGCTTTTGGAATCTTTCTGCGCTTTTCAATCTCCCAATTGGCTGGATATTGATTATTCAGGTCTACACCGCGGATATTGGCTTTCCAAGCATAAAAAGCAGGATTATCATTATTTATTTTTAAAACATCAACCTTCCCCTCTGCCGCCTCCTCCCCCTTTAGGACAAGATCGACTCCATCCGGATTCACCATTGGAACCATCGAAATGGACATATCCCGATAGAAGGGCATACAATCCATTCCACATAGTGTACGATCATTCGTTACCGCTAGCAGAAAATCATTCAGCCATTTCATCAAAACCGACGTAGTGATCCATTCATTAGCATGGAATGAACCGTTATAATGTATGATCTTTTCACCTTGACCGATTCTTACCTCAAGCAGTTCTTTTCCCAATACACTCCTCCCGATCGATTCAACCTTAATAAAGGGGTAATGAAAAGATAGAATATCAAGATCGTCAAGAAGTGATTGATATTCATAGGGCTTGTCGGTGACAATCATGGGATTCATCACCCGGACGGGTACGAAAAAAGGTTTTTGTCCATCTTGATTCAACAATTTTATCCCATCGATAGGCAGGTGATATTGAAAAGCGATTTCGGCAAAATCGATATCTAACCGGGACTCTTCCTGAACAATGTACCCAGGTATCTGTACTTCCATGCCATTTGGCAAAACCCCGCTAGTAATGGCGGGATTGGCATCCTCAATCAAAACCTGAGGAATTTGGAACAATTGACTGTAATATGCCAAATCATCCCCGCTTCTGCTCACAACTTTCATTCAGCCTCCGCCCCTTTCATTGTTTTATCTTTATGAAGCAAAAAACAGAAAGATGTTCAGGAAGTCTCATGTGTTTCATAATTGTAATGCTACTGATTCTCCTGAAAAAACAAAAAAACCTGGATTACGCCAGGTTTCCTTTTTCAACGTTGCTCATAAAATCGGAGCAAATCCCCATAAATGATTTTGTCGGAGTACTCAAGCTCCTGCTTAGCCTTATCCAAATACTTTTCACATGAATCCTTTGCAGTCGCCGCTCCGGTTTTTTTATCATAACAGGTATCCATCGTATAGAGATAATCCTTTGTGATGAAACTGCTATCGCGAAGAACGGTGAATTCTAATTTTTCTTCAGAAAAAAGATCTTTGCCGAATTCGATATAATCATCATTTTCAATCCCCAATAAATGAAGGAGAGTCGGCCTTACATCCATTTGGCCTGAAACGGTGGAAATCGTTTTCCCCTCCTGCCCAGGGACATGTATGATGAGAGGGACACGCTGAAGTTGGATGGATTCAAAAGGCGTGATTTCCTTCCCAAGGAACTGGCCCATGGCAGAGTTGTGATTTTCCGAAATTCCATAATGGTCCCCATATAGCACAATAATGGAATCCTCATATAATCCATCACGTTTCAAATCACCGATAAATTGTTCCAAGGCTTCGTCTGTATAACGTACGGTCGGAAAATACTGATTCAATGTTTTGGAATTCGAATCGTATGGTTCCAATGTCCGGTCTTCTTCATTCAAAGTGAATGGAAAATGATTGGTTAACGTTATGAACTTGGCATAAAAAGGCTCAGGCAACCGCTTCAAGTGAGAGATTGATTGCTTGAAGAACGATTTATCATTCAAACCCCAATTGATGGAATTCCCTTCAGAGACTTTGTAGTCATCACTATCATAAAACCGTTGGTACCCAAGAGAAGCGTACATTATGTCACGATTCCAAAAGCTTTTATTATTGGCATGGAAGGAAGCCGTATTGTAACCTTTTTCCGTTAAGATTTCGGGGGTGGCCTTGTATTCATTTTGGGCATGAGTGAAAAATACTGCACCCCTACCTAAAGGATAGAGGGAATTCTCAATAATGAATTCTGAATCGGATGTTTTCCCCTGGCCAGTTTGGTGATAAAAGTTATTGAAATAATAGCTCTCTTTAATAAATTGGTTGAGAAATGGAGTGATTTCTTCACCGTTGACAGTTTTATTGATAACAAAGCTTTGAGTGGATTCCAATGATACTAGGATCACATTTTTGCCTTTTGCCAGACCATAAAGGTCCTCATTAACCTCTTTTTGATTCGCACGGACATAATTTTCAATTTCCGACAATTCACTGCCATCCGCAAGGGCACGTTGAGCTGATGATTTCGTCTGTAATATTGCATCATAAAGGTGATAATGGTACGTACCGATATTCTTAACGAGGATTTCACGGTCAAACGTTCTTGTCAGGAGTTCAGGACGCGCGGTTTCAGCTAAAGCTAAGTTAAAGAATGTCACTCCCAAAGCCATTAACAAAAAGAATTTACGGTCCTGGGGATTGTATCGACATTCATGGAATGTTTTTGGTTTGTATTTCAGCAGAATCATCAAGACCAGAATATCGGCAAAATACAAAAGGTCACTCGGATTGATCAATTCATGTACACTGCTTCCAAGGTCGTTCATATTGCTCGTTTGAAAAAGAACGGGAATGGTTAAAAAGTCATTGAAAAAGCGAAAAAAAACAAGGTTGGCAAAAAGGACGAAGGTGATGAAAAAACTCATGATCAATAAGTATGCTGTCCTTTTATTTCCTTTTAAAAATATATTCACGCCAAGAGTAAGCAAGAGGAAACTGACAGGATTGATGAATAGTATGAACTCCTGGATCCAATTATCAATATCTATCTCAAAACTTGTTTTATAAGCAATATATGTTTTAAGCCAAAGTGAAATCAATACGACCCAAAACAATGAATATCCCTGTTTTTTGAAGACCCTTTTCAATCCTGGTCCCTCCTCATCGAAAAAGCGCTGAAGCTATGATGCAGAGCGCCTCAATCATGGGTCATGGTTCTCCCCCTATGGAAAAGCAGGAACAATTGCCCCCGCCCCTCAAAAGGGGGGTATTTTTTGAAAATTCCATCTTTTTTCTTATAACCCTGTTTGCCACAGGGCAGCAAGGGATCACGTATTCAGTTGGCTTTTAATGAGCCAGGCTGCACCTATTACCCCTGCATCATTGCCTAGTGTGGCCAGGCTTATTTTCGTTGATTTACTAACCCGTTTGAAAGCATACTTTCCGAAGGCAGAACGGACAGGATCAAGTAAAATGTCTCCCGCTTGCGAAACGCCCCCACCAATGACGATTTTATCCGGATTCATGACATTCCCAACATGTGAAAGTGCCAGCCCCAAGTAATTGCCTACCTTATTTACGACAGCTTGGGACAAAGGATCACCTGCTGCAGCGCATTGGAATAACAGTTTGGAAGTAACCGCGTTTCCCTCTTCGACTTTCTGCTGAAGCATTGACTGTTCATCGGCGGTATTCAAGGCCTCTAAAGCCATACGGACGATTCCCGTTGCCGAAGCAACCGTTTCCAAACAACCAGTCTTACCGCAATTGCATGGTGCGCCTCCGTCCGTTACGACCGTTATATGCCCTATTTCTCCAGCAGCCCCACTAGTACCATGGACAATTTGCCCATTATGGATGATCCCGCCGCCTACACCCGTTCCTAGAGTTACACAAACGAGGTCTTTGGCGCCATTGCCGGCACCTTTCCACATTTCTCCCAAAGCTGCAATATTGGCATCATTATCAATTACAGCCGGAAGAGATGTCTCCACCTCCAATAAATCTTTTAAAGGATAGTCCTTCCAGCCTAGATTGACGGCTTCATATATGGAACCGTTAACAAATTTCACAGGCCCGGGAGCACCCATCCCTATCCCTACTATCTTACTCTTCGGTTCATTAAGTTCCACGAGCTTCGCATCAATTGCTTTGGCTATGTTAATCGTAATGAATTTTCCCTTTTCGGAGATGTCCGTGCTGATTTCCCATTTATGAATAATCTCTCCGTATAAATTGATCAGAGCCAGTTTGGTAGTTGTACCGCCTAAATCCACACCCATCAGCCACTTTTCCATCATTCTCACCTTTTTTATCAATTTTTTTTCTGTTTTTCCCTTTCAAGAGACAATTGCTGCCTAATTAAAAGGATCGCCATTTGATAATCTTTCGTATCCATCATCTGCATACGGTGGATTTCCCTTATTTCGGCTTCCATCAGTTCAAGCTCGGCTAAGCGATCACCAATATAGATAAATGTACCAAATCTTTTCAAGTACTGTTGAAGATCATAATATGTTTTCATTGTAAACCTCTTTACTCTTTTATATAGGAAAAGTATATCGAATCAGCCTCTTTGTAACAAGCGCCCATTTCCCCTCATACATGTCCAATTATATTCATATGATGAAGTATCAAGAATGTGGACTCTTTCGATTTGATTTAACAGCTTAATGTTTTTAATGCATTCATCACGCGTGAAAACGGAGGGGAAAAATGAAAGTACAATTGAAGTATACCGTCTTTTTGGTTTTAACCACCATTTTTGTCATCCTTTATTTATCAAATCATAAGCAGACAGAGGAAACCATCATTTTTTTTCCCATCGATTCCTCGCTCCATTTTGAACATGCCTCCACCCATCTGACACCGAAGGGTACCGGGGATTCCACCTATACCATCACTTGGCGGGTGGAGTCTTCTTTGGACCAGCCTGCTTACTTACGTCAGGACGTATCGCTTTTATACAAAAATGGAAAATTGGCAGGAGCTTTAAAAAATTGGCGCCAAAATAAACAAGAACTCTCTCAAAAAGCGAAATCTAAAGAATCTGAGAGCGGGCGTTATGAAGCGGTAACGTTTCATTATGCCGAGGTTCATCCGAGTGACACAATTTTCACCAGTGCCCAGCAGCTCAGTAAAGATAAACTCTATACAGTAACGACACCGGCTTTTCAATTTTTCCACCGTCCCCTTTCAGAAGAACAGGTTCAGTGGAAAAAAACGCTGGACGGCTTGACAGATCAAACGGTTCTAAATGGTTTGGAGAAAGCTGGTCAAGCTTTTCAGGTTAATCTGGAACAGTACAATATCATCTCTTTAACAGATCTGCCCTCAAAGAAAAATCAATGGCTGGCTGCCTTCCCCCAATTCAAACGGGAGGAAATTGTGGGGAAACTATGGGAAGGACTTTACAAAAATTATGTGTTGGGAATAAAAAAGGAGGATGGAACCACTGTGAGTCCACAAGGTAGCACCACCCCCCTATTGCTAATGGCAAAGAATCAAAGTGAAATACTTGTCTTATTTAGCCTGAAAGACGGTACCCCAATCATGTTGCGTCAAAAGTTATAGTTGCTTTTCAATTTCCGCCAGCAGTTTAGTGTATGACTTATTATCCGGGGCAAGCTCAATAGCCTTATCAGCTTGCTCCTTAGCTTGATCGAATGATTCGAGATTCATGTAGACTAAGGCAAGATTGTAATGGGCTTCATGCAAATCCGGATTACTTTCAATCGCTTTTTCATAATAATCCCTAGCTTTGTATATGTCCTTTTTATCAAAAGATAAATTTCCCAGCATAAAAAGCGATAGCGGTGCTTCAGGGTTTGCATCCACATAATTGAATAGCATCTCTTCCGCTTTGTCCTCTTCATCATCCTCTATATACTTTTGGGCCATCACGGCCATGGTCTTATCATCGATAGCTGCAGTTTCCTGATGATTGAAACCAAATTGCAGCAGGGCATAAGCCAGTATTACCGTCCCTACCAGAAAAGCCAGCTGCCGAAAGATATTCTTGGATTTTGGCAGATGGACCACTCCAGCAGCCAAGAACCCTCCGATCAAACCTCCGATATGCCCTGCATTATCAATTCCCGAAACGGTGAAACCATATATTAAGTTAATGATGATCAATACGATCACCGATGAGCCCATCGAGCGCATGAATAATTTCGGATAGACGATGCCAAAGTACAAAAGTGCCCCAAAACAGCCAAAAATGGCTCCACTCGCTCCTGCGGAAAGATTCGGGGTCATGATGAAGCTGCCTAGAGTTCCAGCGAAACCAGCGAATATATAGATGATAAGGAACCTGGCATTACCGTAAATCCTTTCAACTTCAGCACCGATTAAATACAACGAAAATGTATTCATCAGTAAATGAATGAACCCGATATGGACAATCATCGGTGTAAAGAACCGCCACCATTCCCCTTGTATGATATAAGGGGAAAATTTAGCGCCAAACTCGATCAACGTTTTGGAATTGGTGCTGCCACCATTAAACTCCATCAAGATGAACACAGCTATTTGTATCGCCATGAATATATATGTAAAGAACGGCTTATTGGCATTTTGAAAAACCTTCTGCTCTGCCTTAGCCTTTTTGACTGACTCCGAGATGGCGGCCTTCTTTACTGCGAGGACCTTTTCCTCATCTATTTCATTTTCCTCAAGAATTTGAATTGAGAGTGGCTTTTTCAAAACAAGTTCAAGGTTTTGCAACGAATCATGAAAGTTTTCACACGTTAGAAGAAACGTGTTAACATTCGTTTTTTTTAAGGAAGCCACCCGTGAACTAAAGTCATGATCATCCACCGGGGCGAATTTACTAACATAGATACTTAATATGTTTATGGGCTTCTTGTATAATTTCCTTCTGATCCTTTCCCCATTCTGCAATGTTCGGTCGATATCGCGTTTCAGCCAATTAGCCCAATCCAAATCATGTCGAATGAGTCTTATGACTGGAAACTCCTTATTCTTATCGCTCTCAAGCCAAATCTCCTGATGGTTTTCCGTGACAGTGATCATTCGATAATCATAATGGGCAGACAACTCCCTTATGGTTTCCCAAAACAAATAATCCTCTTTAAATCCCAATGCCTTCCCCACTTTCCAATGAAACTTAAGCTTCTAAAATTCCTGTTTCTTTAATTAAAACTATAGACGAAATCATGTAAAAAGTAAAAAAGGAGACTGTTTAAAATCCACTCTCCCCTATCCTTATAAATAAAAAAGGAACCCTTGATCAGGTTCCTTTTTAAGATGCCGGCATCCTCATTTAGTCTGAGTGAACATGCTTTGCATCATTTTATCCCTGAACATTGGCATATCCAAGGATTTAGTCACTAGAAATCTTCTCAGTATGCCATTGGACAGCGCAACATTTATCAGGCGGTACCTGTTTTGGTAACCTGCATAAACAACTAAACCAACCAAGAAGATTTGAATAATTAATCGAAGCATAACAATCCCTCCTACCAATAGTTTGATACAGGACAGGATTTTTATGAGCTAAAAGTGATAATTAATAAACTTCTTCTTAATGAGCGTACGTGCGTATAACCCTGGATGGGGTAATGAGTTTGCCGACCGCTATATCATGTACCTCTATCGGGAGTTCATCCATTAATTGAAGCTCGTATGTAAGGGCCAATGTATCTCCCCGGTAATAGGATAGGAAACGGTCATAATAGCCCCCTCCAAAGCCTAGGCGATACCCTTCCTTGGTAAAAACAAGACCGGGTACGATCAATGCATCCAATTCCTCTTTGCGAGCCTTGGCTGTATCAGCCACTGGTTCTAGCAATCCGTAATAAACAGACTCCAGCTGATTGAAGGACGAAATTTTTTTGAATTCCATTGTCTTTTTTTCAGGATCACATTTTGGTACAGCCACTTCTTTTCCTTCACTCCATGCTTGTTCGATGATCCGTACCGTTGGAACTTCAGGCGGGATGGAGATGGTGATGCCAATTGTTTCAGCTTTTTTCCATTCCTCCAGTGAAAATAAGTTTTCAGCGATTCTGTTCGATAGTTCTTCATGTTCTTCTTTAGTCAGCTCCATTAAACGGGACCTAACTTCTTGACGGAGCTTATTCTTGTTTTCTCTCATCTCTTCCTACTCCTTTAGTCTACTTCAATCATTATCTCATAATATTTGTTCATTTTCGAAAATACCGTGTCGGAAATCGCCGAATCATTAGTCTTTCTGAACATATTCACTAAAGGAAAGTGAGAAAGAAGGAATTGAAAAAATGAATAAAAAAAACAACAGGAAAAATCCTGTTGCTTACTTTGTTTCACGGTGAGTCGTGCTGCGTTTTTCTCTTGAGCAGTATTTTTTAAGCTCAAGACGGTCTGGATTGTTACGTTTATTTTTTTTAGAAATATAGTTACGGTCTCCACATTCAGTGCAAGCTAATGTAATATTCACGCGCATTGTGTATTTCCCTCCAAACATATTGACATTTTCACATAGGACTTTTCTATAATATCATTATTCAATGCGAATTGCTAGTATGTTTTTTGGAAATCCAACATTAACTTTTTTGAATTCTTAATTGTTTACGTTTTGCATTGTCAGGAGGAGCTGATTATTTATAACTTTCGCTTCTTCTTTCGTTTCAGCATGAATGACCCAAGCCACAGCTTCCACACATTCTTTCGGTAAGATTTCCGTCTCTAACGTAAATACGCTGGTAACTTCCCCTTTGGCGAGCGGTGAATAAGCCAGGAGTCCTTCTTTCAATGATTTGAAGCATCCCTCTTGATAAAGGCTTCCCTTACCTTGGATGCAATATTGAGAGATGCTTTTTCCTTTCACCAATCCACCCAATAAGGCAATCGATTGAGGGGCTACATGTAAAATCGCCCGTTCATTCGGGCTGTAAAAGGCTACTGCCTGCCTTTCGAAAGCGTTTTCATAGTGAAAAAACACTTTAGGGCGCTTAGTCTCAAATGAGGTATTCCTAATCGTGAACTTCGAAAAGGTCACCTTCCCTTGGGTATATGTTTGTGAAAGTGTCCGGATCTCTCCATTAGGATGACTCATCATATCTTCCTCAGGATACCAATCAAAACTCTCATCCATCCATAGTCCAGCCTTTAGTCCCTTACGAAATATATCCTGGTTATCCTGCGGCATATACGCGAATAGCGAATTCATAATAATCATCCCTTCCCCTTTATTTATCCTTATATAACTTATCGTTAGGCGCTGACAGTGAAATAATCCACTTTAGAATCTGCACACCATTTTCTTATAGGTCGACCAATTTTTAACTATTCAAAATATTTTGTTTTTTCGATTTATTCTATCTTTATGTTAGCACTGAATTGGCTGATGGACAATAAACACTTTTTGTCGAATTTTATGTATGTTATCTCTCAAAGGTTTTTTTCCCCTTTTAATACCTAATTTTTTTTCTTCAACAACGGTCATAAGGCTTTTCGACAATATTTTTAAAAAAACAGACATTAAATGAAATATACGACCCACTTTGAATATGAAAATCTCCAATTTTTTTTAAAATATGTGTAAAATATAAGTATATTGTCGAAATTTATCTTTTGAGGTGAAAACATGGAAACACTTATCATCCTCCTTTTTTCATTAGCGATCGTCCTTCTCATCATTTCCTTTTTCGGTAAAGATAAAGTTGCCAAATTAGAAGAAGACTTAGAACAGATGACACTAACGTATATGCAGGATATCTACCAATTAAAGATGAAGGTGAAGATTCTTGAAGAGGAATTCGTTATCCAGGACGACATTGTTCCCCCTGTAAAGGATAAATCAACTGTCAATCCCAATGATATCGAACCCATTCATGAAATTCTAAAAAGCCAGGTTCTATCTTTATATAGTCAAGGTCTTTCTTTGGACCAGATCGCTAGACAATCCTCGTTAACGAAGGAACAAACCATTTCAGTGATCGAGCAGCAAAGAGTGCGGGGTGAATGAAAATGAACAAAGCAAGACTGCAAGGTCTTTCCGCCGGTATCATTTTTACCACAACAATCTTTGCTGGCTTTTATATGGCACCGGATTATTCGAAGGCCCCCCCCTACTGCGGAGGAAGCTAAGGAATTGTTCGTGAAGAAGGGATTCGTCGTTACACTTCCTATGGAGGAAGCTAAAAAGACCGTCCAACCAAAGGATCCGGATAAGGATTCAATGGAAAAAGAGGCTTCACAAAAAAATCCCTCCATCGTCACCTATACAATTAAAGTGAAAACGGATATGACCGCAACCGAAATTGCCGATAGCCTTTCCAAGGAAAAAATCATCGATGATGCTGCTGAATTTGAAGCTTACATGAATGACCGTGATTTCTCAAAAAAAATACAAATCGGCGAGTTTGTTGTTACTAATAATATGACATATAGACAATTGGCCAATACTTTGACCCATTAATGAATAAGAGAGACTTTTAAATGGACGATGTCCGAGAAAAAGCCTCTCTTTTTTAAATTAGGAAGGGTTCATTCATTCCTGCTGATATATCTCCCTCTTACAAGGAAGTAAATATTTTCTGCGATATTCGTTGTATGGTCCGCTGTCCTTTCCAAATATCGAGCAATTAAGGAAAGCTGTGTAACCTGCTGCAGGTTTTTTTCATCTGAAAGGCGAAGGAGACTTCGAATCATATCTCCATAAAAGCGATCAACCTCATCATCCATTTCAATGATTTCCCTTGAAAGGACAACATCTTCCTTCTCAAATGCTTCTATTGAAAGTTGAATCATCTTTAATGTAATATTATGCATCTGCTTTAATGGTGTTAAAGGCAGAATAAATGGCTGGTCACCGATTCGGATGGCTGATTTAGCGATATTCACACCAAAGTCCGCCATCCTTTCAATATCCGAGGCGATTTTTATGGCAGCAATGATGCGCCTTAAATCAATCGCAACCGGCTGTTGCTTAGCAATCAGTAAAATCGCAAAGTCATTAATTTCCTCTTCCAGTAAATCAGCTATTGTATCATCATCAATAACTTCAAGAGCATCATCTACATTATTGTTTTCTAGTGCGGCATATGATTTCGATATGGCACCTGAAGCTAAATTAGCCAATTTCACGATTTTCTCCTGTAGCTCTTTCAATTGAAGCTCGAAATTTTCACGAACGATCATTATCGCATCTCCCTTTCTCTTTAACCGAAGCGCCCGGTAATGTAATCTTCTGTTCTTTTATCATTCGGATTAGAGAAGATGGTGTTTGTATCAGTATATTCGATGACTTCCCCATTTAAGAAGAAGGCCGTTCGATCAGAGATACGTGCAGCCTGCTGCATGTTATGGGTAACGATGATGATGCTGAAATCCTTTTTCAGTTCTTGAACCAGTTCTTCTATTTTCAAAGTGGATATCGGATCAAGGGCAGAAGTCGGTTCATCCATTAAAATGACATCTGGTTCGATTGCCAAACATCTGGCAATACAAAGGCGCTGTTGCTGTCCACCTGAAAGTCCATATGCATTTTCATGCAGACGGTCTTTCACTTCATCCCAAATGGCTGCCCCTTTTAAGCTCTTTTCAACGATCTCATCAAGAATTTTTTTATTTTTAATTCCATGGATCTTCGGTCCGTATACAACATTTTCATAAATTGATTTAGGAAAGGGATTAGGCTTTTGGAAGACCATCCCCACCTGTGTTCTTAAATCTTCCACCTTATAGGACTGATCGAGGATATTTCTGTTCCTATATTTAATCTGGCCTGTCGTTTTCACATCCGGGACTAGCTCAATCATTCGGTTCAATGTTTTGATGTATGTGGATTTCCCACATCCTGAAGGCCCGATGATGGCGGTCACTTCATTTTGATGCATATCCAGATTAATATTTTTCAAAGCATGGTTTTCTCCATACCATAAATTGAGATTGGATGTTTCATACACCTTTTCCGTCAAGGCAGCTGATCCGGCATTTTCGATCCCGATTGCCGGTGACTCTTTTTCTCTCGTTAAGGTCATATTCATGCTTCCTTCCTCCTATCAGTATCTTTTCTGGAATTTATTTCGAATTATAACCGCTATTGAATTCATGATTATTAACAGGATGAGTAATACGATGATTCCCGCGGCAGCAACCTGCTGGAATTCCTCCTGCGGACGAGATGTCCAATTATAGATTTGCATTGGCAGCACTGTAAATGTATCCATGACCGATTGTGGTAAAAAGGCGATGAACATTGGTATACCAACCACCACCAATGGCGCCGTTTCACCGATTGCCCGTGACAAAGCAAGTATTCCTCCAGTTAAAATGCCAGGTATCGCAGCCGGAAGGACTACTTTCAATATGGTTTGCCACTTTGTTGCACCCATTCCAAATGAAGCTTCCCTTAAATCACGAGGTACGGCACGTATGGCCTCTTGGGCAGCTACTATGATGACCGGAAGAACAAGCAGGCTCATGGTCAAGCCTGCTGCCAATATGGACCGGTCCAAGGCTAGAGCACGAACGAAAACCGTTAAACCCAGCAGTCCAAATACTATTGACGGGACACCTGCCAGATTGGAAATATTCACTTTGATAAAAGTGGTAATCCAATTCTTCCTGGCATATTCCTCTAAATAAATGGCCGTTCCAACACCAAGAAGCAGGGAAACTGGAGCCACGACTACCATCAACCATATTGAACCGATCAGTGCTGCTTTTATACCAGCCTCTTCAGGTTTCCTGGAAGCGAAATTCTGAAGGAAATCCCCATTCAGACTGCCAATTCCTTGAGTGAATATCCGATAAAATAAGATGGCCAATACGAGGAGGCCAACCAATGTTGCCAAGAAGAATAATCCTTTACAAATCGTGTTAACAGCCAGCCTAGCAGGCATTTTTTTCGCAACATGACTTTTGTTTATCAGTTTCATGTCTTAATATTCCTCCCTGAACTTGCGAGAGATGAACTGCGCCAGTAAATTCATGACAAGCGTAAAGACGAACAGTGTCATTCCAACCGCATATATGCTGTAGTAAATCGTTGTCCCGTATCCTGCATCCCCCGAACTGACCTGAACGATATAAGCAGTCATCGTTTGAATCGATGAAGTGACATCCATGCTCATATTTGGGGTCGAGCCACCGGCAACGCTCACAATCATGGTTTCCCCGATCGCTCTTGATAAAGCAAGAACGATGGATGCCACAATTCCTGAAATGGCTGCTGGCAATACCACTTTAATTGTCGTTTCGAGTTTCGTTGCTCCTAAAGCATACGCACCTTCGCGAATCGACTTAGGTACCGATACAAGGGCATCTTCCGACAATGAGGCTATCATCGGCATGATCATGATACCTACAACGATCCCGGGACTCAAGGCATTGAACATGTCAAGGGAAGGAAATAAATCCCGCAAAACCGGTGTTACAAAAGTTAAGGCAAAAAAGCCGTAAACGATAGTAGGAATCCCAGCTAAAACTTCTAAAATCGGCTTAATGATTCTCCGTGTTTTCTCTGATGCATATTCACTCAAGAAAATGGCTGTTGCAAGCCCTACTGGAACTGCAACCACCGCTGCTATGACTGTTATCTTCAACGTTCCAACGATAAGGGGCATAATCCCATAGGAAGGTGTAGATGCAAATGGCAGCCATTTAGCTTCTGTAAAAAATTCGACGATAGATACTTTGTCAAAAAAGATAAATGTTTCAAATATAAGCGTCAAGATGATCCCGATTGTAGTAAAAACGGAAATTGCCGCCGTAAGGAACAAAAGCTTAGGTATTACTTTTTCCATATTTATTTTTTTCTTACTTTTCTTTTCCAAGATCATTTGCTGTACAGAATAGGTTTTTGTTTTTCTAAGTTCCAACTTGCATCCTCCATTTCAGACAAGCAATATTTGGATTTACAAGCTGTTACCCCCGCCCTAATCGAGTCAAGGCGGGATTTCAGTAGCCTGTAATATCGTTTATTTTTCCAGTTCTTTTAATTTATCAAGATCTTTCTGGTACTCTTCTTCCGGCAGGCTGATATAACCCACTTCTTCAGCAAGCTCTCCTGCATTTTTAATGACGAATTGAGTATAATCTGCGACTTGTTCTTTTTCAGCTACAGACTTATTAGCTACATATGTGTAAAGTGGACGTGATAATGGTGCATACTCCCCACTTTTGATCGTTTCATGTGTGGGCTCAACAGCACCTTTGCCATTGTCGATGGAAATGATCTTTAACTTATCCTTATTTTCTGCATAGTAGGCATAACCGAAGAATCCAATCGCGTTTTTATCACCTTCAACACCTTGTACAAGGACATTATCATCTTCTGAAAGCGTAGCATTTTCAACCATCGGTTTTTCTCCAAGGATCACTTCATTGAAATAATCATATGTGCCTGAATCTGTTCCCGGAGAGTAGAATTTAATTTCTTCCTTCGGCCATTCAGGACGTATATCAGACCATTTCTTCACCTTTCCATTATCAACCCACAGTTTTTGAAGCTCTTCGACTGTTAGTGAATCGATGAATTCATTATCTTTATTGGCGACGATTGATATCCCGTCAAATGCCAGTTTCAATTCTGTATATTTAACTCCCTTTTCATCAAGTAAGGCGCTTTCCTCTTCTTTGACCGGACGGGATGCATTGGCTAGGTCCGTATCACCAGCAATGAATTTCTTGAATCCCCCACCTGTTCCTGACGATCCAACTGAAACCTTCACATCAGGCTGTGTACCCATATATTCTTCGGCAACTGCCTCCATGATTGGAAAGACCGTTGAAGAACCATCCGTAATAACTTCTCCTTGCAGTTGGCTAGATCCTTTTCCCTCACCGCTGCTTGTCTTAGTGTCATCGGATCCACAACCTGCCGCTACTGCAATTACTCCACCCATCATTACAGTCATTGCCATACCTTTAAAACGTCTCATTTGTAAATCCCCCTAAGAATTTTATATGAATATTTTGTCCTACTCTCACATCATACTTTCAGACTGTAAATTCCGTTTAAAGCATTTGTAAATATTCAGTAAATAATTGTGTGTTATTTGTAAAGGTGAAAAAACTGTACTGATCTCGTTCTTAAAATGCAAAAAAACACGTTTTCGGTTTTACCCAAAAACGTGTTTTAACCTTTTATTCATTTTCTTGACTTTCCCTAACTTCAGCCTGGTCCTTTTGAACGTCTTTACCATTCTCCACTTTCAAATCAGTCGAGGTTTCGGTATTTTCCTTATCCTTCTTAGCCCGTTCTTTTTTCAGTTCGAAATAAGTATCCATAATTTCTTCACCTATCTCTTTACTCATGCTGTGGCCTATATGTCCTTGGTATGCCCACGGTACAACGACCGCAAAAGCGACCTCCGGATTTTTGGCTGGGGCATAGCCAACAAGCGTGATGTTCATCGTTTCTTGGGGCTCGCTATAATCCAACCGGTTCGGGCCGTCATAGAATGCTTCCGCCGTCCCGGTTTTAGCTGCCACTGTATACGATTTATTCCCAAAATACTTATAAGCCGTTCCGCCTTGTTCCATCGCAACTTTATCGAAACCGCTCTGAACACGTTCAATCCACTCTTCTTTCATATCAAGACGATTAAGGACAGTCGGTGAAACGTCTTCGGCAACAGGTCCCAATTCCTCATTATTATCAACAGGATCGCGGATTTCCTTAACCATATGCGGCTTCATGCGGTTACCGCCATTTGCGATGGCTGAAACATATTGCGCGAGCTGCATTGGTGTGTACGTATCATACTGTCCGATAGCAAGGTCAAGCAGTTTACCTGGAGATGTTTCGGAACCTTTGAATCCGCTCATTTCATTCGGAAGATCAATCCCCGTGCGGACTCCCAAGCCAAACTGGGCGAATGAATTCCGCATGGTCGAAAATGCGCTTGAACTAATATTCAACGGTTCATTCGGCACATAATGCGCACCTGCAATATTTATTGCCGTTCTGAACATATAAACGTTCGAAGATACTTTCAATGCGGTCAAATCATTAATGTTCCCGAAGTTGCTATATGAACCTTTTGCTGGTGTACCTTTGATTTTCAGCTTCGTATCATAAAAAGACGTACCCGGCTGGATCGCACCTTGCTGATAACCGGTCAAAACGGTAGCACCTTTAACCGCAGAACCCATCGTATAGGAAGTCGTGATATTTCCTAATGCGAAGTCCTCAATCGAGGATTTCCCCGTTTTTGGGTCCTTCTCATATTTCTTCCCAGCCATCGTTAATACTTCCCCAGTATCGGGATCCATCATGACGACAAAGGCCCTGTCCAAGAATTTGGTGTTACCCATTTTTTTCTTGGCAATCAATTGCTTTTCAATGATTTCCTCTGTTGCAAGCTGTAAATCCATATCAACTGTCAATATAAGATCTTTTCCTCGCGAACCTTCAGTAACCACTTCGGAATCGACGACATTTCCTGATTTATCGGTCACATTCCTTACTTTCGCTTTCTGCCCTTGGAGGATATCTTCATATTGCGCCTCAATATAGCTCTTTCCTACACGGTCATTTCGGCTGTAATCACGTGCAAGGAAGTAGTTCAGGCTTTCACTAGGCAATCCTTCTTCAGATGAGGAAACTTTACCCAATACAGATTTGAGTGTTTTATTATAAGTATAAAAACGATCCCAATCTGTAGATATATCGACCCCTGGGAGAGAATCAAGGTTTTCACTCACCCTAGCGAATTCTTCTTTTGTTACTTTCTTGTTTTTCACAATTTGCGGGGTAAGGGCATATCCGCTTGCAAATTCCCTGTAGATGGCAAGGGCTTCCAGATCATTTTCCGAAAGCTTTGTTTCATCTTCAGTAATCCGATCAAGCTGAAGCTTATACAAATCACTTTCTTCCATTTCGCCCTCTTCCACTTTTTTCCGTTCTTTATCCGTAATCTTTTTCTCGGCCAGCTTTGGATTTTTCAAAATCCAAAAATCCTTTTTATCGCGCTCAGTCACTTTGTTTGTTTCCTTTTCGATTAACTTCGCGAGTTTCTCAGCCGTTTCTACCATTTCTGTTTGTTTCGTACCTTGCTTTCGTGTATATGTAATTGCATCCAGTGGTTGGTTATCGACCATCAATTTTAAATTCCGGTCATACATTTTCCCACGGGGCACCGAATTATTCACGGTCACTTCCTCTGTTCTTTCAATCTCACGCCGGTAATCATCACCATAAACAATCTGTACAACACCCAAGCGTAAAATTAAAGCGGAAAACAAAACAAACACTAAAAAGAAAAGAATATTCAATCTGAAAGGCACATGCGTCTTTTTCTTTTTCTTTTTATTCACACTAAGCCACACATCCTTTTTACATAGTCATAATAGGTCCTATACCATTCTATAGAACATTTATATTTTTTTCTACCTTAGTGTTCTAGAAATATTAAACATCTAACGAACTTTACATAAAAAGTGACTTACGGCTCATAAATCCTAAAACCGTAAGTCATGTATATTGAAAAGAGGCCTCTACCTCTATGGCCTCTTTTCAATCTTGGTCAATGATATCGATTTTCCGTACAAACCAATATATCACGGTATGACCTGCACCGACGATTAACAGATAAATCGGCAGTAATTGCTTTAGGTCGAATAACATGACGGAAATTATGAATCCTGATATGGATACAATCCTTCCAATATGAACGAACAGTTCCCTGACAACGATATATTCAATCCTCATTTCCGCTGCTTTCCAAGCGCGGCCTATAATGTCATAAGTCAATGATATATAAGGGACCAAAAGAATAGGATAAGCGGTAGCGACAATTGCCCCATAAACGAGAAGCTTCCCGAATGTGATATCAAATGCAATCAATAAGACACCTGCATACAACAGGATTCCTCCAATAAGAATTGCTTTTTTTCGCATCGGCTGTTTTATATACCGTGAAGCAAAAAAATACGCAACGAATGATATGGCCGAATTTAACAGACCATAGCTCCCTAAGGCAAGTTCACTATCCGTCTGAATGAAAACGGTAATCGAAATGATGAACATGAATGTGCCCTCTCGTATCCCTTGAAAAAAGTGAGCACGAGTGATCAAGAGCCAATTCCGATTATTTTTCCGTTCCTTCAATATCCGAAGGAAACAGTATCTGCCATGCGCTGGACGTCTTTTTAACGAAAAGCTAAGAAACACCGCAACGGAAAACAAAAGCAAAGACAATCCGAATACAATGGAATAACCCGTGAATTTTTCTAGCCTCGAAATGATGAACCCTGAAAGAATCGGACCGACCATTCCCCCAAGTGATGATAATATCCCTAAAAAACCATTGAAGAAATCCCTTGTTTCCGGTTCAGTTATCTCAAAAGTCAATACATTATAGGCAAGCCAATAAAACCCATAACCGATTCCTAACAGTCCTCCAAGCAACCAAAGAAAATCCGTAGCCCGTGTGCCGACCAATAGGACTGATAAATAAAATAGGGCCAAAAAGATAACACCCAGACGCAAAACAATGATTCGATCAACCTTTTTCGCCAGCCTGCCAGCAAAGACAAAAGTAAGCGGTTGAAAAAGCACCACGGTTAGATTATATATGGCAATATCAACAATTTGACCGGATTGTTTCCACAAGTACACATTAACGAATGTATTGGATAAAGCAATGCTTAGGCTGTAAAGCCCGCCAATAAACAAAAGGAGGTGCAGATCCTTCTTCCCTCCCGCTTCACCCAACCATCTCTCTAAAATACCCATTGTTTTAACTCTCCTTTAAATTCCACTCTAGTGTTTGAAAAAACAAAAGAATTTATGTAAAAAAACGTAAAGAAAACTCTTCGATTGGCGAAGACAGAGAAGTAGTTGCACTTACACTGGTTTCCTTAAAAGCCTTTCCCATTACTGAAACAGTGTAAAGAAAACTCTTCGATTGGCGAAGACAGAGAAGTATTTGCACTTACACTGTTTTCCTTAATAGACTTTCCCATTACAGAAACAGTGTAAAGAAAACTCTTCGACTGGCGAAGACAGAGGGGATGTTTATGAATTTGGAGTGTTTACTCGTGAATTCGGGCTTTTACTCGTGAGTTTGGGGCTTTTACTCGTGAGTTTGGAGCTTTTACTCGTGAGTTTGGAGCTTTTACTCGTAAGTTTTAGGGTTTTACTCGTGAGTTTCGAAATTTCACTCAGGAATTGGAGTGTTTACACGTGAATTTGTTCGTTACTCGTGAATTCCATGCTTTTACTCGTGAATTTCGGGCTTTTACTCGTGAGTTTTGAGCTTTTACTCGTGAATTTTCAGCTTTTACTCGTAAGTTTTAGGGTTTTACTCGTAAGTTTCGAGATTTCACTCAGGAATTGGAGTGTTTACTCGTGAATTCGTTCGTTACTCATGAGTTTGGAGTGTTTACTCGTAAATTTGTGCGTTACTCGTGAATTCCATGCTTTTACTCGTGAATTTCGGACTTTTACTCGTGAGTTTGGAGCTTTTACTCGTGAATTTGTGCGTTTCTCGTAAATTTGCAGCTTTTACTTGGAATTCGCAGCTTTTACTCATGAATTTCTTTCACTTCTTTTGGCGAAACAGCAATACGAGTTGCCTTTATATTGTTTTTCTTTAATGTTCCCGTTCGGATAAAAGAAACAAAAAAAAAGACAGGACTCCTTTTCAAAAAAGGAATCCTGTCTTTTTTAATTACAAATTATTTTGCAGCACTGTAACGTTTTGCAACTTCATCCCAGTTTACAACATTCCAGAAAGAATTGATGTATTCAGGACGACGGTTTTGGTAGTTTAAGTAGTAAGCATGTTCCCAAACGTCCAATCCAAGAAGCGGTGTTTTACCTTCTGATAATGGATTGTCTTGGTTCGGTGTGCTTGTTACTTCCAACTCGCCATTGTTGACTGCAAGCCAAGCCCAGCCAGATCCAAAACGAGTAGTAGCCGCTTTAGCGAACTCTTCTTTAAAGCTGTCAAAGCTTCCGAATTTTGAAGTGATAGCATCCGCTAATTCACCAGTTGGTTGTCCGCCGCCGTTAGGTGAAAGGATTTCCCAGAATAAAGTGTGGTTAGCATGTCCGCCACCATTGTTGCGTACAGCTGTACGAACAGCTTCAGGTACTGCGTCAAGGTTAGCGACGATTTCTTCAACGCTTTTGCTTAGAAGTTCTTGGTTGCCTTCTAGAGCATTGTTCAGGTTTGTCACATATGTGTTGTGATGTTTAGTGTGGTGAATGTTCATTGTTTCTTTGTCGATGTGTGGTTCTAATGCATCATATGCATACGGTAATTGTGGAAGTTCAAAAGCCATAATAAAATTCCTCCCTATGTAAGCTGTTTTTTTGAGGGCTTCAGTTCTCGAAAGATACCTAAAGCTCGCTAGCAATAGAGTATCAAATTTTTGTAACCGTTTCAAACCTTATGCCTCAATTTTTCGATTATATTTCCTATGAGAATACCACGAATATAAAATATCCAATCATCAGAAGTTGAATGATGCCTTTTGTGATTACGCTGCTTATAAAGCCTACAACGGAACCAAGGCCAATTTTTGAAGCAGTAACCGGGTCTTTTTTATGTACTATTATCTCAGCCAGGAATGCCCCGATGAATGGACCTATTAGTATTCCGACGAATGGAATCACGAATGGCCCGACCAGAAGCCCGATCGTACTGCCCCAAATTCCCGCTTTCGTGCCGCCATACTTTTTGACCCCGACCATGTTCGCAATATAATCAGCTGCGAATAAAAGGATGACAAATAAAATTTGAACCGTCCAGAAAAACCAGCCAAATGGTTCAAAAGTATAAAATAGTCCATATAACAATATTCCGCCGAAAATGAACAAAACACTTGGGATGATTGGAAAAATCAGACCGACAAATCCCATTATGAACATGAGGGTAATTATTATCCAAAATAGTGTATCCATAACTAAAACGCCCCTTTCTCATTTCATTTATAATTTGACTTTATCTCTCCATAATTACCTCATTCCTGATGGTTGAAACCAATGAAGCGGAATACAGGTTGTTTTATTTTTCCCATATAGTTAAAATTGGTTAGGAATCTTATATAGTTAGGTGCTGAAAACATTGAACATATTCAAACAACTGTGGGTAAGCTTATATTCTCCTAAAGATATCGCTTCCTTTCAAAACCAAGGTATCGGGAAAACGATTTTATTCGTTTTCTTTATAAGTCTCATCGCCTTTCTCCCTTCAGCTTTTTATTTCGGTACAATGGTAGCTGACGGGATAGATGCCATGCACGAAACAGTATCCGAAGACTTACCGCCATTTGAAATCAAAAATGGAACGTTGACGACTGAAAAAGATGAGCCATTTAGCCTGAATAAAAACGGATATCAAATTTTTGTAGATGGCACGGGAACCTTGACCCCGGAAGAGGTAGCTACAAAAGCTGATGAGGCTGTCGCGCTTTTAAAGTCTGATCTGGTTTTCGTATCCGGAGGCAACGTGCAATCCTCTCCATATTCAGTTCTGGAGGGGGATAATCAGGAAATATCCACTTGGCTTGATTCAGTTGAATCTGTGCTGCCGATCATCCTTCCATTGCTTCTACTTATATTATACCTGTTTACTGCTAGCGGAATCTTCATTAAAGTGACAATCCTTGCCGCTCTCGGTCTTTTTTTCAAAAATGCTCTTGGCCGTCCTCTTTCCTATCGGCATCTTTGGAGAATCGGTGCATATAGCATAACGCTTGCCACCATATTCTTCACCATCATGGATGCTTTTCAAGCAAATGTGCCATTCGCTTCCATCATTAGCTGGTTTGTGACATTGATGATGTTATATTTATCCATTAAAGAAACATCAGCCAATAAGATCGGAAATTGACATGAAAAAGTTTCGAACTCAGACTGTAGGCAAACTCGATGAGAATCAAGTTTGCCTACAGTCTTTTATGGGTTTGTAAAATTGGAACGTAGGGCACTGATTTTACGCGGGCGGTCCTTTTCGCCTGTCGGCTCTCACTTAGACGCGCTTTTCTAAGCAGGAGTCCCGCACACCCGTCCCAATCAACCTTGTAAATTTAGATAGAACTTAGTCTACAAACCAAGATCCGACCCACCTGGTCCGGATCTTTTTGCTTTTGCATAAAATCGAGTAATCCATGCCTTTCCCGCATATGATTACAATAATGATTTTTTTATATCTACTTAATTCGACAAAATACTCACCAAGTTATTCCTATACTTATGGTTGAAATAGTATTTAAGAGGTGATAGACGTGAAAGAGAGTCATATTGATGTACAGTAGTTGTTACTCATAATGGAGGCAAAAAAGAGTGGTCTGACCCCAAAGGAAATTCGCTCCTTTCTTAGCACACATTAAATAATAAGGATGTTACTCAACCGAAATAGAAAATTTGATAGGTCACTCTCACATTCCATTTGAAAAATTGCCCATTTTTAGGCATATTTTTTGTCCCCTCCAAGTATGATGAATTAAAGACAAGCTTGGGAGGATGGAAAATTGAAACGGCTACTGCTTTTTATCTCATTCTGTTTCACTTTATTTATTATTTATTTTGATTTGACTACGGGTACCCTGCCGGCTTCCCATCCACCGGCCTCTACAGGCGAACCGGCCGTGCCGGCCAGCCAGTCTGCATCCGCACCATCTGCCGCTTATAAAGAAATCACCATGAAACCCGGGGATACCTTACTATCCATCGTTGAAAAAGGCGGATCCAATCAGCCAATCGAAACGATCATCGCTGACTTTCAAAGTTTGAATGAAGGATTGAAGCCCGAAAATATGCAGATTGGCAAAACATATAAGATTCCCATTTATAAATAACTGTCAAAAGGAATCTGCGCCTTCACAAGTACCATTAAAGGGGATTTCCAAGCACCAGGTATATCCTGAAATAGGAAATGTCGCATATTGAAAAAAGATTATGCGTCCTATTTCCTTGTCAAGCGGTATGTACATTGATACAATATTTCAGAGAAGCAAATTAAAAATCAAAACTGATTTTTTCCTAAAGGAGAGAATTCCACTTGAGTGAAATCATACATCGCACCAAGACGCGGCCAATTAAAGTCGGAAACTTAACGATTGGCGGCAATAATGAAGTTATCGTACAAAGCATGACAACGACAAAAACACATGATGTTGAAGCAACGGTTGCAGAAATCCTTCGTCTTGAAGAAGCGGGATGTCAAATCGTACGTGTCGCCTGTCCGGATGAAAGGGCAGCTGATGCAATCTCTGAGATAAAAAAACGGATAAACATCCCTCTTGTAGTCGATATCCATTTCGATTACAAACTTGCTCTGAAGGCCATTGAAGGCGGAGCGGATAAAATCAGGATAAATCCTGGTAACATCGGACGCCGTGAAAAGGTTGAAGCAGTCGTGAAAGCTGCAAAGGCTAAAGGAATCCCAATCCGCATAGGGGTAAATGCTGGTTCTCTCGAGAAGAAAATCATCGAGAAATATGGCTTCCCGACTGCTGATGGAATGGTGGAAAGTGCTTTACACCATATCAAGATCCTGGAAGACCTCGATTTTCATGACATTATCGTTTCCATGAAGGCTTCCGATGTCAATTTAGCCATCGAAGCATATGAAAAAGCTTCAAAAGCATTCGATTATCCTTTACATCTTGGGATCACGGAATCAGGGACACTGTTCTCCGGTACCGTAAAAAGCGCTGCCGGACTAGGTGCCATCCTAAGTCAAGGAATTGGGAGCACGATGCGTGTTTCCTTAAGTGCCGACCCTGTCGAAGAGGTGAAGGTGGCAAGGGAGCTTCTAAAAGTATTTGGCCTTGCTTCTAACATGGCCACTTTAATTTCCTGCCCTACTTGCGGTCGAATCGAGATTGATTTGATTTCCATCGCCAATGAAGTTGAAGAGTACATCCAGACGGTTAAAGCACCAATCAAGGTATCAGTGCTTGGTTGTGCGGTAAACGGCCCTGGAGAAGCCCGTGAGGCTGATATCGGCATTGCCGGGGCACGTGGTGAAGGTTTATTGTTTAGAAAAGGTCAAATTGTACGTAAAGTGCCTGAAGAGACGATGGTCGAGGAACTGAAAAAGGAAATTGACAAAATCGCTGAAGAGTACTATGAAAAACAAAGAGCCGAAGCTGCTGCTGCAGCTACACTAAATAAATAAAACAAAAAAAATCCCGAATTTTCATTATCGGGATTTTTTTGTTTGAAAAACCCTTTGATGCATAATGACATCAAAGGGTTTAATGATGCTAAAAGAACGGCAGGATGAATATGGCAACGATGATGGAGACTGCACCTACGCCGATGGCCCATGTACCCAGGTTCGATCCCCGGCTTCTGGCCACTATTCCTACAATGATACCTACAATCCCTAAAATGAAAGGCATCATGAATAACGACAAAATGGAGATGATCAATGATATGACACCAATCGCTTTTCCTCTTGATGCCACATCCCCCGAAACATTATCCTCTGCAGGTTCATCATTTCTATATGACCTGATTCGCTGAGGTGGTGCTGAAATCTCGGCAGACGTTTCTTCCTGATACCGGTTATCCATATTGGTTATGGTCCCACGACTCTCATATCGTCTGTCATCTTCAGGTGTATTTTCATTATAATACCGTTCATGATGCTGATCATCCACAACGGATGGTTCATTGCCCTCTTTCGCCAATTGCATTTCATCGTCAATACTGGAGTATTGATCTTTTTCCATTCGCGCATCCCTCACTTTCGTTTGTGGAGCATTTATAGTGTATGTAAAAATTGCAGGAACCATCGTGAAAATGGTTTCATGTCTTGGAAATAAATATGCGTTTTTACCAAAGCTATGAGGGGATATGTTACACTATTACAAGTATTGAAAATGAGGAGAGATTCATCATGAAAAAACGTTTTGGCATCGATATAGACGGGACTGTCACAAGACCTGATTCCATGGTCCCCTTTTTAAATAAAGCATTTCAGCTGAATTTAGCTTATGAAGACATTACCGAATATGACTTATTCCCTTTCGTGAATGTTCCAAAAGAGGATTTCACTAAATGGTTCATTGAGACCGAGCCACTCATCTATTCCGAATCATTATTGGCTGAGGGTGCGAAAGATGTATTGGAAAAATGGACAGAACAAGCCAACCTTTATTTCATCAGTGCCAGGAGCACCCGTCTATTGGATGTAACGAAGGATTGGTTCACGACTAATCAAGTCCTATATGATCATATAGAACTTGTAGGTTCACACGATAAGATTGCTGCAGCCAAAAAATTCGAAGTCGATCTCTTTTTAGAGGACAAGCACGATAACGCAGTAGCGATTTCGGAAGAGTGTAAAATACCCGTGATTTTATTTAATACCCCCTACAATCAAGATCCCGTGCCTGAAAGGGTGATTCGGGTCAACAATTGGCAAGAAGCCTCAGCCTGGGTGAATAATTGGATGTCAGGGAAAGTGGCGACTATAAAATGAGACAAGAAAAAACCATTGACTGGAGGTCAATGGTTTTTATGCTTCCAAAGATACGCTACATGCGGGACAGCGTCCGTAAATTTCAAATTTATGCCCCGAAACATCGTAGTCCTTCAAGCTTTCCTGAAGTTCCTGCATCGGGCACAGTTCGATTTCTTTCGTTTTTCCACAATTCAAACAGATGAAGTGGTGATGGTGGGAAGAATGACCGCATGTAAAACGAAAACGCTTTTCCCCTTCCAACTCGGTCGCTTCAAAGATGCCAAGTTCGACAAATAAGGAAAGGTTCCTGTAAATCGTATCGAAGCTTAAACCAGGATAATCCTGTTTCATATTCTCCAATACATCTTTGGCCGTTAAATATTTATCACTGGAAGAGAAAAGCTGAAGCATTTCTTCCCTCTTTCCTGTATGCTTAAAACCTTTATCTTTTAAAAGTTGCATGGCAGTAGTTACGTTCAAAATACATCACCCCATCTATCGATTTTTCCACTTATCAAACAAAATTGACAAGATGAGAATTAGTACAGCTATTATTACAATGGTTCCACCAGGAGCGAGGTCAAGGTTGTATGATAAGAATAATCCGCCAATGACAGAAACTTCACCGAATAATATTGAATAACCAATCATCTGCTTAAAGCCCTTCGCAAAGCGGAGACTAGCTGCTACCGGGAGTGTCATTAGCGAAGAAACAAGTAATATGCCAATGATTTTCATGGAAGCCGCAATGACCAATGCGACCATGACAATAAAAATAAAATGAATCACTTTATAAGGTATTCCAGACGCCTTGGCATGCTCTTCATCAAAAGATAACAGAAATAATTCTTTATACAATAAGGTAAGCATCAAGGCTACGACTAGCCCCACTGCCAAAATGACATACAGGTCCGCCCGGCTGACGGCACTGACACTGCCGAATAAATAACCATATAAATCGGTATTGAAACCATCTGCAATGGATATGAAAATGACACTAAGACCCATGCCGCCGGACATTATGATCGGGATTGCAAGCTCTTGGTAATGCTTGTACACCCCTCTTAATTTTTCAATAAATAATGAACCACCTACAGAAAACGCCATTCCAATATAAAGTGGATTCAATCCTGCTAAAGATAGAAAGCTCTTCTGCAGCAATAAACTAAACGCTATACCAGCAAGCGCTACATGACTGAGCGCATCGGAAATCATCGACATCCGCCTTACCACGACAAAAACGCCCACTAATGGCGCAATCGCTCCGATGATGATTCCGGTCAAGAATGCGTTCTGCAAAAATTCAAATTGCAATATCCCCGATATCATTGGGCTATCCTCCAAAACATATTAATGATCATGATTTAAAAATTGGACCCCATGTCCATAAATGGACGAGAGCTCACCTTCATCCAATTCATTATATTCACGGGCATCCCCATGAAAATGAAGCTTTTTATTCAAGCAGGCGACATGTGTGACTTTATCGGTCACAGTACCAACATCATGGGTTACTAAAATCAGGGTTATTCCTAATTTTTTATTCAGCATCTCAAGCATTTCATAAAATTGATGGACGTTTTTTGAATCAACGCCAACCGTGGGTTCATCCAATATCATCAATTCCGGTTCGCTGACCAGTGAACGGGCAATGAATACCCTTTGCTGTTGGCCTCCGGACAATTCCCCGATATTACGGTTCTGATATTCAAGCATATCCACGGATTCCAGAGCCTTCTTCACCTTTTGCTTATCCTCTTTGCTTGCAAACTTAAACAAGCCAATTTTTTTGGTCAAACCGCTCTGAACCACTTCAAAAACAGTGGCAGGGAATCCTGAGTTGAAGGAATTCGCCTTTTGGGAAACGAACCCGACCTTTTGCCAATCTTTAAAGCGTCGTATGTCTTCCCCGAATATTTCAATTTTGCCCTTTTGAAGCTTGAACAGACCAAGCAGCAACTTCAAAAGCGTTGACTTACCGGATCCATTCGGCCCGACGATAGCTAAGAAGGCCCCTCTAGGAATTTCAAGTGAAACATGTTCCAGCACTAGATCTTTTGTATATTTGTAAGATATATCTTCAAATTTAACTATGGGGTTTACTACATTATCCAAAGAGATCACCTATTTTTTAAGAATCATTACGATTAACAATCGTTAGTATAAATCAAAGAAGTCCAGATGTAAAGAATCCGGTCTTCTTAACAAGTGCCGAAACGCCCCGAATCACCAAAAAGTGTCATCTGAAACAATTTACCGTAACCAAAACGATTTTCATGTTCAAATCCGTCTTCCTCCTTCATATGTTTTAACAAAGGAGGAGATCGTTTGAAATTATTTGAAATGATGGTCAATCATAAAATCAACAATATACGCCCCGATGAACTGCTTTCCCTTGCTAAACAGCATAAGGTTGCACTCACTCAAAAACAGGCACAGGATATCACTGCACTTCTAGCCGGTAAAAACATTAACATTTTTGATATACGTCAAAGACAGAACGTACTTGGTCAAATTACAAAAGTTGCCGGAGCAAGCACAGCCAGGGAGATAGAATCCCTCTTCAACAACCTTACTTCCACTTTTTAAAAATCTTAAGCCTGTTGCTGACAGTCTTTATTTGAGCATATTTACTCCAAATGCAAAATGAAAGGACGATTCATCTTTATTTCAATGAATCGTCCTTTTCTATTATGATTATTGTTGGAATCTGATCTTTTCCAATACATCTTCTTCAAATTGATTATTCTTGAACATATCAATTTCGAATTTATAAGGTGCCCTTTTGTCTTTTTTGTCTTCCCCTACATAAGGTGTTTCCAGGATTTTCGGAACATTGCTTAATTGAGGATGATGCACAATATCATTCAACGCCTTAAAACCGATATGACCAAATCCAATGTTTTCATGGCGGTCCTTACGGGTGCCGCGTTCGTTTTTGCTATCGTTTACATGAAGGACCTTGATACGGTCAACACCGACCAATTTATCAAATTCATTCAGTACGCCATCAAAATCCTCGATGATATTATATCCGGCATCGTGAGTATGGCAAGTATCGAAGCATACCGATAATTTTTCATTATGGGTTACACCATCAATGATCATCGCCAGCTCCTCGAAAGACCTGCCACATTCAGAACCTTTACCCGCCATCGTTTCAAGGGCAATCTGAACTTTATCGTCGGCAGTCAGCACTTCATTCAAGCCTTCGATGATTCTCTTGATTCCCAGTTCACTGCCTGCACCAACATGCGCACCTGGATGAAGTACGATTTGCCTTGCGCCAATCGCTTCGGTCCGATCGATTTCGCTGCGTAAAAAGTTGACTCCAAGCTCATATGTGGCTGGATTCGTGGTATTTCCTATATTAATGATATACGGAGCATGGACTACGATATCGCTGATTCCATTCTCCTCCATATGCAGTCTTCCGGCTTCGATATTTAAATCCTCGATTTTTTTACGTCTTGTGTTTTGAGGGGCCCCTGTATAGATCATGAATGTGTTGGAGCCATACGAAGCCGCTTCTTGACTCGCAGCAAGAAGCATGCCTTTCCCGCTCATTGAAACATGCGATCCAATCTTCAGCATCTGATTTCTCCCTTATTTCTTTCTCTGTATACGACGTTCGCGTTTTTTAAAGTTTTCCACATCACGTTGAATTTTCTTCTTGTATCCTGGCTTGACTTTAGCTGGCTTCTTGACGTGCCTGCTCGCTTTAACATCAATATCAGATTTTTGTTTTTTACGGTTTTTCCGTTTATTACGTTCGTCGATATCAACCCAATCACCGTTTTGGATATCGGCATCACGGAACTGAATGCCCATTTTTTCAAGGCGGTTCAATGAATCTTCATCAGAAGTATCGTAAATGGTAGTGGCAATGCCTGAATATCCTGCACGAGCCGTCCTACCCGTCCTATGGATATAAAAATCCAAATCTGAAGGCAATTCATAGTTAATGATATGACTTACACCTTCAATATCGATTCCACGGGAAGCCAGATCTGTCGCAACGATGAATTGATATTCCAAATCATTGATTTGCTTCATCATTTTTTTACGCTCACGAGGTGTTAAATCTCCGTGAATACGACCGACATTCAACCCTTTTTCAATCAAGGAATTAGCCACATGATCCGCCATTTTTTTGGTGTTTGTGAAAATAATCGCCAAATACGGATTATAACGAACAATGATATCATGCAGTAACTGCTCTCTGTTACGATGGCGGAGCGGAATTAAGACATGTTCAATTTTTGCAGCAGTCGCCTGTTTAGGGTTCACTTGAACATATTTCGGATTCTCCATATATTTATTCAAGAATGGCTTTAATTTTTCTGGTATAGTTGCCGAGAAAACAAGCATTTGAATTTTTTCAGCCATACGTGATGCAAATAAATCGACATCTTCAAGGAATCCCATGTCAAGCATAAGGTCCGCTTCATCGACTACAAGCATTTTAGCTGTATACACCTGTAATGCCTGAGCTTCAACCAAGTCCTTGATCCGGCCCGGCGTACCAATTACCAATTGTGGCTGTGTCTTCAATTTATCTATCATTCGCTGTTTATCAGTGCCACCGATGTAACAACGGACTTGAATCTGCTCATCCTCAGGGAAATGGTCAGCAATTTTCAAAGCTTCTTTGTAGATTTGGTTCGCTAACTCACGGGTTGGTGCGGAAATAATCGCTTGAACCTCATTTTTACCAGCATCAAGCCTGTTCATGATTGGCAGCAAATAGGAATGTGTCTTTCCTGTACCTGTCTGCGACTGGCCAATTAAGCTACTTCCCTTTAAAAGCGACGGAAGCACGCGCTCTTGAATTTCCGTCGGCTTATCGAACCCTAAAGTACGAACCGCATCTAGAATGTAGCTTTTCAAATTAAATCGTTCAAATTGATTTTGTTTCATCAAAAAACTCCTTTATCCTGTCAGTCATTAGACATGTCCTGTTATTATAATAAATTTTACACAAAAAGCGCAAGCGCCTGGGTTGCTCGTGAAGAAAATAGGGATTGTCCCATAAGGCGCTTTTTGCCTTGTGAGGACTATCCTCTTTTTCACATCGAGCTAGGCGCTGAAGCTGGATTACACAAAAAGCGCAAGCGCCTGGGTTGCTCGTGAAGAAAATAGGGATTGTCCCATAGGTCAGGCCATCTACTTTTTTCCCTGTGACCCATTTAATTAAATCACAAAAGCGCATGCGCTGAGGTTAGTTCTCTTAAATTGGACTCTTGCAAACGAAAAGCCCCTGTCCTGGTCATAGCGTATCCCCCGCAGACATGGAGCTAAAAGACTACCGTTACCATCTTACCTTCTTTCCGGTTACTTCACAACTGCCCAGTCACTCTTTCCTCAAACCTTTTTTGCCGAGTTGCATAATTTATATAGAAGATTACACCGCATATAAAAACTGAGGAGGTGAAACCTATGTTCCCAAATAGAAATCGTCAACCCGGACCCGGTTTTCAGCCATCCAATGGTCGAAGGATGCAGCAGCACCCTGCTCCATTCGGACAGTCAAGGCAAATTCCCCATCCTTATCAGCAGATGCAGCGGCCGATGGTCCAAAACAGACCGCAGATGCCACAGGGACCTCAAGGTTTCCGAGGCCCTTTCACCCAACCGCAGCGGCAGGAAATGCCGCCAGCAAAGAAAGAAGGGCTATTGTCAAAAATATTCGGTAAGTCGAAACAAAAAGGAGCTTCTCCCAATTTGTTTGCGCCAGCCGCTTCCACTAACAAAAGTTCTTCAAGAAGCAGCGGAGGCGGTATTTTGGAAACATTAAAAAACCCCGATTCGCTTAATAATATGCTTTCCAACACGCAAAAAGTGTTGCAGGCGGCGGAACAATTCACGCCTATGGTGGAACAATACGGGCCAGTGATTAAAAATCTGCCTTCCATGTGGAAAGTTTTCAGGAGCATATCATCAGCCGGTGAGACCGAGGATGAGGGAGCTTCCGTTGAAAGCGGGCCAAAGGTTGAGGAACAAAAAAACAGTGAGGTAAAAACGGATTCCAAGAAAAAAGATAAAGCTAAAGAAGCTAGCCCCATCACCCAAGTTCGTACCGAAACGAAAAGGGAAAGATCATCCGGTCCCAAGCTTTATATATAATATCTGCAAAAATTTTCCAATAACTGATTTTAAGTAAATATGATGTTTTGTAATATCATCTATGGTCTTATATAATAGAAAGGTATAAAAAGTGGGAGTTTCTTGCCTTGAAGGAGGACACATAGATGAAAGTGATTAAAATTTCCCCGCGCGGCTATTGTTATGGCGTTGTCGATGCCATGGTCATCGCCCGTAATGCGGCTTTAGATAAAACCTTGCCACGTCCCATTTACATTTTAGGAATGATCGTGCATAACAAACATGTGACGGATGCGTTCGAAGAAGAAGGCATCATCACGTTGGACGGAAGCAACCGCAACGATATCATCGAACAGGTGGACAGCGGAACCGTCATCTTTACTGCTCACGGCGTTTCACCTGAGATTAGGAAGATCGCTGAGAAAAAAGGTCTTGTGACGCTCGATGCAACATGTCCCGATGTTACCGCAACACATGACTTAATTCGGGAAAAACAAGCGGAAGGCTATCAAATCATTTATATAGGCAAAAAAGGCCATCCGGAACCAGAAGGTGCTGTCGGAGTTGCTCCTGATGTCGTTCACCTGGTTCAAAAAGATGAAGATGTGGAAGCCTTGACTTTGAATAGTGATAAGATCATTGTCACCAATCAAACAACGATGAGCCAATGGGATGTTTTGGATATCATGGATAAGGTCAAGGAAAAGTTCCCGCATGCCGAAGTCCATAAAGAAATTTGTTTAGCGACACAGGTTCGCCAAGAAGCGGTTGCCGAGCAAGCTGGCGAAGCTGATGTTTTAATCGTTGTCGGAGATCCCAAGAGTAATAATTCAAACCGTCTTGCACAAGTATCCCAAGAGATTGCCGGCACGAGAGCTTATCGAATCGCTGACATTTCCGAGTTGAACCTTGAATGGTTAAAGGATGCAGAAACGGTTGCCGTCACTTCGGGAGCTTCTACACCAACTCCGATCACGAAGGAAGTTATCGCTTTTCTAGATCAATACGAAGCAAATGATGAATCGACTTGGAATACCGAAAAGAAAACGCCATTGCATAAGATTTTACCTAAGATTAAAGTGAAGAAATGATTGCACAAAAACAAAGGCAGCCACTAAGGCTGCCTTTTTCGTGTTAGTTAAATAAAGCGGAAAGGGTCGGTATTCAGCCGGGATGGAATGAATTCCACATTGTAGTTCTTTTCGCGGCACATTTTTTCAAGGATTCGTGCTACACCTTTTTTCATCACCTTTTCAACATTGTGGCCCGGATCCACGATATTCAATCCAATCATCATCGCGTCATGGGCTGTATGGTAATACATATCACCTGTAACGTAAACATCAGCTCCCTTGAATTTCGCTGTCGTAAAGTATTTATTGCCGTCTCCGCCCAAAACGGCCACTTTTTTTATCGGACTTTGCAAATCTCCAACGACACGCAACTTTTCAACATCGAGAGTCCGCTTCACATGTTCGGAAAATTGTTCAAGTGTCATTTCTTCAGTAAGTTTACCAATCTTTCCTAAGCCAAGAGATTCCCCTTTATTCTCCAGTTTATATATATCGTGAGCAACTTCTTCATATGGATGGGCTTTAATCATCGCAGCTAGCACTTTCTTCTCGATATTTTCCGGATATATCGTTTCAACCCGCATTTCAGCTACTTCTTCAAGCTTTCCTTTAGAGCCAATTACCGGTTCACTGCCTTCACCTGGCAAGAAGCGTCCGGTACCTTCCCCCGAAAACGAACAATTGCTGTAGTTCCCGATCGCTCCGGCCCCTGCCTTACCTAGGGCTTCCCTCACCTTTTGTTCGTCGGTCTTTGGAACATATACGACCAATTTCTTTAGAGCTATCTCGTAAGTTGGAATCAATACCTCTGTGTCCTGCAATTGTAGCGCTTCGGCAAGTAAATCATTCACTCCGCCCTTAGCAACATCCAAATTGGTATGTGCAGCATAAACAGCGATATCATGTTTGATCAGCTTTTCGATGATCCGGCCTCCAGCCGCGTTTGTATCGATCCTTTTCAATGGTCGGTAAATAAGCGGATGGTGGGCGATGATCAATTCCACGCCATGTTCTATCGCTTCGTCTACAACCTCTTCCAGCACATCAAGGGCAATCAGCACTTTAGTAACCGGCTTATTGAGCTGACCGACATGCAGCCCGATTGGATCTCCCTCCATTGCATAATGCTTTGGGGAGAATTGTTCAAACGTTTCAATGATTTCGTGGCCATTCACTGTCTTCACCCTTTAAGCACCTCCTCAATTACTGAAATTTGAGATTTTAATTCATTGCGCTTCGTTTCCAGTCCGCTTCTTCCGCTTTCATCCAATTGTTCGATGATTCTTTCCAAATGTTTTTTCTCAAGCTGCCATTTTTTTATGAAAATGTCACTGAATTGCTCTCTTAAGTATGGACCGAAAGTGAGGCCGGCTTGCTTGTTTACCCCATAAGGGTTGAGCGGGTCTCCTTTTTTGGCAATTAAGATTTCGTATATTTTCCCATCTTCCTCAAGGATTTCCTCTCCACTAAGTTCCCAGCCGTTTTCGATTAGCCAGCTGCGAACATTCGCTGCACCGACATTAGGCTGAAGGATAAGCCTTTCTGCCTTGCCGAGTTTCCCTTTTCCGCTTTCCAATATACTTGATATTAAAGTCCCACCCATGCCTGCAATCGTAATGCATGTCGCTTCATCAGGATTCAATACTTCAAGACCGTCTCCTTTACGGACCTCTATCTTGTCCCCAAGCCCCGTCATTGCCACTTGCTTGCGTGCTGACTGATAGGGACCTTCTACAACCTCACCTGCTATAGCGCTGTCACACAAGCCGTTAGTCACCGCATAGCACGGCAAGTAAGCATGGTCTGAACCTATATCTGCAAGGATGCTTCCTTTTGGTATATGTATGGCAACACGTTCTAATCTCATCGATAGTTTTTCATGATTCATATTTATCAACTCTCTTAATTCAAATAATGTCTTACTATAATTAGTTTCCCATTCGATTATACCAAGTTCAATCGAAAAATTACAGACAGGAGAAATAGGGCCCTTTCTATCAGGGCAAAAGAAACCTTCCATCTGGAATCTTCCTTTTCCGAAAAATGAAAAACTGACTCAAAGAGTTCGCTTTCCAACGATTTCTTGAGTCAGTTTCATGACTTATTTCAGTCCATGAATATATTCGGCCATGGCGTCAATGTTCTGTTCTTCGACTAAACCTGATGGCATTGCACCTCGTCCATTAGTGATCACGTTTTTAACCTCGTCCACCGACAGACGATCGCCAACTCCTTTTAGAGCAGGCCCGACACCGCCCTGATAGGCGTTACCATGACAAGAGATACAGTTTTGCTTATAAATGTCCTCAGGTGATGCTGAGGCATTTTCTGTTTCTTCTGTCTTTTCGCCGCCCTCTTTTTCCTTAGCAAGATCTTTGGCATCACCCAAACCTTTAAACGAAAGTAAAAACATAAGTCCAATACCAAAAACCATGATAATAATAAAAGGCATTACTGGATTGCGATTCATAGTATTTCCTCCCCTATGTAGAACCTAAACTTACCATAATTAATATTATATACAAACAGCTATATATTATTTTACTTGAAAAGGGTTTCAAGTAAAAGCCCAAAAATAGAAGATATTATATAATTTCTTAAAATTGTCAAAAACTTATGTATATTTCCAAACAATTTACTTTTTCTTACATACGTTCATAATACCCTAAATTCATTATTTAAAACCGCTGGTTATATTAATAAAAAGTAAAGAGTGACCAGTGCTCCCAGGCCCCCCGCAATGGAAAAATGGAGCAGCTTCAGTTTATTGCCTATTAAAATCCAGAGTCCGCAATTAATGAACAAGAAAATATAAAGGATACCCACTTTGCCGGGTGCCATGAATTCCGCAAAACTGACAGTTAATAAAAGCAATGATAGCGCCATTCCCATCAACGACATTTGAAAAATGGTTTTCCTGCCGTTAAAGCGGGGAACCGCCAGCCAAAAGACAAGTATTGAAATTGTTGTCATAAGCATTTGCATTCTTATGGGTATTTCAGTAAAATAATTCAAAAATACAATAAATGCAAAAAGAGCCCCAAGCAACACCCCGGAAAAGAGGTCGTTTTTTTTTGCTCTCGGTTTTATTCGATTTAGATGGCGGCAGTTCGCCTTGACAGTATAACGCAAGCAGGTAATTACAATATTGCTCCAGAAGCATACGACTTTCCTTCCAGGAGTTTATTTCTTGAATGATGATTTTCTTTCTCATCTCATCCATGAATTTCACATCCTCATGGTGATCATTTCTTTTTAACGGCTAGCTTTTTAGTTATGTAAAATGGTTTCTGTTGTAAATTTTTATTTCCATTATGCGGAAAAATGGATAAACATTGTTCTTACAAGGATATTTTTACATCAAAATTGAAAAAAAGAGCCGCTCCCGAACGCTGGGCATTCAAAGAGGGCTCTGTAAGGCATATATATTCTACTCCAGGAAATCTTTCAAGCGTTTGCTGCGGCTTGGATGTCTCAGTTTACGTAGCGCCTTCGCTTCGATTTGACGGATACGCTCGCGGGTGACCCCAAACACTTTACCTACCTCTTCAAGTGTGCGGGTGCGGCCATCATCAAGTCCAAAGCGGAGTCTCAAGACGTTCTCTTCACGGTCAGTAAGAGTATCCAATACGTCTTCAAGCTGTTCTTTCAAAAGTTCATATGCTGCATGTTCCGATGGGGAAGTCGCATCCTGATCTTCAATGAAATCACCTAAATGTGAATCGTCTTCTTCACCTATTGGCGTTTCCAATGAAACAGGCTCCTGAGCTATTTTCAAGATTTCACGAACTTTTTCAGGAGTTAAGTCCATATCCTCCGCAATTTCTTCCGGAGAAGGTTCACGTCCTAAATCCTGAAGAAGCTGTCTTTGGACACGGATCAATTTATTGATGGTTTCCACCATATGCACCGGTATCCGGATCGTTCTTGCTTGGTCGGCAATCGCACGGGTTATCGCTTGGCGAATCCACCATGTTGCATACGTACTGAATTTGAATCCCTTGCGGTAATCAAATTTTTCCACTGCTTTGATAAGTCCCATATTACCTTCCTGAATCAAATCAAGGAAAAGCATTCCGCGTCCGACATAGCGTTTGGCGATACTGACAACAAGACGAAGGTTAGCTTCTGCCAAACGGCGTTTCGCTTCTTCATCTCCATCTTCAATTCTCGTCGCCAGAGATATTTCCTCTTCTGCCGATAAAAGGTCGACCCGACCAATTTCCTTTAAATACATGCGTACTGGGTCATTAATTTTAACACCAGGAGGAACACTTAAATCATTTAAGTCAAACTCTTCTTCTTTTGCAAGTTTCTTCTCATCTGGATCGTCTTCATCTTCGTCTTCCTCACCATCAGTGAGTATTTCGACGCCGTTTTCTGCTAACACCTCATAGAACTCATCCATTTGATCGGAATCCAACTCAAAACCGCCAATCATTTCAGCAATTTTTTCTAAAGTCAAAGAGCCCCGTTTTTTACCTAGCTCTAGTAATTTTTCTTTCACCTGTTCAAGGCTAAATTCATTATCAACTTGTTTGGAACGTGCTGGTTTTTCAGCCATTAGTTCCCCTCCTTCCAGGACTTACACCTAAACGACTACAACATTTTACGCAATTTAATGATTTCCATGGCAATTTGTGCAGCAGTGACATAATCACTTCGTCTAACTGCATCTTTTTCTTCAACTTGTTTTTCTTTTATCTTTAACAACTTTTCATATTTCAACACTTGATTTATACAATCGGTCAGTTCTTTATCTGTAACTTCCTCATTCACTGACATCATTTCTATTTCCGAAACGATCCTTCTCAAGTTTGGATCCGGTAAATAAGTAAGGAAAAAGCTTGTATCCGGTTCGTGTCCATCTTCATAGAACGCATATAAATAGGTGATGATTGCCTGATGTTCATCTACATGAAAGACCGTTTGCCCAAGCAACTGCTGAATTTTGAAAGTCATATCCCTGCTTTTTAGCATATGGGCAATCAACATCGTTTCAGCATTATGGTGAGCAGGCTTTAACTTATGCTCATATTGCAGGGCCATTTTCTTTGGAGCTGCTGGCTGCGGCAGTGTCCCCTTCTTGCGTTCCGTAAAGAACACCTGACGCTGCTGCTGTTCCAGCGCATCCAATGAAAGGGAAAATTCAGAGGATAGCTGTCGGAGATAATGATCCCTCTCCACTGCATTGGGCAATCGCGAAATTTCTTTAAGGACTTCTTCGATATATTGAATTCGATCTCCTTCATTATTTACATTTTTCCCTCGACGCAAATAATGCATTTTGAATGCCATGTAGGTTAAACTGGCCCCTATTACTTCAGAAACAAAGCTTTTTTCACCGAATTCCTTTATGTAGTCATCGGGGTCCAAGTTATCAGGCATGAGAGCGACTTTCACGGAAAACTCATGGTCCTGTAGCATATTAACTGCACGATTGGCAGCGTTCAATCCCGCAGAGTCCGAATCGTAGCAAATAAGTATCTTGTCAGTATTTCTTTTTAAAAGCTGGATATGCTGGTCCGTCAGGGCAGTACCCATTGTAGCGACCGCATTCTCCACACCTGCGCCAACTGCTGAAATGCAATCGGCAAAGCCTTCAAAAATGACTGCTTGTTCTTTCTTTCGTATGTGTGGTCTTGCATGATGGAAATTATATAAAGTTTTACTTTTATTAAAGATTGGCGTTTCAGGACTATTCAAATATTTGGGCTCATCGTCCCCCATCGCTCTTCCTGAAAACGCAATCGTATTTCCTTGATGATCCATAATTGGAAACATGACTCTATTTCTGAAACGGTCAAAATATGACTCGTCTTTTTCCCTGTAAATAATAAGCCCTGCCTGCTCCATGTATTCCGCTGGAAACCCGCGTTTTAAAAGGAACTTGGACACGAAGTCCCATGAATCCAAAGAGTAGCCAATTTGGAACTTTTCTATCGTCTCTTCAGTAAACCCGCGTTTAAGTAAATATTCGAGAGCATCCTGCCCCTCTTTCGTATTAACGAGGAGATGATGATAAAACTTCCTCAGCAGGTCATGGGCTTCAACCATTTGCTGAGAGCCTGCCGGCATGTTAGATCGCTTGGAGTCCTTATTGATTTCAACATCCAAAGGAACATTTCCTTTTTCAGCTAAAACTTTTGCAGATTCCACAAAGCTGTAGCCTTCTATATCCATCAAGAAGGTAAAAATATTTCCGCCTGCCCCGCAACCAAAACAGTGAAAGATTTGTTTTTCCGTTGAAACGGAAAACGAGGGCGAGTTTTCACCATGAAAAGGACATAGGCCAAAGTAATTGCGCCCCTGCTTCTTCAGCTGGACATACTCCCCAATTAAATCAACAATGTCAACAGCTTCACGAATTTGATTAATTTTCTCATCTTCTATACGGCCATTTATCATTTTTCCACCTTGCAATATTGGTGATAGTTTCTAATTCGATATTGTTTCCTAATTCCCTGCAAAGTTCGACAATGTTTTCATAAGTTTATTTGTAAAACATGCACGATCTTCCTTAGTGAATGCTTTCGGCCCTTTCGTATGCTTACCCTGCCTGCGGAGTTTCGCCGACTGATAACGCATATCCAAGAGCATGAAGATATTCTCGTCTGTGTATTCTTTTCCCCTTGGTGAAAGGACATAAACGCTTTTAGGAAGCAGGGTTCCAGCCAAACCAATATCTGCAGTAACGACAATATCACCCTTTTTTACTGAGTTTACTATATAAAGATCTGCGGCTTCTTTGTCTGCATCGACATAAACCCATTTACCTTCAGGGTTATTCATCATATTTTTATATGATGCAACAAAACAGACTTCAACATCGTGCAAACTTGCACAATGAAGGATTTCGTCTTTCACCGGGCATGCATCGGCATCGACGTGTATCGTAGGTTTATTATTCATACCTTCTAATTCTACATCTTTCTGCATAATCCTTTTTCTCCCCTAAACTTTATGAAGATATGGTGAATATGGTGATTTTTCAGCATTGATTCAGAGGGTTCCCTCTAAAATGGGCAAACATCATTCTTCAAAGAATACCTGCTTATTTAAGTGAAAGCACCTCTTTTGCCTTGAAAAAGACCAGCCCTTCCTGAATTATACGGAACATGTCGAATTATTTTTATGATAAAAACCTTGACATCTCATTAACCTTTAGTTTATTCCTTATTAATTAAGTCTAAACCTTAAGATTACTTTTTTCTCACAATTTTTTATTATAGTCTATTTGATTAGAAGATGCCAACATTTAAATTCCGAATGTTTTTTCATGCAAATCAACGGATTCACACTTGGAAACCAAGAGGTATTTTATGTAATTATTTTGAACTTATTCTTATTATTCCCTTATTTGGCCTTGGCATTAAAATGTGAGCTGACACATAGAGTGTCTAGCTCACATTTTGATTTGCCTTAATTATAAGGATCAACGGTTTTTGTTTTGAAGGATATTGATTATCAAATTGGCTGTTTCTTCAACAGCTTTATTGGTTACATCAATGATAGGACAGTTCAACCTTGATATGATTGTATCAAAGTATGTCAATTCTTCTTTTATGCGCTCCACATTTGCGTAAATGGCATGATCATTGAGCCCAAGTGACTTTAATCGTTCTTTACGAATATGGTTCAGCTTTTCCGGACTGATCTTTAAACCAATGCATTTTTCAGGAGGTACCAGGAACAGCTCTTCTGGAGGTTCCACTTCAGGCACTAAAGGTACGTTCGCCACTTTATAGCGTTTGTGGGCTAAATACTGTGATAATGGCGTTTTGGAAGTGCGTGAAACACCCACAAGGACGATATCTGCACGTAAAATGCCCCGAGGGTCACGTCCATCATCATATTTTACAGCAAATTCAATGGCTTCCACACGCTTGAAATAGTCATCATCCAGCTTTCTCACCAGACCAGGTTCATTAAGCGGCCCTTTTGGCGCCCTTTCCTGAAGGATGTCCATGAGCGGCCCTAAAATGTCATAAGCAGACAGGTTTTCTTTCTCGACCTGTGCTTTCATATACGCTCTAATGGCTGGCTTGACAAGAGTATAAGCAATGATCGCCCCATCCAACTTAGCCAGTGATATCACTTCATCCACATTTTGTTCATCTTCAATATACGGAATCCTCTTTATGGAAAAAGCAGATCCCGAGAACTGGCTTGCAGCGGCTTTTGTAACCAATTCCGCTGTTTCCCCTACTGAATCCGATACAACATATATAATAGAACCGTTCATATTCTCCGTCATTCCTTTTGCAAGCCCCCTAATAGCCTTCATCAGCCAAAGCTACGAATGCTTTCGTAATATTGGTTTTTGTAATCCTTCCAATTACTTCATAGCCTTTTTCTGTGTCTTTGACGACCGGTAATGAGTCGATTTGTTTATCAATCAATTTTTTGGCAACATCAATCAAAAGGTCTTCTTTTGAACACATTGTAATATTGGGCATCCTAGTCATGATGATATTGACTGGAATGGAGTTAAGCTCTTGTTTCCCAATACTAGCACGCAACAAGTCTTTCCTTGATAAAACACCAACAAGCAATGCATGCTTATCGACGACGAACATTGTTCCGACATCTTCTAAAAACATCATGACTATTGCATCATATACGGAAATGCCCTCGTCAACAACGACAGGTATCGATTGGTAGTCTCGTACATAAAGATGGTTGAGGCTATCTGTCAAAAGCTGTGTCCCTGACCTGCCTGTATAGAAATACCCCACTCGGGGCCTGGCATCAAGAAAACCCGCCATCGTTAAAATCGCTAGATCTGGACGAAGTGTCGCCCTGGTAAGGTTCAATCTATCCGCAATATGTTCTCCAGTAATCGGTCCGTTTTCTTTTACGATTTGTAAAATTTGTTCCTGACGCTTATTCAATTGGATTATAATCACCACCCCACTGCTTTCGCAGAGTAAAGTAACAAAAGTTATTCATTTAATAATTATATACTAAATTATTTAATTAGGGCATTTTTGTCCTATTTATTGACCATTTATCTTTTTAAGAAATCGGAAACCCTTATTTAAAGTGTTTCCGATTTCCATACATCCTTTCGATCATGTAAGGATAATCTTATTCATAGCAGCAAAACCTGCAACCAAATCACTGATTTCCTTCATTAAGGATAAACGGTTATTACGGATTGCTTCATCCTCTGCCATGACCATTGTATTCTCGAAATATGACTCTATTTCCATTTGAAGCGAAACAAGCTGTTCAAACCGCTCATTCTCATCTTTGGATTCCATATAACGCATTGCCACTTTTTGATATTTTACATATAACGCATTTTCTTGATCATTTTCAAAGGCACTAGGGTCGACTGTCACCTTATTGTCACATTTCACGGCAATGTTCATGACCCGACTTAAAGCTTCCAGGCTTTCTTTAAAGCCAGCTTCGTCTTTTTTCGCATTCAAGACATGTGCACGTTCCACGATAGAGTGGATATAGCCGATCTCATTGAACAGAACTGCATCAATCAAATCGTAACGGATTTGCTGTTCTTGAAGCAGGTGTTTGACACGGGCTTTAAAGAATGTGAACATATCCGCTTTAACTTCTTCAAGATCACGTTTTAAGATGCCTTTTGATTCCAGTCCTTTAAGGCCTAATACAATAAGCTCCTCTAAAGAAATATTCCATTTCTTCTCAGCTAGGATTTGGACGACCCCGCTCGCCTGCCTTCTTAATGCGTAAGGATCCTGGGAACCTGTCGGAATGACACCAATAGCGAAGAATGAAGACAAAGTATCAATCTTTTCAGCTAAACTCACAACTGCTCCAATGACTGAAGGCGGTACATTGTCATCTGCATGTCTTGGCATATAATGTTCATTGATAGCCGCGGCCACTTCTTTGGCTTCCCCTTTTAAGAGAGCATATTTTTCACCCATATACCCTTGCAATTCAGGGAATTCATAAACCATATGACTCACCAAATCGAACTTGGCAATTGCCGCTGTACGAAGCGCCATTTCTTTTTCCGCTTTTAAATCCAAAGCATCCGCAAGGGCACCGGTCACTGCAGTTACCCGGGCAGTTTTCTCGGCTAATGTACCAATTTCTTCATGATAAACGATGCTGTCAAGCTTTTTCAAAGCATCCGAAATCTCTTTTTTCTGATCTTCTTGATAGAAGAATGCTGCATCCGATAAGCGGGCACGCAATACTTTTTCATTACCTTTAGAAACCTTATCCAAATGGCGGTCATCCCCGTTACGCACGGTTACAAAGTAAGCAAGCAGTTTCCCGTCCTTATCTTTAACAGGGAAATAACGTTGGTGTTCCTTCATTGATGTGATAAGTACCTCAGCAGGAAGCTCAAGGAATTCTTCTTCAAAATGGCCAAATAACACCGTTGGATACTCTACCAAATTATTGACTTCTTCAAGCAGATCTTCATCGACCGGGATGATCCAGCCTTTCTCCTGCTCAAGCTCTTTAATCTGATCCAATATAACTTGTCGGCGTTTATCTGGATCCGCCATTACAAATTGTTCTTTTAGTGTATCTTCATACCGTTCCGGCTGCTCGATGATTGCGCTATCGCCCAAGAAACGGTGTCCTTTCGTTTCACGGCCCGTTTCCACGTCAGCAATGCTAAATGGAACTATGTCATTGCCAAATAAGGCAATCAGCCATTTAATCGGACGGACGAAGCGGAGCTCCTGATTGGCCCAGCGCATGTTTTTCGGGAACGTCATTCCGCTGATGATTTCCTGCAGCTCAGATAAAAGCTGAGCAGTCTGCTTTCCTTTTATGAATTTATTCACATGGGCATATTCCACACCCTTGAGTTCTTTAAAATAAATGTCCTCTGAAGTCATGCCTTGACCCCTGACGAATCCCAATGCGGCTTTAGACCAGTTGCCTTCACTGTCCAAAGCGATTTTCTTGGCCGGACCTTTTGCTTCTTCTTCTATATCCTTTTGGGATTCTTCCACGTCTTTCACCAATATGGCTAAACGTCTTGGTGTGGAATAAGCTTCAACCGTTCCGAATTCAATCGCTTTTTCCGTTAGCCATTGCTGTACTTTATCTGACAACTGTTTCATTGATGCTGTCACAAAACGGGCAGGCAGCTCTTCCAATCCAATCTCCAATAACAAATCACGCTTGCTCATTTGTATTCTCCCCTTTCACTTTCAGGATCGGGAAGCCTAATTTTTCCCGCTCTTCATAGAAGGTTTTGGCAACCTTACGCGCTAAGTTACGGCACCGGGCAATATAACCCGTTCTTTCCGTCACCGAGATGGCACCTTTGGCATCCAAAAGGTTAAATGTATGTGAACATTTCAAAACATAGTCATATGCAGGATGTACAAGTCCTTCTTCCATTTGGCGATGCGCTTCCTTTTCATACATCGTGAAAAGCTTAAACAGCATATCAAGGTCGGAGGTTTCGAACGTATATTTCGAATGTTCGTATTCCGGCTGACCAAATATATCCCGAACTGTGAATCCATCTGTCCATTCTAGGTCAAATACGTTTTCCTTATCTTGAATGTAAGAGGCGAGACGTTCGATCCCGTACGTAATTTCCACGGAAACCGGCTTACACTCAAGGCCGCCCACTTGTTGGAAATATGTAAATTGAGTGATTTCCATTCCATCAAGCCACACTTCCCAACCTAGACCAGCACACCCTAGTGATGGATTTTCCCAGTTGTCCTCCACAAAGCGAATATCATGCTCAAGCGGATTTATCCCTAAAGCACGCAATGAATCCAAATATAACTCTTGGATATTGTCAGGTGACGGCTTCATGATCACTTGGAACTGATGATGCTGATACAGTCGATTAGGGTTCTCGCCATAACGGCCGTCAGCAGGACGGCGGGAAGGCTCTACGTAAGCAACGCTCCAAGGCTCCGGTCCAATGGCTCTCAGGAACGTGTATGGGCTCATCGTTCCTGCCCCTTTCTCTACATCATAAGCATTCATCAATATGCAGCCTTGTTCAGACCAATGCTTTTGTAACGTTAAAATCATATTTTGAATATTCATCGTACACCTCCAGGTTATTTAAAACGGCTCTTTTTAAAATTAAGGATCGGAACCCATTACATTTTGGCAAACAAAAAACTCCCGTCCCTATGCGAAATGCATAGGGACGAGAGTATACCCGCGGTTCCACCCTAATTGCCGTTTATAAAACGGCCTCTTTTCAAAGCTACATGCTCCGGAAACGCCCTTCCCTGTAAATCCATATCCCGGCTTCCACCGTCCCGGGTTCGCTTTTTATGGAGAATGACAGATACTCTTTTCCATCAACGCAATCTTCTTATTTTGATGTTTAGAATTTTATACAAACTAGCATGGAATGTCAATAGGTCAGATCCTAAAACATATCTTTCATCGTATCAATCTGTTTCAGGAACTTTTTTGATTTCAAATGCAGACCGGAATATTCCTCATAATATGCATCGATGATCTTCCGAAGTTCTTTTTTCGTTTCAGGCTTAACGGAAATGTTTCCGAGCCTTGATAAATCGAAATAATAAAAGATTCGAAGCAATTTGACGGCTGCAGGTGAAATTTTATAATGATAAGGGTCTTTCCCCAGACAGCGATGACAGATAAAGCCCGCTTCCCGAAGCGAGAAGGAGAATTCCCCTTCCGTTTCACCACATACAGCACACTTATTCAGCACTGGGTTAATCCCATTGACGGGCAGCATCTTCATTTCAAAAATGAATTTCAAAACCTCTGCGTCATATTCCTCGTTTATGTAATGCAATGTTTGCGAAAGCAATTCATACAAATATGGATTCGGTTTCTTATCCTCGACGCTTTTATCAAGCAATTCAACAATATATGAAGCATAAGCAGTGGCAAAAAGATCCTCCCTTATGAAACGGAGTGAATCGACCATTTCGCCTTGCTGAAGACTACCTAGTCCGGTTGATGTGGTTACAAGAAAATACCCGGAGCAAAAAAGCTGTGTGACGGCAGAAAGCCTGCTGTTAGGTTTACTGGCTCCTCTAGCCATCACGCCAATTTTTCCTAACTCACGGGTATATATAGTAATGATTTTGTTATTTTCTCCATATGCAGTTCGCCTTATGACAATGCCTTCACATTTTTGGAGCATACCAAGACACCACCCATGCTCGCCAAGGCTAACCTATGAAACAGGAAAATCAATTTCTGCTAGCTCATCATTCAATACCAAGTGTCTTTCCTGTCTCTCGACTTCTATCTCCTTAAACAGCAAATAGGTGTCCACATTACCTGTTTCAGAAAATAACTCCCAGGTAAAATCCAACATATAAAGCCCACCTTTCATTTTTAACTAGCAATATGAATATCCGACCATATAGTTAGCTTGACCGTTTTCCGAACTTTCATGACGCGTAAATTTTGTTAATTAATACTCGCTCTCATTGAAGCCATAATCGCGAAGCTGGCTTGCTTTGTTCCGCCAATCCTTCTGTACCTTCACCCATAGTTCCAAGAAAACTTTCGAGCCCAATAAGTTTTCGATATCCACTCTGGCACGGCTACCGACTTCTTTAAGCATTTTCCCTTGCTTTCCGATGACAATCCCTTTTTGTGAATCACGTTCGACAACGATCGTCGCCATGACATTAATGGTGTCACTGTTGTCCATTTTTTTTATTGAATCGATGACAACAGCCACTGAATGCGGAATTTCTTCACGTGTCAGGTGCAGTACCTTCTCGCGGACCAATTCGGAAATGATAAAACGTTCCGGGTGGTCGGTCACTTGGTCAGCTGGATAAAACTGGGGACCCTCTGGCAGATGTTCCTTGATTTGTCCAAGCAGTGTATCAACATTATTTCCTTCAAGCGCAGAAATCGGAACGACCGCCGCAAAAGGGTAAAGCTGTTGGTATTTTTCAATGATTGGAAGTAAATCATCTGGATGCATCGCATCGATTTTGTTTACAACCAGGAAAACAGGCGTTTTTACGGATTGAAGTTTTTCGATGATAAACTCGTCACCGCGTCCGTATCCTTCAGTCGCATTGATCATGAAGAGAATCAAATCGACTTCCTTCAATGTATTCGTTGCCACTTTCATCATGAAGTCACCAAGCTTATGCTTTGGTTTATGAATGCCGGGTGTATCGATGAAAATCATTTGTGAATCGTTTTGCGTAAGTACACCCTGGACCTTATTTCTTGTAGTTTGCGGTTTATCGCTCATAATGGCGATCTTTTGACCGATGACCCGATTCAGAAATGTACTCTTTCCAACATTAGGTCGTCCAATAATCGAAATGAAACCTGATTTGTAACCTTTTACTTGTGCATCATCAAATAGTTTATCCATTTAAATCCTCCGGTGAAAAAGCTCCTGGAAGCAATTCCTGTACTGTTAGTTCTTTTATATCCCCATGTAAGTTGGTCAAAACGACCGGCATATCCTTTTCACACAGTTCCGAAATAACCTGCCTGCATGCCCCGCATGGGGAAACGGGACCATCGGTATCTGCCACGACTGCAAGTTTAGTGAATTTTTTATCGTTATGGGCATAAGCACTGAATAAAGCTGTCCTTTCGGCGCAGTTACACATGCTATATGCAGCATTTTCTATATTACAACCATGATAGACCTTTCCATCAGCGGTTAAAAGGGCTGCCCCCACCTTAAATTTGGAGTAAGGCACATATGCTTTATCCCTTGCTTTTTTAGCTTCCTCAATCAATTCTTTTGTATTCAATTCACATCTTCCTTTCAAATTGAGTACCATTTCGGCTACCTACAGGCCAAACTTGGGCAAAAAGATAATCAATCCAACTATTATAGAAAATATAGCATATATGAATACAGCTCCGGCTGCAATATCTTTTGCCTGCTTGGCAAGCGGATGGATTTGATCCGTTACCAGGTCCACTACCCTTTCAATCGCTGAATTAACGAGCTCCAACGTAATCGTACCGGCTATGGCCGCTAAGATGAAAAGCCACTCCATCCCATTCAATGAGAAGTACCAGCCAAAGAATACGACGATTGCCGTTAACGCGAAATGTATCTTGATATTGCGTTCAGTCCGAACAGCCTCCAAAATTCCCTGACAGGCAAAAGAGAAACTTTTTAATAAAGGATACCTTTTTTTATCCTTCTCTTGAAAGTCCATATTCTTCCAAGATCTCCTTTTGTTTAGTGAACATCACTTTTTCATCTTCTTCATTCATATGGTCGAATCCTAATAAATGCAGAAAACCATGCAGTGCTAAAAATCCAAGTTCCCGGTCAAATGAATGACCATATTCTTCAGCCTGTTCTTTCGTGCGTTCAATGGAAATGATGATATCCCCTAACATGCGGGGCATTTCCGCACCGACAATTTCCACTTCATCTTCTCCCATTTCTTCAAGTGCAAAAGAAATGACATCTGTAGCTGAATCTTTATGTCGATATTCTTTATTGATTTCCCGAATCCTATCATTGTCTACAAATGTAACTGACAGCTCGGTGTCTTTTTCTATGTTTTCTTTTCCTGCCGCAAATTGCAGAATGCTTTCAACAAGTCGCTGAGCTTCCTCCGTTACTTCATTCGTTTCATCCATTAAATCGATAGCTAAAATCATTCTTTCACCTTCTGTCCTAATTTATCCGGCTCCGGATATTCAATCCTGGAGTGGAAGATACCATTCAGCGATTCACATAAGGAATGCTTCACGATACTCAATTCTCTCATAGTAATGTCACATTCATCAAATTGACCATCAGAAATCCTGTCCTGAATGATGAAACTTACCAGCTCTTCAATCTTCTCTGGAGTTGGGTGCTTCATCGATCTCACTGCAGCTTCAACACTATCGGCTATGCCGATGACGGCTACTTCCTTCATTATCGCCCTCGGCCCGGGATATCGGTAGGCCGCTTCGAGGGTGGACTCATCCTGTTTTTTTGCCTTATGGTAGAAAAACTTCAATAAAGTGGTACCGTGATGCTGCTCTGCAATATCCACAATCTCCTTCGGGAATTTGTGACTGCGCAGCATCTCCCCGCCATCTACGGCATGGGCAATGATGATATCCCTGCTCGTTTCCGGCTGCAGCCGATCATGCGGGTTCTCTTCATTCATCTGATTTTCGATGAAGAAGTGCGGCCGCTTCGTTTTACCTATATCATGATAATAGCTGCCGACCCTTGCCAGCAACCCATTCGACCCGATGGCTTCACAAGCGGATTCCGCCAAATTGGCGACCATTACACTGTGATGATATGTCCCAGGTGCCTCAATCAAGATTCTCCGCAATAACGGATGATTGGGATTCGCGAGCTCGATAAGCTTAATTGATGATAAGATCCCGAAACCAGCCTCAAAAAACGGTAACAAGCCCATTGTCAAAACGGCTGAACCCACTCCAGAACCCATGGCAGCAGCAGCATAATATAAGTACTCCATTCTAGTATAATGGCTGTCCATAATAAAGATGAGCGAAAAAACAAATGCCATATTGATTAAAGATAATAGTAGCCCCGCTACCAGCACCTTTGATTTGAAATTTGGCCTAGATAGAATGATGATTGCCGTCAATCCCCCGAAAATGATATAAAGCCCCATCGAGAAATCCAGATTTCCAGGTGTATCGCCATTAAATATAATCGTACCATACGAACCTAGCAATATGATCATTGCCACCGCTAACTTATCATTCAATAATATCTTGATGAGCATCGCCGCCATGGCACCCGGAAAAATGTATTCCAGGTTCGAGTTTTTCAGGTCTGCCAGAATGCTGACCGTTTTCATGGTAGCCATTGAAAGGATAAAGACAAGACTGAAGATCAATAACTGATTGTACTTGTTATCCTTTTTGGAAATGGAATAGTAGAAATAGTAATAAAAAGCGGCAAAAGTCAGGAATATGAATAACAGCAGGCCGATATAAGGGTAAATGGTAGACTCCGTATTTAAGAATCCTGCCAGTTCAAGCTGCCTATATACATCCCTGTCCACTAATTGATTTTCTTCAACGATGATTTGACCTTGAAGGATCCTGATTGGCTCCACGCTTTCAACCGCTTTCCTTCGCTGTTCCTCGGTTTTGTCCTTATCGAAAAATACATTCTGGATGATTGCCGTACGTGCAAGGGAAGTGGAGGCTTTTTTCATATCGCCACTAATGCTCATATAACCCAATTCCTCTACAACCTTCTTCTTGGCATTTTCAACGTCACTTGCAGCGATTCGGGAGCCCATCACATTATTCACGGCAGTAATGGTTGAATCCTTCGCTATTTTCAACTCATCTTCATCCGCCTGCACTAATGCCAGGAAAACGGATTCCTCGATATTCTTATTCACTTCATCGGTCAATTTTTCTTTTAATATGGAAACTTTTTGAGCATCCGTCTTTACGGGCTCTTTTTTATCATCTTTTTCCTCATCTTCTTTATGATCTCCATCGGGGTCCGTTTCTTTATTCACCTCTATTGCTGAATCGAAAATGGATGAAATCAGATCGACTTTATTTTTGGCATATTCCTTTTTTAAAGAATAAACATCCGCCACCTGTTTTGAAATCTCTTCTTTTTCCTGTTCCGTCTTATAGGTATCTTCCACAGTCTTGGTTGAACGTATTGTTTGTTCCGCAGGCTTAAAAAGCTCTACCTGGACCCTTTCCGGCTTAACATTGGAGAACATTAACCCATACGCAAACAAACCAAGTATGATGAACAAAAGCACTTGAAAAAAGCGATGGACCAACAGCCCTTTTATTTGAGTGAAAAATTTCTGGATACGATTCAAGGAAGGTCCTCCTAAAAAAATGATGTTTATTATTCTAGATATGTAAAATCATAACAGTTTTTATGTGAATTTTCACCTTCGTATTGATAAATGAAGCTTCTTATCCACTTTTTCCCCATAAAGTTTGTCATTTAGACACATCACGAAAAATCCGCCGATTGAAATGGCGGATTTTTTCTTATGACTTCGCCTGCTCGTAAGCAGTAATGATTTTGGCAACAAGCGGATGTCTTACTACATCACTTTGTTCAAAATAAACAAAGGAAAGGCCTTTAACATTCTTCAAGATCTCTTCTACCCGGACCAGACCTGACTTCATACCTTTCGGAAGGTCAATCTGGGTCCGATCTCCCGTAATGACCATTTTCGATCCGAAACCAAGCCGGGTCAAGAACATCTTCATTTGGGCTTCCGTCGTATTCTGGGCTTCATCCAATATGACAAAGGCATCTTCAAGCGTACGGCCCCTCATATAAGCCAGAGGAGCTATTTCGATCGTTCCGCGCTCTATCATCCTTAGCGTCTGTTCCATCCCTAGAAGGTCATGGAGAGCGTCATACAGCGGCCGTAGATAAGGATCTACCTTTTCCTTCAGATCACCAGGCAGAAAACCAAGGCTTTCCCCTGCTTCGACGGCAGGCCTTGTCAGGATGATCCGTTTAACATGTCCATTTTTCAATGCATTGATGGCCATCACTACAGCAAGGTAGGTCTTCCCGGTTCCGGCAGGCCCAATTCCAAATACAAGATCCTGTTTCTTTATAGCCTGGATATAGTATCTTTGCCCGATCGTTTTGACTTTAATGGATTTCCCCTTAGCCGTTTTAGCGATTTCCTCATCATATAATTCACCGAAATACTCCAATGTGCCTTTTCTTGCCAATTCAATTGCATAAAGCACATCCCTGGAACTGATTGCAATTCCTTTTCTGACCACTGTCAATAATGCCTTGAGGATTTCCTCCCCCATCTTTACCCGCTCGATATCCCCGGCAACACTCACCGCTTCACCTCGGGTTATGACGGAAATGCCAAGCTCCTCTTCGAGCACTTTTACATTTGAATCCCCATTGCCCAATAATGCGATCGCTTCATTGGGTGATTCTATTTCGAGCTTAATTACTTTCACATCATCTGCCATTCGTTAGTCTCCTTGAATGATTGGCTGTCCAATCGCTATATCTTCAATAACTTGGTAATGTATAGATAATTTAACTTTACCATTCTCCATGCTTTCGTGCAAAATTTTTTCCTCGACGATTTCATCTTCCTCTTCTAAATGCTTTTTCAATTCTGCTTTAGCCATTTTCCTGCCTTCCTTCACCGCTTCTTTCTCCGTATAACTTCGTACAATATCTTCCTTGCTCCTCAAGGTCACTTGTTTATAGGAAATGGGAAGTTCCCATTGAAGAAAGTGAAAAGGCCTCACTGTCGTTTCTTTTTCCTGTTTTTCATATCCCGGATCCTTGAAACCCCATACCGGAAGGGAAAAGCCCCCCATTTTCAAAAAGTGCCTGCTCGTTTCATCTCCGTTAAAAACAGAAAACTTGGTTTTTAACGGAACTTCCACTTTCGCTTTATACCACGTTTTCCCTTTTATTACTCCCTGTGCGGATACAATTTCCTGTTTATCCTCTTTTCCAATCCATCCCGAAACAAGAAGCTGTCCTTTTCCTACATAATCATTCACATTAACAATAGATTGTCCCTTTTCAACGAACATATCAGTAATGATCGCTTTTTTTGAGGCTACCAAATTTTGCGGAGATGTTTTCTCGACCTCTTTAGGCTGCCGTTTTTCTACAACCCGAAAATGGTATGTCGTTCCCTTTAGCTCTACCCCTACCCATGTCAATGCACCAATCCGGTCCGACAGCTTACGTTGAATCGTATCCACATCATCCACAAAGAATTGCACTTTCCCGATCTTCACGCCCATCTTGTCCAATTCTTTCCGGATGGCATGCTCGGTTGCGGGTTTGGCATCTTGAACCTCGATGCCCCAAACCATATTGGAAAGTACAAATATACAAAGCAGGAAAGCGATCATCCCCGCTAAAAACCCGCTGTTTTTCATGACTCTCTTCATTAGGAAAGGGAAACCCTTTCCCTGCATGAACTTTACTTTACAATCGCTCTTACGCATGACTTGACGGAGTTTGGGGATATCCCTGATATCCATATGGAAAATCAGGGCTTCACTTCCGACACGCTTCACATCCCAGATATGAAGCCCCCTTCTCGTCAGCATATTAATCAGCCGTTCTGCACCTTTGCCATAAGCCTTCACCTTTACATAGCCTGTATAATAGTTTGTCCATTGGTTTTTCATGGAGACCTCCCGGGATCATTCATTGATAAAATAGACCTTATCGATTTTGCCTTCGAGCATGATTTCTTCCGGCAAAATCGTCTTTATGACAAAGGCATTTCCCTTTATCAGTAACTGCCCATTTTTCAGCATCAATCGCACTTCGCTGTCTGTAAAAGCCAATAAGCCACGATGGTTTTCAATATAAATATGTAATTGTCCGATCATTGTAATTCGCGGCAGGTCCATCATGACATCTTGCGGAAGGTCCATTGTTTTGGTCATAAGCTGTTTCACTTTTTTTCCCCAATTGCGTGCCATAAAAAAGAACCCCCTTTCATCTCAATGTATGAAATGAAAGAGGGTTCTAGCACAAAATTATAAGTGAATGAGAGTCTATTTTTTCATGCTCATTTAAAGACGGGCTTAAAAAAGCCCGGGGCTCCGAATCACCTTCTGGACCTCTGAAGACTTCTCTTCGCCCTTGGCGGTCCCAGCACTTCTGACATGATGATGCCATCAATCAGCTGTTTTTTACCAAAAGACGGCCCTTGGCGATAGACCGGACTTTTATTATCAGAAATCGTTGATGTAAGTTGATCCGCCTTCGCTTTTTGATATAAACGCTCCTGATCGTACTTCTGCTGAAGCCTTCTAAGCTCAGCAATCCTTTTGTTCGAATCGTTCATCGTCTCATCGATCACTTCAACAGCCTGAGCTGCCTGCTGTTCGACTTTCCTTACAGGGGCAGGGGCAGGCCTTTGCTGCGGATTCCCTTGCTGCATTTCACCTTGAAGCTCCCGCATGACCTCCTGCCATTTCTTTTTCGGAGGCGTGTTAGGATCATCAAATTTTTGAGCCTGCTTTTTCTTTCCTAACATGGACGTTAAAATACCGATCAAGACAATGATAAGGAATGGGTTCCGGAGAAAGAAATCAATAAAATCTCCCATTTAAAGACCTTCCTTCCCTGACCTAATTATTATTATGGTTATTGTTGTTATCTTTTGGATTGTCTGAAATTTTACTGATAGAACCGCGCATATCCGTATCGGCCGTGATATTTTGTATATTCATATAATCCATCACTCCAAGGTTTCCGCTTTTCAGTGCATCGGCCATGGCCAATGGAACTTCCGCTTCGGATTGAACAACCTTCGCTCTCATTTCCTGAACACGGGCAACCATTTCCTGTTCAAGTGCAACAGCCATCGCACGGCGTTCCTCGGCCTTTGCCTGGGCTATTTTCTTATCGGCTTCGGCTTGGTCCGTCTGTAATATGGCCCCGATATTTTTTCCGATATCCACTTCAGCGATATCAATGGAAAGGATTTCGAATGCCGTTCCTGAATCCAACCCTTTCGATAAAACCGTTCTTGAAATCAAATCGGGGTTCTCAAGTACATCCGTATGCATTTTCGAAGCACCGATCGTCGATACGATCCCTTCACCTACACGGGCAATGATCGTCTCTTCACCGGCACCACCGACCAGGCGTTCAATATTGGCTCGGACCGTTATCCTTGCCTTCGCTTTCACTTCAATACCATTCATCGCCACACCAGAGATGAACGGAGTTTCGATCACTTTCGGGTTAACGCTCATTTGAACGGCTTGCAGTACATCACGGCCTGCAAGGTCAATGGCTGCACCCCGTTCGAAAGGCAGCACGATATTGGCACGTTCTGCAGCAATTAATGCATTCACTACTCGATCGACATTACCGCCTGCAAGGTAATGGCTCTCCAATTGATTCGTCGAAACATTGATTCCAGCCTTATGGGCCTTGATAAGCGGGTTGACGACCCTGCTTGGTATAACACGGCGAAGCCTCATCCCAACTAATGTAAATATACTGATTTTGACTCCTGCCGCTAAAGCGGAAATCCATAGCATTACTGGTACGAATGTGAAAAACACTGCCAATACGATGATGGCAGCAATCACTGCCAGTACAATAAATATCGTTCCTGAAGTTATCAATTAATGATTCATCCTTCCTGTATCTTTTAATTTTAATTTGAATCCGGAATTTCCCGGACGACTACCCTTGATCCTTCAACTTTAACGATGATGATTGACGAACCTTTGGAAATAAAGCTTCCTTCGGTCACGACATCCACTCTTTCTTCTTTGACCAAAGCTGTTCCTGAAGGCCTCAAGTCTGTAAGGGCCTTCCCTTCTACACCTAATAAATCCAAACGATTCGGATTGCTCACATATCCTTGTTCCGTTTTTGTTGCATCGGTTAATATCATTTTCCTGAAAAATTTCATCTGTTTTCCAAACACCTTTACAAGTAGGATGAATACCAAAATGGATACGGTAACCGCAATTAGCAAGGATATCGTCATATGGACCGGATCACCTGTTGCGAGGAATAAACTCCCCACTATCGCGGTAAATCCGAGCAGCCCGATAATCCCCCCTGGGATAAAAAATTCAATTAGTACGAGAATGACCCCGATGATGAACATCGCTAACGATTCGTATCCGGTGATACCGGCGACAAGATGACCATAGAAGAATAAGACAAGACTGGTGATTCCAATGACCCCCGGAATTCCAAAACCGGGTGAAAACAATTCCATCACAATCCCGATTCCCGCTATCGTTAACAATATGGGAACGACGATCGGGTTGGTCAAAAAGCGGGCAAGCTTCTCAGGAAAGCTTTCTTCGATTGACCGAATATCAGCATCCTCGACTCCAAGTATACTATACAGCTCCGCTTTCCCAGAGACGGTGCCTTCACTATATCCAGCCTTTTTTGCCTGTTCAGCTGTAAATGTCAGCAACTTCCCTTTTTCCGCTCCATATTCGGGTAGATCGATGTCAACATCCGCCATCGCCTGGGCGTATATGGGATCACGTCCATTTTGTTCTGCAGCAGTCTTCATGGCAGCTAACCAATAAGATTGCGCTTTCTTACCTGCAGCGTTCCCCGTTGAATCTATCACAGCCGCAGATCCCATGGTGGCACTCGGAACCATATAGATCTCATCTGCACTTAGAGAAATGTATGCCCCTGCAGATAAAGCCCTGTTATTGACGTAGGCAACTGTCTTGATTGGTGAATCCGACAGTAACTTTGCAATTTCCCCCGCTGCATCCACAGCACCTCCAGGGGTATTCACCTCGAAAATGACAAGATCTGCATCAGCTGCCTCAGCAGTGGTCAGCGCGCGTTCCAAAAAGGCCGAGAGTCCCTTTTCCACCGTTTCTTCAATTGGAACATGGTAAACAATCTTCTCGTTTGCAGATGCCGTCGCCCCCCCAAAAGAAGACATGGTGAACAGCAATCCAAATAAGAGTACAGATAAATAACGCCAAATTTTCAACGGAACGCCCCCTTTCCCGTATTAAACGCGGTAGGTGCCCCAAATGTTCAGGAGGAAAACCTACCAGTAAATTCAGCACGCAACTAAAATTCGAATAAGGAGCAAATGAAGCAACCCTTTACTCTGTTCTTTAGTTATTACGTATGTATATGAAAAAGGTTTCAAAAAAAAGCAAATAAAATTAAAAGTGCCCCCATTATATTGGGCTACGTTTCAATAATATACGCATAAAATTCATGAAATACACAAAAACCACAGGCAATTTGCCTGCGGTTAGGTTTCGAGTTTTAAGTTTAGAGTTTAAGATAGATGTTGTTGTACTAATTTGTTTACTAGAGAACCATCCGCTTTACCTTTAACTTTAGGCATTAAAGCTCCCATAACTCGGCCCATATCTGCTTTGGATGTTGCATTGACTTCTTCAATCGTTTGTTTAACGATTTTAGAAATGTCTTCTTCTGAAAGTTGCTCAGGCATATATGCCTCTACGTATACTAGTTCGGTGCGGACTTTATCCACGAGATCTGAACGACCTGCGTTTTCAAACTCCTGGAGGGAGTCTTTGCGTTGTTTTAATTCGCGAGAGAGCACTGTCAATTCTTCATCATCTGTTAATTCTTGTCTCTGCTTCAGGGCTTCGTTTTGAATAGAAGCTTTCAGCATCCGAATAACAGATAGTTTGTCCTTTTCCTTGTTCTTCATCGCTTGTTTCATATCATTATTTAAACGCTCGAGAAGACTCATCTTTCCACCCTCTCTTAGAATTTACGTTTTCTAGCAGCTTCAGACTTTTTCTTACGTTTTACGCTTGGTTTTTCATAAAATTCACGCTTCCTAGCTTCCTGAAGCGATCCTGCTTTAGATACAGTACGTTTGAAACGACGAAGAGCATCTTCAAGCGATTCGTTTTTACGAACGACGGTTTTAGACATCTCTTTCCCTCCCTCCGAAAACAACACACTAACTCAAGTTGTCAACATGTTATACATGTACTAAACAATTATAATATATCATCTTTAGCAGGTCAACTAATAAAATCAAACTTATTTTGAATATCATCATGTTATTATCATAATTTTTCACTAAACGATGATTCAACTTGCATGAAACCCAATTTATAGCATGTCTCCCGTCATTGGGCCATAAGCTTACTATGAGGTGACAGTCATGCATGAGCTATTTTTATTCCTTTTATTCATTGCGATATTTTTGGCAGGTATGTCGGTTTTACGAATCGGACTGTTCAATATGTCGGGTGCAGCATTAAAAACTTTTCTCTCAAAGGTTACGGATAAGCCATGGAAAGGCTTCATGGCCGGAACCATCTTTACCGGGATCCTGCAGAGCAGCTCGGCGGTAATGGTCATGACGGTCGGCCTCGTTTCCGCAGGAAGCTTAACGTTCCCGCAAACAATCGGGATTATTCTTGGAACGAATATCGGATCCACCTTTACAGCAGAGTTCATGACCTTCTCTCTGAATCGTTGGATCATTCCCGGTGTCGTAAGCGGCGCTTTCCTTTGCTTCATGCCAAAAGCATTACCGAGAAGCATAGGGATGTCACTGATCGGAATCTCGGCCATCTTCACGGCGATGAGTGGTTTTAAAACGCTTTCGACACCGATTGCAGCCTATCCATCCATACAAACGCTCATCCATTACATAGAGCTCCACATGAGCTATGCCCTATTTGCCGGGATATTATTGACAGCACTCATTCACTCCAGTTCAGCAACCATCGGGATAGCCATGAGCTTTTTGATGAATGGGGAGTTATCCGTCTCTTCCGCAATCATCATCATGCTCGGATCAAATATAGGCACATGCATCACCGGATACATGGCCAGCATCGGTTCCGGTAGACAAGCTGCCTTCACAGCTTATGCACATATTTGGCTAAACGTCATCGGGGTTGCCGCATTCCTGCCTTTTGTGGACATCCTGGAAAGAACTGCTGCCTTTTTCACCGAAAACAAGGGGACACAGCTGGCCCATGCCAGTGTCATTTTCAATATCTTGACTTCTTTTGCCGTCTTGCCATTCTCACGGCAATTCTCCAACCTCATTCTTTTGGTGCATCGGGCAAACTTAAAAAAATAAGGAGCTGTCCAAAAGTCATTAGTGACTTTCTTTTAGGGCAGCTTCGTGTGAAGATTGGATATCATATGTAGCTGCACCAGATATAAAAGGATAAATGATTACTGAGAGGTTTTTTAGCTAATCTTTTTATAATTAGTGTTATGATTCAATAAGCTCAAACCACTCGATATAACAGGAGCTACTATCAAAATAATCAAACCTATAAATAAAATGGTTATTGAAGTGTCATATATCCAAAATTTCACCACACATCTATAGTAGTGTTAATGATAAATGAAAAAATTAAAAACCTTTTTTCATTTCCCTCCTATGTTCATGCATTTAATATAAGCAAGTTTACTCACGGTTTGATCCCCCCTATATTTATTAAATCCACAATAAGCCTTTTTTGAATTTATGGGTTCCAAAAATGATATGGGGCCTTTTTTTTCATGGAAGAAATAGGCGCAATGCACAAACGCATGGGATATCACCAGTTGAATTACAATCCGATTAATTTATGGAAGTAATAAAAAAAAGGCGGAGAAAAATAATATTTTTTTCTCCGCCTTTTTTATTTCAGGGACTTGTTATACGGTCCTTTACAAAATCAATAATCGGAATCAGCCGTTAAGCCCTTTACGATGGAGACACCTGCACTCGCTCCAATTCTTGTTGCACCAGCTTCAATCACTTTCTGGGCATCGCTCGTATTGCGGACTCCGCCTGAAGCTTTAACACCGATATCCGGGCCAACCGTTTTTCTCATAAGCGTGATATCTTCAACAGTCGCTCCGCCGGTCGAAAAACCAGTTGATGTTTTCACATAATCCGTTCCTGCTTTTACAGCCAATTCACATGCACGGACTTTTTCTTCATCAGTCAATAAAGAAGTTTCAATGATCACCTTTGAAAGAGCCTTACCAGTGGATGCCGCTATCACAGCACGAATATCCCGCTCTACCAACTCATCATCCTTGTCCTTCAATGCGCCGATATTGATCACCATATCGACTTCGTGAGCGCCATTGGAGATGGCGTCTTTCGTTTCAAAAGCTTTGGTTTCCGGTGTGGTTGCACCCAGAGGGAAACCGATGACCGTACAAACTTTCACTTCTGAACCTTCCAAAAGTTCGCTTGCATATTTCACCCAAGTCGGGTTTACGCATACGGAAGCAAAGTTATACTCTCTTGCTTCTTCGCATAATACCTTTATTTGCTCTTTAGTTGCATCTGCTTTTAATAACGTGTGGTCAATTAAACCTGCTACATTTTGTGACATTAATAAATCCTCCTCAAAAACAATCTATAACTAGTTGTACGTACCTCTCATGATACCATAGTTTATCCACTTTGACGATATATATAGTCTTTACCCGAAAGTGCCAAGAAAACACATTAAAAAGAGGATAAAAAAAAGACAGCGATTAACCGCTGTCTTATATATTGGATGCTTGTTGCAACGGAAAATCCTTCACTACCGTCACGAACTGACCTTCACTAAATGGATAGCCAGACTTTGTGATCTTCACTTTGACGATTTCACCGACCATTTCATCCGAAGCCGGAAAGACGATTTTCATGTAATTATCGGAGTAGCCCTCATAAAGGCCATTTTCCAACTTCGTTTCAGGAATGACTTCCAGAACTTCCCCCTCGAATCGGGAGGCATACTCTTTTGCCAGTTGATCCGACAACGCGATAAGGCGGTGGACGCGTGCATTTTTGATATCTTCATCCACTTGATCTTCCATACGGGCAGCCGGAGTCCCTGTCCGTTTTGAATATGGGAAAACATGAAGTTCGGAGAATTTATATTTTTCGATAAAGTTATATGTCTCCATGAATTCTTCCTCGGTTTCACCTGGGAAACCTACGATGACATCAGAGGTAACAGCAAGACCCGGAAGTGCAATTTTCAACTTTTCGATTCGATCACCGAAGAAATCCATCGTATATTTGCGTCTCATCCGTTTTAGAACTGTATCGGAACCCGATTGGATTGGTATATGCAAATGACGCACCACTTTTTTCGAATTCGTCAGCACTTCAATGATTTCATCTGTAATTTGGCTGGCTTCAATGGATGAAATACGGATACGCTTCAACCCATCGACTTTTTCTAAGTCCCGCAGCAGCATCGCCAAATTATAGTCTTTTAAATCGTCTCCGTAGCCGCCAGTATGAATTCCGGTGAGGACTAGCTCTTTATAGCCTGCCTCAACAAGCTGTTCAGCTTGGTGAATGACTTCCTTTGGATCGCGGGAACGCATCAAGCCACGAGCCCAAGGGATGATGCAGAAAGTGCAGAAATTATTGCAACCTTCCTGGATCTTAAGTGAAGCGCGTGTACGGTCTGTAAAAGCAGGTACATCCAACTCTTCGTAGACACGGTTTTTCATGATATTTCCTACGGCATTGATTGGTTCACGTTCCACCTTGAATTGCTCAATGTAATCAAGGAGTTTAACCCTGTCTTGTGTTCCTACAACAATATCCACACCTGATATGGCCATGATTTCTGCCGGCGATGTCTGTGCATAACATCCCGTTACCGCTATGACGGCATTCGGGTTCTTACGAATGGCACGACGGATGACCTGACGGCTTTTCTTATCGCCAGTGTTTGTCACCGTGCATGTGTTGATGACATATACATCCGATGCATTTTCAAACTCAACACGATCATATCCCCCAGTTTTGAATAATTGCCATATAGCCTCTGTTTCATAATGATTCACTTTACAGCCTAATGTATGGAAAGCGACCGTTGCCATTTTTCATCACCTCAAAAGTTCTACATGATAAGAAACAGCGGAAAGTGCATATAAAGGTGCTGTTTCAGTTCTTAATATTCTTGGTCCAAGACCGCAAGCCATAAAACCGGCATCAGTCAGTTTTTCAATTTCCTTATCTGCTAAACCACCTTCAGGCCCAAATACGAATAGGATGGATTGCCCAGCGGTAATATCTTTCAAGACAGAAGCGAGTACAGAAGTTTCCCCCCGTTTTGCCTCTTCTTCAAAAGCGATTAATTTATGATCGAAACCGGAAGCATACCCAGCTAGCTGATCTGCCGTCATCGGTTCCTTGATGGCAGGGATAACCGTGCGGTGGGATTGCTCAGCCGCCTCTTTTGAAATCTTCTGGAGTCTCTCCAATTTCTTACCTACCTTTTTGTGGTCCCATTTTACCACCGAACGAGCAGCAATAAAAGGGATAAATTCAACAGCACCCAGTTCAGTACCCTTTTGAACGATATATTCCAACTTATCCCCTTTAGGCAGACCGCTCGCTATCACAACCCTTACAGGAAGTTCCTTTTCTTCATTCTTCCATTCGGTAACTGTCCCTATAACAGCATCATCAGTAATTTCCGAAATTTCCGCGATAGCTGTCATGCCATTACCTTTCACCGTGATGATCCGTTCCCCTGGTCCCATTCTCATCACCCTGGCGATATGGTGAAAATCATCGCCTGATATTTTCACCGTGTTTCCATTGATGTCTACTTCGTTAAGAAAATACCGCTGCACACTGCCACCTACTTCGTCTAGTCTAAAAAACTCACAGGCTAACAGTCAGGAATCCAGAATGCAAGCCGTGCAAAGATTCAAGCTAAAAAAAGGTACTCTGACTATCAAAAAAACCGATAATCAGAGTAACTTTTTCAATTAATCATTTCTTTTCGCGATTATTGCCACCCAATCTTCCATCAAGATCGTTTCCTCAACGGTGAATCCAGATGCTATAATCGCTTCCTTCACATCTTGCTTCTTAGTTTGAATGATTCCGGAAGCGATGAAATATCCGCCAGGTTTAACCACTTTCGCTACATCATCCGTAAAACGCATGATCACTTCGGCAAGAATATTAGCGACGACGATATCCGCTTGTTCATTCACACCATCCAGTAAATTGCCTTGTGAGACTGACACTTTATCCTGCACGTTATTCAGTTCCACATTTTGTTTGGCTGACTGTACTGCCACTTCATCCAAATCAAGGGACTGGATCCGTTTTGCGTCCAATAATGCAGCTGCAATACTCAGAACACCAGAACCAGTTCCTACATCAACCACTAAATCCCCAGGCTGTACGGTACGCTCCAGCGCTTGGATGCACATGACCGTCGTCGGGTGTGTACCCGTTCCGAAGGCCATGCCTGGATCAAGTTCAATGATCAATTCGTCACTGCTTACTGGAGTATAGTCTTCCCATGTTGGCACGATAGTAAAACGTTCGGATATCTTGACAGGGTTATAATACTTTTTCCAAGCCGTCGCCCACTCTTCTTCATTCACTTCACTAATTGAAACAACATTTTTCCCAAGGTCTATATCGAAAAGAAGGAGATTATTGATTGATTCCTTAATAGCATCAATAGTATCGCCAAGGAAACTGTTAACAGGCAGATAAGCTTTAATGATTACACCTTCATCCGGATAATCATCTGGGTTTAAGTGGTAGATCTCGCCAAAAACATTTTCTCGTTCCTTGACTAATTCTAGAGGATCCTCAATGACAACACCACTCGCACCTGCCTCATGAAGAATATTCGAAACAGGTTCAACCGCTTCATTCGTTGTTTGGATTGCAAATTCAGACCACTTCATAATCTACCAACTCCCAATTTGTTCTTTTACTTTTATTCACCTATCTTTAAAAGCACGCTTTACTTTTGAGAAAAAGCCATCATCTTGTTCATCTACATCTTGTCCGCTGATATCACTGAACTCACGAAGCAGGTCCTTTTGTTTTTCCGTTAATTTCTTAGGCGTGACAACTAATACGACCACATGCTGATCTCCTTGGCCATATCCTCTGACATTCGGAACCCCTTTGCTTTTTAAACGGAAACGAGTGCTTGTTTGTGTACCTGCAGGAATCTTCAGCTTCACTTTTCCATGAAGCGTCGGAACTTCTATTTCATCCCCTAATGCTGCCTGGGCAAAAGTAACCGGCATTTCACAATAAATATCATCGCCATCCCGCTCAAAGAATTCATGGCTGCGCACATGGAAGACTACATATAGGTCTCCTGCCGGACCGCCATTGATTCCTGGCTCTCCTTGGCCGGTTACACGCAACTGCTGGCCATCATCAATTCCTGCTGGCACCTTGACTTGAATCTTTTTACGTTTTTGGACTTTTCCGTCACCGCCGCATGTTGAACATTTATTAGGAATGATTTTTCCTGTTCCTTGACAATGGTGACATGCTCTCCGGTTCACAATCCTTCCGAATGCTGTGTTTTGTTCAACATTCAATTGACCGGTTCCATGGCAATGTGAACAGTTTTCCACTTTTGTACCTGGTTTGGCACCGGATCCTTTACAAGTATCACAATTCTCTTCACGCGGAATTTCGATCTCAGTATCTTTTCCGAATGCAGCCTCTTCAAAAGATAGCGTCATCGTATACTGTAAATCCGCCCCTTGACGCGGTGCATTAGGATCTCTCCTGCGTCCGCCGCCACCAAAAAAGCTACTGAAAATATCTTCAAAACCGCCGAAACCGCCAAAGTCCTGACCGCCAAAGCCTTGATTTGGATCTGTGTGTCCGAATTGGTCATAATGGGCCTTTTTCTGTTCGTCACTCAATACTTCGTAAGCTTCCTTGATTTCCTTGAATTTATCCGCAGCATCGTCCGCTTTATTAATATCAGGGTGATATTGTTTGGAGAGCTTTCGATACGCTTTTTTGATTTCATCCTTCGAAGCACTCTTCGAAAGGCCTAACACCTCATAATAATCGCGTTTACTCATATCTAAAATCCACTCCCGATTCGATTCACATAAAGGTAATATTATCACTGAACGAAGATAATAATCAACTAGAAAAGTACAAACGGCTTTAACACATTTTTGCAAATGGTATTGCCAGCGCCAATTTGCACACATTTCCCTTTAAAATCCAACGATTCCCCACCAGTGATTGTGATTGTAACACTTTCCGACAATGATTCCATTCACTGTAAAAAAAGCCAAAGTCAAGATAACCTGACTTTGACTTTTTTACAATGGCAGGCAGAAATACTGCCCAATATATCAGTGTCCCGATTGGGCCACTATTTATTTTTTCTCTTCTTCGTTAACTTCCGTGTATTCAGCATCAACCACATTATCGTCTTTAGCAGACTCGCCAGCACCGGCTTCGCCAGCTTGCTGAGCTTTTGCTGCTTCTTCATAAAGCTTCATAGTCAAAGCTTGAACGATTTCGTTAAGCGCATCTTTTTTCACGCGGATTTCTTCAAGCTCATTTTTCTCGATTGCAGCTTTCAGTTCATCCTTCGCTTCATTCGCTTTTGTTACTTCCGCTTCGTCCACTTTACCTTCTAGATCTTTAAGCGTTTTTTCCGTTTGGAAAACTAATTGGTCAGCTTCGTTACGAAGTTCGACTTCTTCTTTACGTTGTTTATCGCTATCGGCATTTTCTTCCGCTTCACGTACCATGCGTTCGATCTCTTCATCAGAAAGTCCTGAAGATGATTTAATGGTGATCGCTTGTTCTTTGTTCGTACCAAGATCTTTCGCACGAACGTTCACGATACCGTTTTTATCAATATCGAATGTCACTTCAACTTGTGGAACTCCACGCGGTGCCGGTGGAATGTCACTCAATTGGAAACGACCAAGAGTTTTGTTATCCGCTGACATTGGACGCTCACCTTGAAGGACATGGATATCAACTGCCGTTTGATTATCAGCCGCTGTCGAGAATACTTGTGATTTACTTGTCGGAATCGTAGTATTACGGTCAATCAATTTCGTAAATACTCCGCCCATCGTTTCAATTCCAAGTGAAAGTGGTGTTACATCAAGAAGGACAACGTCTTTAACATCCCCTGTCAATACGCCACCTTGAATTGCAGCACCCATAGCCACTACTTCATCAGGGTTTACACCTTTGCTTGGTTCTTGACCGATTTCCTTTTTGATCGCTTCAACAACCGCAGGAATACGTGTAGATCCACCAACAAGGATTACTTTGTCGATTTCAGATGCTGAAAGACCAGCATCTTTCAATGCTTGACGAGTTGGTCCCATAGTACGTTCCACAAGTCCTGTAGAAAGCTCATCGAATTTAGCTCTAGTCATCGTTACATCCAAGTGAAGCGGGCCAGCTTCTCCTGCAGTGATGAACGGTAAAGAAATTTGGGTTGAAGTTACGCCGGAAAGATCTTTTTTCGCTTTTTCAGCTGCATCTTTCAAACGTTGAACCGCCATTTTATCTTTTGAAAGGTCGATTCCGTTTTCTTTCTTGAATGCTTCAACTAGATAATCGATGATGACTTGGTCGAAATCATCCCCACCTAGACGGTTGTCACCAGCTGTGGACTTAACTTCGAAAACGCCGTCTCCAAGTTCCATGATCGAAACGTCAAATGTACCGCCGCCAAGGTCGAATACAAGGATCGTTTGATCTTCTTCCGTTTTATCCAAACCGTATGCAAGAGCTGCAGCTGTCGGTTCGTTGATGATACGTTCCACTTCAAGGCCGGCAATTTGACCAGCATCCTTAGTTGCTTGGCGTTCTGCATCATTGAAGTAAGCAGGAACAGTGATAACCGCTTTAGTAACTTTTTCGCCAAGATACTCTTCAGCGTATGATTTCAAGTATTGAAGGATGATTGCAGAAACTTCTTGAGGTGAGTATTCTTTTCCTTCAATTACTTCTTTATGGTTGGTACCCATATGGCGTTTAATGGAAATGATCGTGTTAGGGTTTGTAATCGCTTGGCGTTTCGCCACTTCCCCTACTTGCCTTTCTCCATTTTTGAATGCCACTACGGATGGAGTTGTACGGTTTCCTTCTGGATTCGGGATTACTTTTGGTTCCCCGCCTTCAAGTACAGATACACAAGAGTTTGTTGTACCTAAGTCAATACCAATAATCTTGCTCATAGTTTCACTACCTCCCAATTATTTATATGTAAAAATCTTATTCGTTCACTTTTACCATTGCAGGTCGAATCACACGGTCTTTAAGGATGTATCCTTTTTGGAATTCCTCGACGACGATGTTCGAACCGAAGTTTTCATCTTGAACTTGCATGACCGCTTGATGCAAACGCGGATCGAACTCTTCGCCAACCGAACTGATCGGTTCGATGCCTTCTTTAGTCAATGCATCAGTAATCGCTTTATAGACCATTTCCATGCCGGATAGCAAGGATTTTGTCTGTTCATTATCCGCTTCGATTTTTGTAGCTCTTTCAAAATTATCAAGAGCCTCCACCAAATCACTAGCAATACTTTGAACTCTATATTTTTGAGCCGCCTCCATGTCAAGCTTGGCACGGCGTCTTGAATTATCAAAATCGGCCTGCAGACGAAGATAACGGTTATCCATTTCTTCGATTTTCGCCTCAAGTTCGGCAATCTTTTCATGAGCCAATTGAAGTTCATCTTTTTCAACCTGACCATGGTTTTCTTCCGCTGGAATTTCTTCTTCAGCGAAAACTGCTTCTGCAGCGCTTTCCTCGATTGTTTCATTTTCCAATGTTTGTTCTTCGTTTTTATTTTCTGTCACAATCTCACCTCCCTAAAAGGGTAATACAATTTATGCTAAAGTAATATGCCAGGCCGCGGAAAATACTCCTCCGCCACCTTAACAATATTACCTTTGCTACTATTTTTGATACAGTTTTGTCATCAGGGCCGTTAAATCTTTCGAGAAAAACGAAAGCAAACTGATCACTCTCGAATATTCCATTCTCGTTGGACCCAATATGGCCAATGTGCCAACTTGCTCCTGCCCGATTGAGTAGGTTGCCGTAATCAAACTGCAGTCATCGAGCACTGTGTTTTGATTTTCACGGCCGATCTTGACGTGGATGCCCGATGGATTTTGGGTAATAAGTTCATAAAATCCCTGTTCCTGCTCAATCATCGATAAAAGCGTGCTTACTTTGGCTATATCATGGAACTCCGGCTGCCTCAGCATATTCGTTTTCCCGCCGAAAAATATTTTTTCGGGCTTTGTGTCCGTCAGGGTCTCCGCAAGGATCGAGACCATCGATCCATAGTTATGAATGTGGCGGCTCAATAGAACTGCAACTTCCTTATAGATCTTATCCTTTAGATCAACTAGCGGAACATCGACCAAGCGGGAATTCAATATGTTTACCATCTTTTCAATTTCGTTTATATCAAAAGAAGGCGGTAAGGAAATCATTCGATTTTCCACATGACCTGTATCCGTAATAATGATGGCTATTGCCGTTTCAGGACTTAAAGGAATGATCTGAATTTTTTTCAGCTTATGCTCATTCACTTTTGGCCCGAGTACAATCGCCGTATAATTCGTCAGTTCCGAAAGTATCTTCGCTGACTTCTGAACGATCTTTTCCAATTCATAAATTCGTTCTACAAAAACGGATTTTAATATCTTCATTTCATTCTTTTTCGGAGCTTGAGGAGAAAGTAAATGATCCACATAATATCTATACCCTTTTTCAGAAGGGATCCTACCGGAAGAAGTATGGGTTTTTTCTAAAAATCCCATTTCTTCTAGATCAGACATTTCGTTGCGAATTGTGGCAGAGCTGAACGTAATTTCATCTTTCTTCGACAAGCTTCGTGACCCGACTGGCTGGGCAGAATGGATGAAATCCTCGATTATCACTTGTAGAATCAATAATTGACGATCAGTTAGCATGTATGATCACCTCTGTTAGCACTCTGTCTCATCGAGTGCTAATATACTAATAAATTATCAAATGAAGCTTATGATGTCAACAATGAAAACCGCTAATTCATCGTTAAAATAACATAGATTTCCTTCAGTCGGAATCAATAACGCCTAAAAATGATTGGAACACTTCATTTCCAAGCAGTTTGCCCCGCTCAGTCAAGCGCACAAACCCGTCTTCCACCTTTAGCAGACCCTTTACCGACCCTTCTTCGAGCGGTTTCCTGAAAATCTCCGTCATTTCAACAAAAAATTTATTCTTAAAGATTTCCAATGAGACTCCTTCCGTTTTCCGGAGCCCCAAAAACATCTCCTCTTCCATCCGTTCATGAAGCGGTACCGGGTGTTCTTCCAACACAGGCAGCTCGTTCACCAGCAATGGCGTGATATATTTCTTCACAGGTCCATGATTGGCCACCCTTTTACCTCCAGTATAGCCATGTGCACCTGCACCAATCCCATAATACTCCACATTATCCCAATATGTCAGGTTGTGCCTGCTTTCAAACCCAGCTCGGGCAAAATTACTGATTTCATATTGGTGGATACCATGCTTCTCCATCTCTTCCATCAGCCTCTCATACATCGAAGCCTCGAGCTCCTGCGGCGGCAGGTTTAATTTACCCCTTCGCATCTGATTATAAAAAACCGTCTTCGGCTCAACGATCAACGAGTAGCTGGAATAGTGCGGCAATTGAAGGGCAATCGCTTTATCCAGCGTATCCTTGAAATCTTCCATCGTTTGGCCCGGCAATCCATAAATCAAGTCAATGCTTATATTCGTAAAGCCAACCTCTTGAGCCAAATGAATCGTTTCATATACTTCTAGAGCCCGGTGAGTCCGGCCAATTCGTTTTAATAATTCATCATTGAAGCTTTGCACTCCAAAGCTAAGTCTATTGACCCCCGAATCATAAAGTATCTCGAGTTTTTCCCTCGAAAGATCCCCTGGATTGGCTTCGAATGTATATTCAGCCTTTTTAGGATCAAAGGGCAGGTTTTCATTGATTGCTTCACATAAGAATGCAAGCTGCTTTTCATCTAGAGAGGTCGGTGTCCCTCCACCGACAAAAACCGTATCCAAACCTGCAGTCGGGTATTTGGAAAGCTGCATCTCCATTTCCCTTTTCATCATCTGTAAATATTCGTCGACCGGCTGTCCCTGCAAAAATACTTTATTGAAATCACAATAATGACAAATATGTTCACAAAATGGTATATGGAGGTAGGCGCTTTTGATCATTGTGTTCACAACCTTTTAATCGAATGAGTCGATAGAAAAAGAGGCTAGATCTTCTCTACCCTCTTTTTTCTAACTATCGTTTATTTTATTTATTTTTTGGGTGTCGTGTCATCCATTTTCAAAACAGCCATGAAAGCTTCTTGCGGAACTTCAACTGAACCTACTTGTTTCATCCGCTTTTTACCTTCTTTCTGTTTTTCGAGCAACTTACGTTTACGGGAAATATCGCCGCCGTAACATTTAGCCAATACGTTTTTGCGCATTGCACTAATCGAAGAACGGGCTATGATTTTTTGCCCTATTGCCGCTTGGATCGGCACTTCAAATTGTTGTCTTGGAATCAGCTTCTTCAATTTTTCAACAATGACTTTACCGCGTTCATAAGCAAAGTCCTTATGAACGATGAAACTTAAAGCATCGACAGTTTCAGCATTCAATAAGATATCCATCTTCACAAGCTTGGACGGTTTGTAGCCGATCAACTCATAATCGAATGAAGCATAGCCTCTTGTATTGGATTTCAATTGATCGAAGAAATCATACACGATTTCCGATAATGGAATTTCGTAATGAATGCTCACACGAGTCTCATCGATATATTCCATATCAATGAAGTTACCGCGTTTATTTTGACAGATTTCCATAATCGTCCCAACAAACTCAGTCGGTGCCATCATCGTTGCTTTTACATATGGCTCCTCGACCCGTTCGATCTTTTGAGCATCAGGCATATTGGACGGGTTATCCACTTTCAGGACCGCACCGTCTGTTTGGACCACATCATAAATAACACTAGGTGCAGTGGTGATCAGATCGATTTTGAATTCACGTTCAATCCGTTCCTGGATAATTTCCATATGAAGGAGTCCAAGGAATCCGCAACGGAAACCGAAGCCCAATGCTTGCGATGATTCCGCTTCGAACTGAAGCGCTGAATCGTTCAATTCCAATTTTTCCAATGCATCCCGTAAATCATTGAATTTCGATGCGTCAATTGGGTATAAACCGCAATATACCATCGGATTCATCTTCCTGTAACCCGGCAATGGTTCTGTCGCACTGTTCACGGCACCTGTAATCGTATCACCAACAGTCGTATCACCAACGTTTTTAATGGATGCCGTAAGGAAACCTACGTCACCGACGTTCAGTTCATCCAACAGCTGGGTCTTAGGGTTGAAGACACCCAATTCGGTAACATCGAATTCCTTGCCTGTGGACATCATTTTGATTTTGTCGCCCACTTTAACGGAACCCTCGACAACACGGATATAGGCAACTACACCGCGGTACGCATCAAACAGTGAATCAAAAATAAGCGCCTTGAAAGGAGCATCTGGATCACCTTGTGGAGCTGGAACCAACTCAACGACCTGTTCCAAAATCTCCTCGATTCCGATTCCGGCTTTAGCCGAAGCCAAGACTGCATCGGAAGCATCCAATCCGATCACTTCCTCGATTTCTCCACGCACCCGTTCCGGATCTGCACTCGGCAAATCAATTTTATTGATGACCGGAATGATTTCAAGGTTGTTGTCCAAAGCTAAATACACGTTTGCAAGCGTTTGGGCCTCAATACCCTGTGCCGCATCGACAACAAGGACAGCGCCTTCACACGCTGCAAGGCTTCGTGACACTTCATACGTAAAATCGACATGTCCCGGTGTATCAATAAGATGGAAGATATATTCTTCTCCATCTTTCGCGTTATATTTCAATTGAATCGCATTCAATTTAATCGTAATTCCGCGCTCACGCTCTAAATCCATGGAATCCAACAGCTGACTCTTCATTTCACGCTGAGTCATGGCGTTCGTTTTTTCAATGATACGATCCGCCAATGTAGATTTACCATGATCAATATGAGCGATGATGGAAAAGTTACGAATTTTTGATTGTCTTTTTAATTTTTCTTCTCTATTCATGACGTTCACTCCCACTAGTCGACACAATACACTATTTTTTATTATATCAATAGAAAATGCAAGATTCAACAGAATAGTTACAAAAGAAGCATCATTGCAGGGCAAAGGATAAAAAAAGGCTGCATTCCGGATTCGGATGCAGCCTTTTGGCAGGGTACACTCAACTTATTTCATACCTAAATCATATCAATTAGTGCTTGAAAGGCACCTGATATGGACTCTCCCAGCGTTTTGCCGATCGATGAAAAAAAGTTGAAGGCTTTCATTTCTTCAAGTTTTTCTTTTTTCGTCTCCAAATCATGACTTGTTACTTTTTCGCCAAGGATATCCGCTTCCATCTCCCCTTGGTCCGATTGGTTAATCATGAATGCACTATTCAAAGAGGGATCTTCATACCCCTTCATTTTTTTCATCCCGTCGTTCGCTTGCTGCATCCCAATCAGAACACCTAAAAATAATACGAGCACGATCCCTGTACATTTCAACCAAAATCGAACCATGATAAGAGAACTCCTTTCAAATTACTTCGCTTCCGAATCCCCGGTTGGGTTATTCACTGCTTTGGCATCCCAGTAAAATTCACTGAAAACATCGGTAAAGGCATCAACGGTCAAGTACATTTCCTCGAAAGTATTATCAACACCGCCAACTTCAATAAGCATGGCATTGCCTGATAAATCTTGATTATATATACCATTATGGCTAGATCCGCCCTGTTTCATAACCCCTCGTGAAATACCTGGGTATTTTTTCTCCAATGCTTTATGAAGCTTATTGGCAAGCGCCGCATTTTTTTCAAAGTTCGGGTTATTACCACCGATCACAAAGGCGATTTTGGCATACTCTTTACCTCTGATCGTAATTGTCGTATCTTTTTTCCGCTTTGAATCGCGGTGAATATCGATCAGATATTCTAAATCTTTATTATTGGCCAATGCCGTCTGAACAGACCTTCGGGATTCTTGATAGGATTTGGTAAAATTTAAGCCTTTATTATTCAGATTCCCCATGATATCCGTTTTATCGAGCGAGGAGCCAATCCCTTTATCAGCCAAATCTTCAACCATCCGTTCACCGAGTTTCGTAATATTGATTTTAGAATGGTAGGCCAGGTCCGGATTTGTCACTCCTTTTAAATATGGAAGATATGACTCCCGATTATGACTATGGTAAATCTCGACCACTTTCCGTCCATTGGTCGTTTGTTTTGGCTGATTGGCTGCTCCTTTTTCCGGTTCTTCAATCTCATCCAGGTTTTGCAGGGATGCATCCCTTTCTTCATTCAGGACGTCTACCGGCGGCGAGGATTCATATGGCATATTCGTATAATTCGTTCCTTCCCCAGCAACGAGGATCTCATTATCAAAAATTGAAAAGCCAGGTAGTTCCCTGCCAAGTAAACTTCGCGGGTCCTCGAGTGAAATATTTGTCGAGACTTTAATCAATTGATTCGTGATCACCGATTCCTGCTTACCTTCCGGCAGGGCATTAAAAAGATAATGGTTTTCATTGGCCAGCATCGAGAACAGCATTTTTCCCGAGAATTGGTTGGCTACAGTATGTACGGAATTAGAAGATATCCGATACTCCGGTCTCAGGGAAGTCATGACCCCACTGACTGAAAAAACAAAAAGAAGCAAGGCGAGAATACCTAGAAAAGTTTTTATTATTGTTGATCCGTGAACGGCTGTTATGATTCCTGGGGAATTTCTTCTTTTCATTCTTCCACCCTCTCTATAGCTTGTCTATTAATACCTATGACTTTGCTAGAAAGGGTAGAACACCATTTTTGGGCACTGAAAGTGATTTAACGGGTGTAGTAGCCGGTGTTATCCTGATTTATTGAATGATGCAAGGCTGCATTTAAACCATTGGCTATTAAATTGGCCATATCCTCAATGAAAACATCGACTTCTTTCGGTGTAACCATTAAATTTTGACCAAGCGGTGACAGCACTTCATAAATCAATTTCCGTTTCTCTTCATCAGGGAGGACACCTATCATTCCCAAGAAGGTTTGGCGCTCCTTTTCACCTGGCATATCCTCTTCGGTCAACTTCGTGCGTTTCCCAAAACTGAATCCAGCGGGTGCCAGCGATCGTGATGGTCTATCCCCTTCATTCAGTTCCTTGCCAAAGTGCTTCAAAATATAATCTATCGTATCGCTGGCAATTGATACGGCATCCACGACGGTAGGTATTCCAATTGCTATAACAGGAACTCCCAGTGTATCCTGACTCAATTCTTTTCGTTTATTTCCAACACCAGACCCTGGATGGATGCCTGTATCCGTAATTTGAATCGTGGAATTCACCCGTTCGATCGAACGGGCAGCCAATGCGTCAACGACGATCAGGAAATCAGGATTACTTTTTTCGATGACTCCTTTAATGATGTCACTCGTCTCGATTCCCGTAATCCCCATCACTCCGGGGGAAATCGCACTGACCGGCCGATAGCCTTCCTTGACGGACTCCGGCTGCAATTCGAACAAATGTCTTGTGACTACAAGGTTCTCAACGACTGCTGGTCCCAGAGCATCGGGAGTAACATTCCAATTACCAAGACCTACAACCAAACAACTGCTTTCTTTGGTGATTTTATTCCGTTTCAAGAAGTAAGCCAGTTCGTTGGCGAACACCTTTTCCACCCGTTGCTGCGTTTCCGTATCTTGCTGGCGGATGCCCTGCACTTCGATGGTCAAATAACTGCCCTGTTTCTTACCGATTTCTTTTTCACCCTCAGCCGTGACCTCGACAAAGGATACCTTCAGATCATCCACTTCTTTTTCCTTAATAATGACCCCTTCGATACGGGATACATCAACTTCCTCTACAACACCTTTATGTTCAAGGGCAATTTCCTTTGCCTCTATGGCCAAATCTGTACGAATTCCGTATTTACTAAGGTCCAATTTATTTTCCATAACGGCCTCCTGATGTTTTGAATTGTATCTAATCTAGTATTTTCAATAGTCTCTCTTAAACATTCTGTCATTTTTGCTTTTTTATTATTCATTTTTTTGGTACAATGAGTGATGACGAGATGAATTTATTCCCGAAATTATAATTCTTTTCGATTCTCAATCTGAAGTATTGCATATTTATGGGCAATCTGATAGAATATCACTTGTGCTATTTGATATGGATTTGAAAAGTCGAGTTCATATAATCTCGATTTCTTTGTAGGAGGTGAACGGAATGCCAAACATTAAATCTGCTATTAAACGTGTGAAAATTAACGACAAAAAACGCGTTCATAACATTACTGTTAGATCAACTATGCGTACTACAGTGAAAAACGCTGAAGTTGCATTAGCTGGTGAAAACGTTGAAGCTGCTAAAGAAGCTCTTTTAACAGCTGCTGTGAAATTAGACAAAGCTGCATCTAAAGGATTAATCCATAAAAATGCGGCAGCCCGTAAAAAATCTCGTTTAGCGAAAAGACTTAACGCTCTTAACGCATAATGACAAAAAAAAAACGATCCAATTGGATCGTTTTTTTTGTGCCGTTTTTTGCATAAAAAAGATGACAGGATATCTGCCACCTTTTTTATCATCTAATTTTCAAAAGCAGCAACTCAAGCGTGATTGCCTTATCTGCTTGGCCGGTCTTCATTTTATAATCCGCTTCCGCTAAGTTGTTCATGATGCTCAACAGCTCGCGTTCCTGGAATTTCCCCGTTTTTTCAAGTGCCAGCTTTACCCGGTAAGGGTGCACCTTCAGTTGACCCGCAATTTTTTGCTGGCTATAGCCTTGACGGGAAAGCTCCTTCACTTGATACATGAGCCTGACCTGACCTGCAATGACACTCAAGATCTTGATGGGCTCTTCATTCTGCCTGAGAAGATCGTGCAGTATCGACATGGCACTCTCCATCTTTCGCTGTAACACATGATCAACAAGCGTGAAGATATTCTGTTCAAGGGATTTAGCGACCAGCTTTTCCACTATCTCGACCGTAATGTGTTTATCAGCTTCCGCATAAAGCACCATTTTATCCAGTTCATTCGTCAGCATCATCAGGTTCGTTCCTGCAAGTTCAAGTAAAAGCTCTGTTGCCTGGTCATCTATCTGGACTGAAGAAGCTTCGACCCTCTCCTTCACCCACCCCTTCAACTCATGCTCACCAAGCTTCTTCGCTTCAACGAGAACCGCCTTACGCTTCAGTTCCTTGGTGATTTTTTTCCGTTCATCCAGTTTCTCATAAGGTGCGGTCAATACGACAATAGAATAAGGGACCGGGTCAGCCAAATACGCTTCCAGTCTTTTCACATTATGTTCAACTCTTGACTTCGTTTTTTCAGCTGTCAAAAAAAATGGGTTTTGCATGAAAACAAGGCGCCTTTCCCCAATAAACGGGAGTGTTTCGACATCTTCAAGCGCAGTTTCAACAGGCGTCTCTTCTAAATCAAATTGAGCAAAGTTAAAATCCATCTCATCTTCGTGAAGGACATTTTCGATCAATAGCTGCTTCGTTTCATTAATTAGATAGGCTTCTGTCCCATATAACAAGTATACTGGCGCGAATTGCCCTTTTTTTATACTTTTCCAAACGTCTAATACCAATAGAATCCGCCTCTTTACTATGTATTCTTCTCTAATGGTATAGGTGGATGGACCATTTGACAAGCTATAAAGGGAACTAGCCCTAAAAAGAGCTAGTTCCGGATCTATATGAACACTTTCAAGAAAGGCCCGGGTAATCTCCCTTGAAAGCGGGTAGAGTATTCATGTAGAACAAAAAATGAGCTTTTCTCTTTCGCTTACTTTGTTTGTACTTATATTTTGACCTCAAAACCCCAAACTATTTGTGTCAACTCTTGTCAGTAAAGGAAATGAAGGAATGAAGCCTGTAGATTTTTTTTTGGTAATGTTTTATACTATTAGCAGAAATAGGAGGGGTAAATAATGAACGAATTCGAAAAGAATGTTCAGTCAAAAACAGATGACGTCGCTGATTCCGCTATAGGATTCATCGGTTCTTTTGTATTTTTCGCTGCCATGTTCACCATAGCTGTCGTCATTAAAGCTGTCGGATCCTGATTTCTTTAACTACATGCACTTATTTTTCCTGATGGAGGCTGCCGCTGCAGTCTCTTTCTTTTTGATTTACTACATACTATGGGAGTGTCTTCCGAAAGGTTCCACTGCTTTTGTAATACTTGTAAATAATAGAACCATCCTCGTCTGTCCTGAACACCTTTATGCCATTTGTCTCAAGATTCCCAATTACGTCTCCATGAGGGTGACCGTAGCCATTATCTTTTCCAACTGAAATAAGCGCCGCTTTCGGCTGTATCTGTTCAAGGAAGGCCATGGAAGAAGAAGTTTTACTGCCATGGTGTCCAACCTTCAAGATATCCGCATGCAACTGCGGAAATGTGCTCAATAGTTCCTTTTCCCCTTCTTCTCCCAAATCACCGGTTAATAACCATGACAATCCCCCAAGCTCCGTGAATAGTACTATGGATGAATCATTCTTATTTTCTTCTTTCCCATATGGACTTAGCACAGCAAACGGCGCTCCGCCCGCCACCCAATGGTCCCCCCTTCTCAGGACAGTCATTTTCATTTTTTTATCTCTTGCCATGGACACAAAATCCATATCCCTATATTGCTCTTCACTCCAGCCTCCAATGATGATCTCCCCAACATTAAAATTTTCAATCAATTCTTTTGCACTTCCCATATGATCTGCATCCGGATGGGTTAATATGAGTTTGTCCAATTGGTGGATCCCCTTACTTTTCAATAATGGAATAATGATATCATCCGCGGTGTTGAACTTCTTTCGCTTTTTTGCCCACGTGTCGATTGGAAATGTAATTTGCCCACCCGTATCGATTAAATAATTGCCGCGATTGAACGGCAGGACAATTAAAATGGAGTCACCTTGTCCAACGTCGATGATCTGCACTTCACCAAAAGGAGAGAATCTTTGTAAATTATATTGAAAAAGCAAAAGGACAATCATTATTCCGCACCAGATTTTACTTTTTTCAAAGGATACATCCCAAGTCAGGTATAACCCTAAATGGGAAATCACAAGTAATGCCATCATGATGAAAGATGGTTTTCCAAACGGAATGGAAGCCAGCGGCAAATCCGATGCTGCATCAGCGGCTTTATTGCAGAGTACGAATGTGAAATTCAATAATGATATGAGGGGTTGCCCCAAGGGAGGCAGTAATAAATGAATAAGGAGGGAAATCAGTGAAAGCGGCAGCAATATGATGGAATAAAGCGGAACATACAATACGTTTAGAAACACGCCAAGAAAGGATACTTCAAAAAAGTGAAAAAGCAAAATCGGAAGGGCTGCCAATTGGCAGATGGAACTGATGATGAATAGTTGCGTTATTTTCTTAGGATATTGTAAGAAAATGCTTGAAGACATGATAATGGAGAAAGTGACTGCGAATGAAAGCTGAAAACCTATATCATAGATCATATTAGGCCGAAAAAACAATAATGCCATATAGGACGATCCGATTGCGGCACCCGCCGAGATCCGCTTCTTGAATAGCAGGAGCAGAAATAAAAGCATAGCCATTAAACAGGATCTCACCACAGATGGACTGGCACCTGATAGTAACATGTAAACCGGAAGGAAGATTAAGATGGCCACCATCATTCTTTCCCGTGTAATCCCAACCCTGATGCCGAAGTAAAATAACATCCCCGTTAAAAAACTGACATGGAGACCGGAAATCGCCAGTAAATGAACCAGACCCAACCGCTGATAATTAGTAAGGTCGCCTTCATCTATATATGACTGGTCGCCGAATATGAGAGCTGTGACAAAACCGCTCGATTCTTCCGGAAAGTGTTCCCTAATATACGTAATCCCCTTCAGGCGCCAATTACGAATCAAAACTGGAATCGAGTTTCCAGCCTTTTTGCATGCTTCAAATGAAATGGAATCCGCTTTGAATATCCAATGGATCCCATGGCGGAAAAGATAACGCTGGTAATCGAAACTGTTTTCGTTCCTGTTTTTGTCGGGAATTTGCAATGTCCCTTCTGCCGGACATGATAAACCGATTCGCAGAAACCGACTCAGCTTTTCCTGTTCCAATTCGGTTGTGATTTTATAACGAAGCACTAGCCGTTCACCTTTCTCACCGCGCACGAATCCTTTTAATGAATTTCCATCTATATTCGGTTGGTCGGTAAAAGTGATGATAAATCGGCTTTCCGTTCCATGATAGGCAGTTTTGTTTCGGTGATCGGAGAAGGAGGCGGCCCCTATAAATATCCCCATGATCACCAAATGAAAACTAAGGGCCTTCACGCTTAACCCCACCGAAAAATAGAGGAAACAGAGAAAAATAAGGATAATGATCAGCAGCCTTACATTTAAAAAAGAATGGGCCGTAACACCAAATGTAGCCGAAACAGCTAGTAAAATAAGATGTCTAGCCATGCCTGCCCCCCGTCTTATTTAATTTTCAAATATTTGATTGGCCTGCTTTTCCAACTCCAATAAATCTTCTTTTCCCAAGTCTGATCGTTCAAGTTGAGCCAGTAATGAAAATACAAAGTCCTTTTTTTGTTTTCCATTAACATCGATGGCCCCTTTTGCTTCAACCTTCTCGGTCTTGACACCAGCCTGTTTGAATAATTCCAGGGCATATGGATGATTTTTGTAATCCTCTGCATAATAAACAGCCTTTATGCCAGCTTGGATGAGTGATTTACAGCACTGAAGACACGGAAAATGCGTCACATATATTTCTGCCCGATCAGTAGGTACCCCAAATTTCGCACATTGTAAAAGTGCATTCATTTCTGCATGTATCGTTCTGACACAATGATTATCAATTACATAACAGCCCTCATCAATACAATGCGTCCCTCCCGCGATGGACCCATTATATCCCCCCGCAATGATTCGGTTGTCCCTGACGATGGTCGCCCCTACAGTGAGACGTGTACATGTGCTTCTTAAAGCTAATAAATGGCTTTGCGCCATGAAATATTGATCCCAACTAATTCTGTTCATGTTCTATCCCTATCCCCTTACCACTAGAATGATTTTCTTCAATTTTACCTTCTTCCTGGCCATTTGTGTAGCATATTCAATCATTCATTTCACCGAAATGGAATCCCGTAACCTTTCAAACGTTTTATCGCCGATTCCCGTTACCTTCTTCAAGTCATCGACCTCCTTGAATTTCCCTACCGTTTCCCTGTATTCCAGGATCGCATTCGCTTTGGATGGTCCAATTCCCGTCAAGGTTTCCAAATCTTCCTGTGTAGCTTTATTCAAGTTCACCAGTCCTCCTGATTTCCCCCCTGAAACAGCATCAACAGTTGACCCGACCTGTATATTCTCCAACTTCCCCTCGTCTTCTTCACCTATTTCCGGAACATAAATGACCATTTGGTCTTCGACGATTTGGGCAAAATTCACTTTATCCTTATCAGCCTTCTCCGTAAAACTGCCCGCAGCCGAAATCAAATCGATCACCCGGTCACCTGCCTGTGCAGTGAATATGCCTGGGGACTTGACCGCTCCTTTAACGTCCACTTTAATGATCTTAGGTTCGGCAGGCGTTTCATCTTCACTTTGTTTAATTTCAGCTTCTTTTGCAGTAATGGAAAATATATCTTCCGTATCAGCCGGATCCTCCCCATGTTGCAAAAAAAAGTAAATGCCCGCTGCCACAAATGCCACGGCAACGGTTATAATCGTCAATTTTCTTTTAAAAATCCCTTCCATTTCTTTACCTCCTTGTTGGATTTCGCACGATACATTGTCATAGGACAGATTAAAAATACATAGTGTTTCTAGGAGAATCAATCGCTTTAAGTGAGAGGAGTTGATCGGAATTGAAGAAAATCGGTGTTATCGGAACCGGAAATATGGGTACCATTTTAATCGAGGCATGGCTAGAGGCAAAAATATTGAATCCGGCGGATCTAATCATTACAAATCGCACGCTTTCCAAAGCATTGGTGCTGAAAGAAAAACACCCTGGTATCAAGGTTGCGGAAAGCGCAGCCGAAATCGTCCAACAAGCGGACTTTATCTTTCTCTGTGTAAAACCATTGCAAATTAACAGCCTATTACAGGGCATCAAACATCATATAAAAAGGGATCAGCTGGTTATTTCCATCACAAGCCCGCTTTCAGTTTCCCAGCTTGAATCCGCCGTGAATGCCCCTTGTGCCCGTTTTATCCCGAGCATAACGAACCGTGTGGGTTCAGGGGTATCGCTACTGAGTTTCAGCAAGAGCTGCAGTAAGGAGAAAGTATCAGCTTTATTTGATTTGGCCTCCGCCATATCGGCACCGGTCATCATTGAAAATGATATCACCCGGGTATCTTCCGATATCGTCAGCTGCGGTCCTGCCTTTTTCAGCTATTTAGCTCAAGCTTTTATTGACGCGGCTTGCCAAACGACGAAGATAGATAAAGAAACGGCTACGACTTTGACTGAGAATATGCTTGTTGGCTTAGGGGAACTGCTTGGTAAAGGGGTTTATACATTGCCGACCTTACAGGAAAAGGTTTGTGTAAAGGGTGGAATAACAGGTGAGGGGATCAAGGTTTTAGAAGCTGAAACCGGGGAAATGTTCCATCATCTTTTTCAAGCGACACATGAAAAGTTTGCTGAGGATCTTCACGAAGTTGAAAAGCAGTTCGGCCAACCTTATTAATATTCGTAATCAATATCTTTAACTCCTTTTAAAAGTATAAAAAAAGAAGAGGTCAGACCTCCGCTCGTACAGAATGATGTACGAACGGGGGCTCTTGACCTCTTTATCATTTACTGGCTACAAATAGGATTCTTTCGGTTTCCGCTGCAAGCGGTGCTTCTTCAAGATCCGCCAGAACTTCAGAAACCGTAAAACCTGCTTGCTCCAACCACTTTTTATATTGTTCAACCGGATAGGTCCGTTGGTAATGCAACTCATCAAATCGGTCATACAGACCGCTTTCATCGTCCCTTACGAAAAAACTTAAATCATGTTCCACACTGTAAGGTTCAACACCTGGGAAGCAGTCCCATATATAGGATACTTCTTCACCATTGACAGCAAACGTATTATCACGAAAGATTTCTTCCATTTTATAAATGGAATGGACATCAAACAAAAATAATCCGCCATCCTTCAAATGCTCATGAACCCGGCTGAACGTCTTGACTATATCCTCCGCATCGCGAAGGTAGTTCAGCGAATCACAAAAAATCGTGACACAATCAAATTGGCCAAGTCCCTCGAGTTCTGCCATATTCTGCTGGAAAAGCGGAATCGATAATCCAAGCTTAACCGCTTTTTCATTAGCAACAAGAAGCATTTCATCAGATAAATCCACACCAGTGACTTCGAATCCGTGTTGCGCCAATTCAACAGTCATTTCTCCGGTTCCACACGCTAAATCCAGGACTTTCCTACCGCCAATTCCGTACTGTTCCAGCTTCGCCGTAAGGATCATCAGCCATTTTTCATAAGGTGCGTCCTTCATCAGTTCATCGTATACATAGGCAAAGCGTTCGTACGTCATGAAGTCAGTTCACTCTCTAGATCTTCAAAAGGTGCATCTCCCCATAAACGTTCGAGGTTATAGTAATTTCTTTCATCCTTATGGAAAATGTGGGCCACTACATCGCCAAGATCAACAAGCACCCATTTCGCCTCGTCAAAACCTTCAAGACGTTTTACATTGATTCCTGATTCATCAGCTTTGCTCTTCATTTCACGAGCTATTGCTTGTACTTGTTTTTCAGAATTACCGTGGCAGATCAAAAAGTAATCCGCTACAAGGGAAATACCTTGCATGTTCAATGCCACGATATCCTCCGCTCTTTTATCGTCCGCCGCTTTTGCTGCAATTACAAGAAGTTCACGTTCAGTCATTACATCTTCTCCTTCAAATTCATGATCAAATCATTATATGTCTTAAATGTGTCAGGGTAAATTGCCTGATTTCTTTTCATTAAAAAAACAACTGTATTCCTTAAGGCCTGAATGACAGCATGATCCAAATTTTGCTTTGCCGTCTGCCTGACTTCGTCGACACCGGGAAAAGAACGTCCAGGCTCAATATAGTCAGCAAGGTATACGACTTTATCCAATAGGCTCATGCCAACCCTGCCAGACGTGTGATAGGCAATCGCATCCAAGATTTCAACGTCCTGAATGCCAGCTTCCTTTTTCACCAAATAAGCCCCGACAGGAGCGTGCCACAGCTCCATATTGTATTCAAGTAACGCCGGGTCCATTTTTTCGGCGATTATTATTTGCTCCATTTCCTCTTTTGGACGAAATTTTGCATAATCATGGAAAATGGCAGCCAGTTCGGCTTTTTTGACGTCGGCACCATACCGTCCAGCAAGTTCAATCGCTGACTCGACCACACCCAAGGTATGAATGTACCTGCGCTCGGTTATTTGTTCTTTGACCAGCGCCAATGCTTTCTCACGATTCATATAAACCATTCCCTTTAATATACTTCACCACTGGATCTGCTATTAAATATTTCACGGTTTTCCCTGTCCTTAACTTCCTTCGTATCATGGAAGACGAAATGAACATCTGGGGGACTTTCACCATCGTGATTGGGTATACGGTCTTTTCGTTATATCCAGGGCGCTTCACCCCGACAAAATGGACCATATGCACCAGCTCGTCGATACGGTGCCAATTTGGTAAGTACTCAATCATATCTGCGCCAATTATGAAATAGAACTCATTGGTTGGCTCAAGTTCTTTCAGCAATTTTATTGTGTCATACGTATAAGATGTGCCTTTTCTTTCTATTTCAATACCCTCAATATAAAAAGATGGGTTTCCGGCTATCGCGTTTTCCAACATGGCCAGCCTGTCCATATCGGTTACTTCCTCCGATTTTTCCTTATGTGGAGGAACGTGATTTGGCATGAACCTGATTTCATCTAGCTCAAGGGCATCCAGCACTTCATTCGCTATAATTAAATGCCCGATATGCGGAGGATTGAATGTACCGCCAAGAATTCCAATTTTTTTCATAGATAGGTTCCTTAAGGTAATTTAAGTTGTTTGTTTTCTTTTGATTCTTTATACAGCACAATTGTGTTGCCGATAATCTGAACCAATTCCGCCCGTGCACCTTTTGATAAAGAAAGTCCCACATCATTGCGGTCCTCTTCACAGTTTTGCAAGATGCTGACCTTGATTAATTCACGTACTTCAAGCGCCTCACCAATTTGCTTGATGAGATTATCATTGACGCCGCCTTTACCAACTTGAAAAATTGGATTGAGGTGATGGGCCTTTGATCGTAAAAATCTTTTCTGTTTTCCTGTTAACATGTGTTACCTCCTAGTTTGTTCAAGACAATATCTGTCATTCTTGCTGTATCCGGCATAATGCCTGTCCATATCTCAAATGCGAGCGCGGCCTGGTTGATGAACATCCCCAAACCATTTTGCGTTTTCGCCCCTTTTTCCCCCGCTTCACGCAGCAGTTTGGTTTGCAAAGGGTTATAAATGATATCACTGACAATTGCACCGGTTTTAAGCTGGTCGACCTTTAACGGTGAATGATCCAATTCCGGGCTCATTCCAGAAGAAGTCGTTTGGATGATTAAATCATATTGTGATAAGCTTTCTTCCGCTTCGATAATCGAGAATGCATTCGATACTTTATCATATGGGCAATCAGAAACAAGCTGGGCCGCTCTTTCCTTTGTCCGGTTTGCAATATCAACTTGCTTTATCCCTTCTTTTACGAGGGTAAAATAAATCGCACGCGCAGCACCGCCCGCTCCGATCACTAACGTTTTTTTAGCCTTGATGTCACCTGATATTTCATCGCATAAAGATTTAAAAAATCCTTTTCCGTCTGTATTATACCCTATAAACCGACCATTTTTGTTAACAACCGTATTTACAGCCCCGATTGCAAGGGCCAGTTCATCCACTTCATCAAGGAAAGGGATGATTGAAGTCTTATGAGGAATCGTGATGTTAAACCCTTCTATACCAAGGGCTTTCATGCCTTTCACGGCATCGTTCAAACTTTCTTTCGTCACATGAAAATGATGATAAACCGCATCTATATTTTCTTTTTCAAATGCATCATTATGAATGTCCGGTGACATCGAATGTGCAATTGGATCTCCCATTACCCCATATATCTTTTTCATAGACTAGACGACCCCTATATTTAGATTAATGATTTGCGAACGATCACATTGACGCCCTTTGGAACATGTGCAACGATCTTCGCTCCTGGCTCATTGACCGTCACCCAGCCAAGACCAGAAAACACAATATCCATTTTACCATCTTTCAAGGAGAATTCATGAGGAATCAGCTTCGGAAACTCCTCGATTTGTTCAGGCCGTGGGGGCGTCAGTAATTCCCCGGCATGGTTTTTATACAATTCATCGGCTTTTTCCAGTTTCGTACGGTGAATATTCAATTCATTCGAAAGGTAGCAAGTCAATGAACGCCTTCCGCCTGAGACATAGTCCAACCGGGCCAGCCCTCCGAAAAATAGCGTCTGCGCTTCATTCAGTTGGTACACTCTCGGCTTGATTTCCTTTTTCGGCATAATCACCTTGAAGTCCCGTTTGTCCACATAGTGAGCCATTTGATGATGATTAATGATACCAGGTGTATCGATCAATGCCTGTCCATCATCCAAAGGAATTTCGATCATATCCAAGGTAGTCCCTGGGAAGTGGGAAGTCGTGATGATATCACCTTCTCCGCTCACTTCTTTTATAAGACGGTTGATGAAAGTCGATTTCCCTACATTCGTACAGCCCACCACATAGACATCTTTACCTTTGCGATACCGCTCAATCGCATCAGCCGCTTCAAGTATGTGCTTTCCCTTTTCCGCACTGACAAGCAGGACATCAACCGGGTTAAGACCCAATTCCTTGGACGATTGCTTCATCCAATTGATCAACTTGTTCGGTTTTACGGATTTAGGCAATAAATCAACCTTATTTCCGATCAGAAGAACATCATTTCTTCCTACAAATCGATGCAGGCCAGGCAGCCAGCTTCCATTGAAATCAAAAATATCGACGATTTTGACGATTAAAGAGTCGGTTTCGCCTACTTTATTCAAGATTTTCAAGAAGTCATCGTCTGTTAAGGAAACATCCTGAACTTCGTTATAATGTTTCAATTTAAAGCAGCGCTGACAAACGATGGTCTCCTTTTCCAGAGCTGATTTAGGGGCAAAGCCCAATTCCTTCGGATCTTCAGTCTGGACCTTCACACCGCAGCCGATGCACACTAATTCTTGATGATTGTTCAATTGTGATCCTCCCATTCTATCATTCCTTTTCGTTTAAAAAACGCCATGATCTTTCTTTCAAAATAACGATTGATCCTTGTTCTGAATTCGTCGGTTTGTGCTACAGGGAGCACTAAGATCGTATGAAACCCGCCTCTGTTCCCTCCCAATACATCCGTCAATAACTGATCGCCGATTACCACCGTTTCTTCCAATTTCAATCCCATTGCCTTACGGGCTTTATGGAAAGCTCTTGCCATCGGTTTTCTGGCCTGGAAGATAAACGGAATGTGAAGCGGATCGGAAAAAGCCCGAACCCGATTTTCATTATTATTGGACACAATCGTCACTAAAATCCCATGATCCCGCATATTGTCGAACCATTTGATTAAATCGGGGGTGGCAGTTGGTCTGTCCCATTCAACGAGAGTATTATCCAAATCGGTAATGACTCCCTTAATGCCTCTTTTTTTCAATTCTTGAGGATCTATATTAAAAATGCTTTTAACATGTTCACTCGGCAAAAATAATTTAAGCATATTGACACCTCTATATTTTCGTTAAAATTTACCGTCTCCATCATATCGAATTTTCAGCACACTTTCAAAAAAAATTAGGAAAGAAGGGCTGACGGTAAAGAAACATCATAATGTATGTTTTCTGATATGGAAAGGCATTTTTCATTAAATAATGGGAAATTTGCAGGCTGACCAGAACAAAAGAACTAATTATTCATAAAAGATTTCGACAAAAATTTCATTTATTCAACCTGTGGATAACTTTACTAACATTTTCCATACTGATGTGCACCATTTCGCTCACCTTGTAAACAACTTAACCACAAGTTATCCACTTTCAACTGTGGATAACAGAACGATTGTTCTCCAAGTTTATTTCTGATACAGTAGGGGTACATCAAGGAAGACTTATCAGTATATGCAAGTAAACACCAAATTATTACTCGCAATCCCAATTGGAGGTGAGCAGCCGCAAATGGCGTTCTGATGCAAAAACTATCTGATGACCTGTTGCTTGAATCCTATTTTAAAGCACAGAATTTAAAGTTGAGTACCGATTTCATCCGCCTCATAGAAACGGAAATTCATCGAAGATCCCTAACACATAAAATCCGATCAATATTTTAATATGAAATACATAGGCTGACATCAAATGTCAGCCTCTTATTTTCATTTGAAGTTAGACGGCTCTCATGAATCCAATTGTTTCACCCACACGGACATCTGCGGGAATGGATATGTTTTCTTCAAGTTCGAAACTTCCTTTTTCAAAAAGAAGAACCACTGTGGACCCAAAGCTGAAATAAGAAAATTCCTGTCCTTTTTCCAATTCATCCGATTCATCAGTAATAACGATCGAATTTATGAACATAGCCCCGACTTTCACCATTGCCAGACTTCCCGCTTCATTTTGAAGTTCAGTTATTGTCCGGTAATTTTTTGATAAAGGCTCTTTTCCATATTTCATCCCCCATTTATTAACGGGGTACGATTTCCTTCCAAGGGTCCAACGTTTGACCACGGAACCCTTGATTGGTGCATGGATCCTATGGTAATGACTCGGGCTTAAGTATAACACGAGATATTTTCCCCCTAAGTACTTTTCCAAAAAAAGCTCATCCCCGAGCATTTCCTCCATTGAATATACCTTTCCCTTAACGACGATATTTTTATCAGCGCGTATCTCCCCTGAATCCTCAAGAACACCGTCCACTGGACAAGCTACCGCAGAAGGAACTGCGGTAATTGGCCTGGCATCCGCCTTTAACTTCCTGGTAAATAGCTCGTGCAGGTTAGTATAAGCTTTTACCTCCTTACCAAATTCCTGTTGATTAAGGTTGAATGTTTTTACATAAAATAAAATTAAGGGCCTGCTCCAACGAGATTGGCTAAAATGCTTTAATAAACCTGATGAATACTGACCATTCGTCAGTTCAATAAGAATGCGATACAAAGACTGAAACAAATAAAACCACTCCAAATTGTAAAATTATTCTAAAAATCCCTTGCATAAATTGTGTTAAATAAAATATTATTATATAATAAATACTTATGTTTACTATATTTTGTTTTAATTTGTTTCATTTGAAAGGAGTGAAAAGATGTTTTTATTACACGCCCTAGATCAAACCATTAAAAAATTGAAAGCACAAACAGCAAATATACTTACTTTAATTAATTTATCCCTTGGTGGATTTGCGATAATTGCCGTAATGCACGGCCAATTGAATTTAAGCCTGCTATTAATTTTCCTGGCTGCCCTTGCAGATCGCTTTGATGGTATGGTTGCACGGAAATTCAACATTGAATCGGAATTGGGTAAGCAACTTGATTCGATGTGTGACATCATATCCTTTGGCGTCGCACCAGCTCTATTATTATACCAAGGAATATTAATAGAATTCGGAGCACCTGGCACACTCTTCACGGTTTTCTATATTGGCTGTGGCGCATTTCGTCTCGCCCGCTTCAATGTAAGTGAAAGCAATGGATATTTTACAGGAGTGCCAATTACGGTTGCGGGCTGCATCGCTACTTTAAGTTATCTAGCCATCCCGTATTTCCATCCGGTCTTTTTCTTATCCCTCATGATTATATTATCATTACTTATGGTCAGTCCATTTAAACTGAAGAAAGTTTAAATAAGAAAGGCGGATGTCCTATACCGGACATCCGCTTTTTTCATTCATATTCCATCCGAAAACCCATCTTACGCTTTTCGGACTAGGGGGTCGGTCAAACGCAAGAATTCTTCTACATCCTCCATACAGGCATTGACTGCTTCTTCCCAAAAATCCCGTGTCTTCAAATCGACGCCTAAATGTTTCTCCGCCAAATCCTCGACCTTCATGGAACCGGTATCCTTTAATAGAGCGATATATTTTTCTTCGAATCCAGCTGGTTCTTTCAGGGCATTCGCGTATATGCCTAATGAGAATAAGTATCCGAATGTGTACGGAAAATTATAAAATGGTACACCTGTAATATAAAAATGGAGCTTTGAAGCCCAGAAAGTTGGGTTATAATCACTTAAAGCATCGCCATAAGCTTCTTTTTGTGCATCGACCATCAATTCATTCAACCGTTCGGCACTGACATAACCATGTTTCCTCTCATCATAAAACCTTGTTTCGAATAAGTAGCGGGCATGGATATTCATCAATAATGCCACGGAACGCTGAATTTTATCTTCTAAAAGCACCAGCTTTTCTTCCTCGCTGGCCGCTTCCTTCACAGCTGCATCCGCAACGACCATTTCAGCAAAAGTAGAGGCGGTTTCAGCCACATTCATGGCATATGACCGATTCAATGGATGGATATCCCTCATCGCATATGAATGGAATGCATGTCCCAATTCATGGGCCAATGTCGAGACATTGGATGGGGTGCCCGAATACGTCATGAAAATTCTTGACTGCTTATTTAATGGAAAGCCGGTGCAAAAACCGCCTGGTCTCTTACCTGGTCTGTCCTCCGCTTCAATCCAGCTGTCTTCAAAAGCTTTTTGGGTGAAGTTTGCTAATTGAGACCCGAACTTAGAGAATTGCTGGATGATGAAGTCTGCACCTTCTTGATAATCCATTACTTTGGACTCTGCTGTAATAGCGAGCGGCGCATCCAAATCCGCCCAACTTAATTTATCCAAATCCAGTAACTCCGCTTTCCTTTCTAAAAACCTCACAAGCGGCTCCTTATGATCGGCAATTACATTCCACATGCTTTCGAGGGTTTCTTTTTTCATCCTCCCTATTTCAAGAGGCTCTTTCAAAATATCATCCCAGCCCCTTTTTTCATTCACACTGAGACGGAATCCAGCCAAGTGGTTCAAAGTCCGGGCAAAAAGGTCACTTTTTTCCTCCCAAGCCTGTTCCCACGCCGTAAATAATTCTTTCCGGTTCCTTTCATCAGGATCAGAAAATTTATTCGCCGCTTGGCCAACAGAAAGCTTTTCACCCTTATAAGGGATGGTCATTGAACCGACGATCGTATCATACATTTGGCTCCAACCTTCGAAACCGTCCATGGCCAATTGGGTGATTAATGATTCTTCCTTCACGGAAAGCTTTTCCTTTGCCTTTTCCCGACGTTCATTCAATACGAATTTCAATTCATTCAATGGTTCTTTTTCGAGGATTTTTATAAAAAAAGCATCATCAAGCTGTATCAACTTTTCATCCAGCTTGCTTAACACCATTTTTAGTGAAGCGACTATCTTCATTTGTTTGATCCGGAGCTGGCCAGCTTTTTTATCCTGCGCATTTTGCGCTTCCAGGCAGCCAATGAATGCACGTGCCTGCGTGGATTTCATATTTGTATTTTTAAAATGATCAAATGCCTTGATTAAACAGCTCTCATCATTTCCTGCTGGATTGATATTGCTTACAAGTCGGTCTAATTCTTTTACCTCGTCGTTAATTTCATCTAAAAAAATCAGGAACTCCTTAGAAGAGCTTCCTCCTTTAAAAAAGATATCCAAATCCCACGTCAAAGAATATCCCATCCTGCATTGCCCCCTTTTTATCATTAATCCCATTATAGAGGTAAATTCGATATTTTTCTAATTAAAATGAATTTTCAGTGTTTTTTCAGAACATTTTTCTATATCCCAGATTAAAAGCATGTTATGATGAATATATTCTTTGGAAAGGGGTGGTTGATTCATATGAAATTCTTTATTCACATGTCTGCCATCATCCTGCTCCTTTGGACACTGCCCATACAGTTCCATCATGATGCACAGCAGCTAACCATTGAGGAACATACCGATGTGCACCATTGGGATAAGGCCGATAAGAAACAGCCTTTCGTGCCTACCTTTAGTTCCTGGCAGTCTCTTATCATTATTCTCTTTTTCGAATTTTCGATTTTAGGTTTTCTTTATTTTCACTCAAATCTTCGCCGACGATATCTCGGTCCGGTTTTTTTCCAGGCGAATTACGTAGCCTTACGCTCTGACATTTTATAAAAAAATAAAATGAAGGAGTGATTCATATGTGGTTTCGATTAATTATGGTAGGGGTTTTTTCTTTAACCGCTTCACGTCTGTTCCTATTTCAGGGAATCGAGATTTATCACGCATTTGCAGATATGATCAGAAATAAATATTAAAAAAAAGAGTGCGGGGAAATTCCCCGCACTCTCTTTGCCTTTTACATTACTATCCTTTGGCTTTCTTTTCCTTCTCTTTTTCTGCTCTGTAAAATTCGTGGAACATCTTCATTAAGGCACGTTTTTCGATCCTTGATACATAACTGCGGGAAATGCCAAGCTCTTTAGCGATTTCCCTCTGGGTTTTTTCCTTTTTCAAATCCAGTCCGAACCTGCCTACAATGACTTCCTTTTCGCGTTCATCCAAAATATCAATATACTTTTTCACTTTTTCAATTTCCATATTGAGCTGAATCGTATCGATGACATCTTCCGATTCCGATTTCAGTACATCGATTAAACTGATTTCATTTCCTTCTTTATCTTGACCGATCGGATCATGCAGGGAAATATCTTTCTTCGTTTTCTTTGTCGCCCGTAAATGCATCAAGATCTCATTCTCGATGCATCGCGCCGCATATGTGGCCAGCTTCGTACCCTTCCCATCCGAATAACTCTCAATGGCCTTTATCAAACCAATTGTCCCAATCGAAATCAAATCCTCTGTATCTTCGCCCGTATTCTCGAATTTCTTGACGATATGGGCAACAAGCCTGAGATTATGCTCGATCAGGATGTTACGAGCATCACCGTCCCCCTCACTCATAAGCTTCAGATATTTCTTTTCATCCTGAGATGACAAGGGCTGGGGAAAAGCGTTGTTTTTCACATAGGAAACGAATAAGTAAAATTCTTTGATAATATAACTGACAACTGTAAGTATTCCGGGCATTGGCTTCATCCCCCGTTTCTTTGGCTTCCCTATTCATACCTATGCAACAGTGGGCTTGTTCGTGCCTGTCCCACTAAAAGAAATCACGAAAGTGTTAAATGTTCAAACCAGCCTGGATGAATTCCCAAACGAACGGAGGCAAATGTTCATATAATGATAGGGAATTTTTTAGGGAAAGGGGGTTTTTGCGATGGGATATAACTATGGACCATACGGATGCAGCTATGGTTATCCGGCTCCTGCGCCTTATTATGCAGGGTCCGGTTACTGCTTTGGTTATGGCCTGTTTATTGTCCTCCTGATTTTATTGCTCATTTTCGGGTTTTGCTGGTTGCCGGGATGTGGATTTGGTTGTGGAGGATCAGGTCCGTGCTGCTGATTCAGACAAAGAAAAAACTCGGCCCGAGTGCCGAGTTTTCCTATTTTACATATTCATTTCCAACGTTGCAGTTCCGAGTTAAGCAGCGTCATGACCATTAATCACCATACCTTCAATATATCATGTTTCCAATGGCCTTTTCCGCTGTACATATATATACAGACCATGACAATGCTTGGGTTCACCGGCAGATCCGTTAGCCGGTATCCTTCTCCTGCCAAAAGCAACGCTTCTCTCCTTTTACGTATAACAAGTTCAACATATTAACCTCCACCTTTCTTAATTTTTTTTGAACGGGATACCAACCTCGTATATTTTTTAGAAAAAAGGACGATGTTTCAACGCTTTATCTAGATGTTCTTCTCGAATCTTTTGGATTCTCTCCTGTTGCAAACATTCCTCGGCAGTCATTTTTTTCATTTTAATCGTGATTGTGAAAAAAAGCATATTCAGTGTCATAATATCACCTCCTTTAAGGGAGCGGCCCAACAAAAAGGCATAAAAAGGCCGCAGAAAGTTACGTCCTCCTGCGGGATTTTTTAGAAAATATAAAAAGGCCGCAGGATAAAACACTTCTCCCTGCGGCCGCTATGTCTGAATGATTAATAAAGCCAAATTGCTTTAGAAATATTCCGCTTGGCACAGGTCGAATGTTATGTGATTGTCAATTGAAACGGACCGGCTAATAGTGACGACTCCATATAGATACAATGTCATTTTCTTCGACCTCCTTTGGAATATTTTTTATTACTTGGTAAGTATATCCATAAATTCGATTTTTGTAAACGGCTTTTGCCTATTTTTTTGAAATTTCCATCTTTTTCCCTATTTTCAAGGGCTATTATTACCTAAATTGGCAAGTAGCATGATAAATTTGCCCCTATTGGGCAACAACGTTAGAAAAACAAAAAAACCTGATTCCATTAAAGAATCAGGTTTGCTTCTATTGTTGTAAAGAGTCTTGGTCATCCATTTCAGCCAAGATCTTTTTGTATTTTTTGGATAATGAGAAAAATACTATGGACATGCCCAGGAACACTATTGTCGCTCCCATATAGACATATGTGTCAATCATCGCTTTGTCGCCAGAGGGAAGGATGGTTCCTAAATAGAAGAACGAACCCACACATAACAAAGTGATCGCAAAATTTTTAAAATCGACCATTTTCGAACGCAGCAATGCAACCGTTTGTTTTTTGCGGTTTTTCATGCCATTCCACCTTCTTTCAAGCTAATAAGATATCGATATCTCATTCTACCATATTTATTCCAAATGACAGGGTGTAAATAATGGCAGTCAGCTATGAAGCGGTCCCTCTCCGATTATCCTTGCAGCGCTTGTTCCAAGTCTTCCAATAAGTCTTCAACATCTTCCAGACCTACTGAAATACGAATCAACCCATCCGTTATTCCAAGCTCTGCACGGCGCTCAGCCGGAATGGAAGCATGTGTCATCAAGGCCGGAATGGAAATTAAGCTCTCCACTGCCCCCAGACTTTCCGCAAGTGTAAAGAATTTCACTTTATTCAAAACGGATTCGGCTTTTTCGGCACTTCCGACATCAAATGAAACCATACCACCGAATCCACGCGATTGTTTTTTGGCAATATCATGATTTGGGTGGTTTTCAAGACCTGGGTAATAGATTTTCGATACTTCTTTATGCCCGGATAGGAAACGGACGATTTCAGATGTATTTTTTTCATGTTCTTCCATCCTGATTCCCAGCGTTTTAATGCCTCGCATAAGCAACCATGAATCCTGGGGCCCTAGCACGCCTCCTGTAGAGTTTTGGATGAAATGAAGGTCATTGCCAAGATTCTCATCATTCACCACGACAAGACCCGCTACAACATCGCTGTGTCCCCCCAGGTACTTCGTAGCGCTATGAAGCACGATATCGGCCCCAAGTGAAAGCGGATTTTGCCAGTATGGCGTACTGAAGGTATTATCCACAATGGTGAGGATGCCGTTTTCTTTAGCTATTTTCGATACTTCTTCCAGATCGGTGATTTTCAATAATGGATTCGTCGGTGTTTCAATGAACAATGCCTTCGTATTGTCCTTTATCTCTTTTTCGATCGAGTGTATGTCACTCGTATTGATGAACGTAGCTTCCACCCCGAAACGGTTAAGCACTTTAGTGATGACCCGGAAAGACCCTCCATAAACGTCATCTGTCATCAATACATGATCACCTTGACTGAACAGCATCATAACCGCGGTCATCGCTGCCATTCCAGATCCGAAGGCGAAACCTCTTTTTCCTTCTTCGAGATCCTTGATCAATTCTTCAAGGGCATGGCGGGTTGGGTTGCCCGTACGGGAATATTCATATCCCCGATGGTTCCCCGGACCATCCTGTTTATAGGTGCTCACTTGATAAATCGGCACCGAAACCGCTCCTGTTTTTTCATCACCAAAAATGCCGCCATGGATCAATTGTGTTTTTTTTCTCACTTTATATACCTCCCTGATATATTTTTTTGCTTAAGTATCGTTCACTGGAATCCGGAAATATGACGACGATATTCGACCCCCGTGGAGCCTTTGCTGCTTCTTTCATGGCCGCTGCAAATGCCGCACCGGAAGAACTGCCGACAAGGAGGCCTTCTTTAATGGCCAATTCCTTTACCATATGGAAAGCGTCAAAATCGCTTACCGTATGGATTTGGTCAAAATACGTTTCATCCATATAGGCAGGTAAAAATTCCATCCCGATCCCCTCTGTTTTATGGGATCCTGCCTTGCCGCCGTTTAAAATCGATCCTTCTGGTTCGACTATGACCGTTTTGACAGCAGCGTCCTTTTCTTTTAAATATCGCGATGTTCCCATGAATGTCCCGCCCGTCCCGGCACCGGCTACAAACACATCCACATCGCCCTCCATCTGTTCCCATATTTCAGGTCCCAGCGTTTTATAATATGCATCAGGATTGGATGGGTTGGCGAACTGCTGGGGACAATATGAACCCGGAATTTCAGCCAGCAGTGCCTTAGCCTTTGCAATGGCTCCTGTCATTCCTTCCTCTGTCGGGGTCTGGATCACATTCGCTCCAAGGGCACGCATCAATTCCTGTTTCTCGGCACTGAATTTCTCCGGAACGCAAAATATCACGTCCACTCCACTGTTTATCGCAGCCAACGCCAAGCCAATCCCAGTATTTCCGGCAGTCGGTTCGATGATCGTCCCGCCCTTTTTCACCTTCCCTGTCTGTAACGCTTGGGCTAACAGTTCTTGACCAAGCCGATCCTTCACACTGCCTCCCGGATTAAAGTATTCGAGTTTGGCAAAGATACGGACCTCATCAGGAAGCGGGAAATGGGTGATTTCCATCATCGGCGTTTTCCCTATCAACTCATGAATGTTTTGAAAGACTTTCATATTCGGCCATCCTTTCATAGTTATCCTACCAACTTAATAAGGATTATGCAATAAAGAATGATCAGCAGAAAGGCTTCCGCTGACCACTTACCATTCATTTCATTTTTTCAACCATTTTCAAAATCAGTGCCGCTGAATGAAGAGCCGCAGTTTCCAGGAATTTATCAAAGGAAATATTGGACTCCTTACCTGCGATATCCGAAAGGGAACGAATGATGACAAACGGTGTCTTGAATTGGAAGGCTACCTGTGCAATGGCTGCCGCTTCCATTTCCACCGCGTATAAATCGGAGAATTTCCCCCTGACGAATTCAACCCTGTCAGGATCATTCATGAAAGAATCCCCCGTCACGATCAACCCTTTTGCCACTTGTATATCCTCGATTTCTTTTGCTGCTTCTTCCGCTATTGCGAAAAGCTTCTCATCCGGGATAAAAGCTGCAGGCAGCTGAGGGACTTGACCGTATTCATATCCGAAAATCGTCACATCGACATCATGGTGGCGCACTTCCGAGGATATGACCACATCCCCTACATTAAGTGCTGGATGATAACCGCCGGCAGAGCCAGTATTGATGACCGCATCCGGTTTGAATTTTTCTAACAGGATCGCAGTGGACATTGCCGCATTCACTTTACCGATTCCCGATTTAAGCAAAATGACCTCGACACCATTCAGTGTGCCTGTATTGAACTCGGAACCGGCAATGGTCACCTGCTCCAAACCTTCCAATTTATCACGTAAAATCGTAACTTCTTCTTCCATTGCTCCGATTATGGCTACCTTCATTAGTAAAAACCTCTTCCTATAATTTTTCCGCCTCCATAATCCAGACAAATTGATTGCAGCGCTCGAAGTTCACTTTATATCCATTTGCTTCAAGCACTTTTCCCAAAAAAGGAATCGTAGTATAATATTCCGTTTGCAAATCGTTTGCCAAATTATGAAAGCCTGCCTGCCTTGCATCTTGAATCGCTTGTTCATGCGCTTCCCTTGATTGATACATCGTATCCGCAAACACTATTTTACCACCAGTATTCAGTAACTTTCCATAGTTGGCTATAGCTTTTTCTTTTTCTTCATCTGTTAAATGATGAAACGCGTACGTACTCACGATCGAATCAACCTGTTCCGGCTTCGGAAAATCGATAAAATCGCCATCCACAATTTCTGTTTTTCCGTCCAGCTTGCTTACCGCTATTTCCCTCATCGCAGGTGAAGGTTCTATTCCCGATACCTTCAGGCCTTTCTCCAAAAGCCTTTCCGTCAAATTCCCGGTACCTACTCCGAACTCCAGCACATGGCCATGAGCTCGATCTGTGACGCTGTTCAATATGTTATCATAATGTTTAAAAACCTCTTGATACTCAATATCGTGTCCACCAACCGTATCATCATACGATTTCGACCACTCTTCAAATAAATCTATAAATTCTCTACCCATTTTTAATCACCTTTTATGATAAGATAATAAAACCTATAAGCATAATATGAAATAAACACAGAAACAGTTCTTGTTTTTAGGCAAATCATTCATTCGGTTCAGATTCGGCCAAAATGGTGTTAAACTAACAGTATCTGAATGTTGGAGGGGAACAGTCATGAGTTTTCAACTCGACTTAAACTTATTCGAAGATAAAATAGAATTTTTCGAGGCAGAAAGCATTAAGAATCTTGAAGAAAAAATCCAATCACAAATTGAAATCAATAAAGCGATCATGCTTCAGGTGGAATCCGTGTCACACCAAATGTATGTAAGTGAAGAAGGCAGACGTTTTTATAGTGCAGTCGTCCACTTTAAAGCAAAAAAGTGATCACCATGAAAAAACCCCCGAAAAGTGGAATTCCTTTCGGGGGTTTTCAATTTATAAATTTTTGACCATTACCTTTTATCGTTTGTCTTCAGCTCTTCGACTTTTACAGGTTTCCAACCTGATCCGTCCACCCATTCAATATAAACGCGGTAGGTCTTAGGATTATCTCCTTCAGAAACGGTACCGATTGCCGTGCTGGGCGAACCGCCGTTTTGCAGCCACCATATCTTCATGCTGCCTTTATCGATTCCAGCTCCGCTTGCTATGGCTTTACTCATTTCATTCCAATCGACCGAGCCCTTTTCAAAGCTTGTAGTGTGATCCCCGGATTGCTCAGTTCCTACTGGTTTCCAGCCCTCACTCGTATATGTTTGAGCAACATTGCCATCTCCGCTGCCTTCCACTTCAACAAGTTCGGCATCTCCCGCTTTTTCTGAATCTGCACCATCTTCAGCCTTCGCTTCTGCATCTTCCTCTGTTGCTTTACTATCTTCTTCTACTGCATCTTCTTCTTTTGCTTCACTATCTCCTACTGCGTCTTCCTTCTCTGAATCCGTTTCTTCTTCTTTGCCAGCAGGCTTGTCCGCTACTTTCCCCGAATCTGTATCGGCGATTTGCTTTGGTTCAGTCGTGGCTTTTTTTGTTTCGGTGCCATCATCACTCAAGAAAATCGTGACTGCGACAATGACGATTAAAATGGAAACGATGGTGATTGCAATATTATATATTTTATTTACTTTTCTTTTTTGATCTCTCTGATTAAAACGTGAGCCCAAGCTCCATTCCTCCCTTACCATTTCTTACTGCCTCATTTTAACATGATTTAGCCAGAGATAGAAGGGAAGGGTTTCCTACACTTTTCGTCAATTCTCGCTTTTGTCCTGGTCCTTGGAGTACAGGACTTTTACAATATCTGAAAAAAGAGGCGTCATGCTGGAACTGTTTTCCTTCGTTTCAAAACTTACGGTAACAAGAGCATATTTGGGATCTTTATATGGAAAGTAGCCCGCAAACCATTTATTCAGCTGCCCTTTTTTGATATTGGTCTGAGCTGTTCCAGACTTGCCAGCGACCTCCACAGGCAAATCTCTCAAGGAAGCGCCCGTCCCTTTCTCTTCCGTCACGACCTTCCTAAGAAGATGCTGCATCTTCATCGTAGTATATGGGGACAGTGTCTCGCCGCCAATAGTTTGATTGGGAAAATCGACTACGGTCGTACTATTGTTAAATTCGACCTTGGAAACGGCTTTGACCTGTTCCTTCTTGCCGCCGCGGGCAATCGTTGCCATCATATTCGCTATCGCGAGCGGTGTCGTTTGGACATCCTGCTGGCCAATTGCTGTTTTGGCAACCATTTTAGGATCTTTTTTTAAATCGTCATCATGCCAGACCTTCCCGGTTTGTTCTTGATGCAATTGAGTGACTTCAGTGTGATAGACGTCCCCTTGCCAGCCCGATTCACCAACCAGCCCTAACATTTTTGCATATTTGTCCAAAAATTCCGGATCCTTCTCTGCTATTTCCTGTGACAATTCGGCAAACGTCCTGTTGCAGCTCTGGGCAAAGCTATTTTCAAAGTTAAGCATGCCCAGTTCCCTCTGTTTATCCGTTTTGCCGTCTATCGTCAAATTACAATTAAATGTCCTGGTGGGACTAGCCGCTTCATAATCGATGGCCGCTGCTGCCGTGACCGTTTTAAAGACGGAACCCGGCGTTTTTTGAGTCAGCATCATATTGACGGCGCCTTCGCCATTCGGATCTTTTACATTAAGTGCCGGACGTGATACCATTGCGACGATTTCACTTTTTTCGATATCGATCAGTACGAGACCGCCTTTTTTTATCCCGCGTTCATCGACGAGCTTCTCCGCTTTCTCCTGAATTTCTTTATCGATCGTCGTCACGACCTTCACCGGGTAAAGCGGATTTGCAGGTTCCACATATTTAACATCGACACCGAACATTGGGCCTCCACTGGCGTCCACGTGAAAAACGAGCTTCGATTCTCCAGCGGAAAGCAAGAACTCATCGAAGGTCCTTTGCAGCCCCGTATTGCCTATTTTCGTTTCAGGAGATAAATTCATGTCCGGATAACGTTTTTTCTTTTCCACATCTGATATATTCGTCGTTCCGATTAATTGCGCTGCAGGGGTTTGATCAGGATAGAATTTCTCATTCACGGCAAAGACCCCGGGAATCTTCAATTCATTGATTGCCTTGGATTGACTGGACGTCAACTCTATCGGTTCATCTCCGCCAAATACGAATGGTTCATCCGCTTGTTCTATCGCCCGTTTTAACTCCGCTTCCGATTTGCCTATTATCGAGGCCACTTCATCTATGGGCCATGTCATTTTTTTTAAAAATGGAAATAGGACGAGCGTCGGGATTTCTTCATGTGCAAGCGGTTCTCCATTTCTGTCATAAAACTTTCCGCGTCCATCATCAATCTTTAATATTTGTGAACGCTGATTCACGCTTGCTTCTAACAGGTTCACATCATGCTTTGAAAAAGATTCTGTCGATACAAGTTGGATATAGGCAAGCCTGCCTAAGAGCATCAGCATGAAAGTGGTCAAAAAAACAGCCAGCAACCTCATTCGTTTCTTTTTCATAAAATACACCTCGTAACCATTGTTGACGAGGTGCGAATTTTTAAACAATTATGAACAAATTTAACGCGGCACTTTTCCGATAAAAAAGAGGATGCCCCATGGACACCCTCTTTTGCTTTTATTTAGTCGATGGATACGATCTTCACGCTCATTTCGCCGCCAGGTGTCATGATCGATACCTTGTCGCCGACCCTTTTCCCTATCAGGCTTTTCGCGATCGGGGAATCATTGGAGATTTTCCCTTCGAATGGGTCCGCTTCAACGCTTCCTACGATGGAATATGTTTCTTCGTCACCATTTGGAAGTTCCACGAATGTTACCGACTTCCCTAGTGAAACTGTATCTGTATTCGAATCATTGCCTTCAATGATTTTTGCATTACGGATCATGTTTTCGATTGTTGTAATGCGTCCTTCAACGAAAGCCTGCTCTTCTTTTGCGGAATCGTACTCTGAGTTCTCGGAAAGGTCCCCAAAACTGCGGGCGATTTTGATTCTTTCCACCACTTCTTTACGTTTAACCGTTTTTAACTGTTCCAGCTCCTGTTCAAGCTTTAACTTACCTTCTTTAGTCATTGGATATTCTTTTTCAATTGCCAAAACCCTTCACTCCTTCAAATTCTTTACAGCAAGCTTTCGCTGTGACAAGTTTATGTACTATATAGTGCTTAACCCTGAAATCGAGTCAAAATATAATATTGCGCGACTTAAAAAGTACACGCTTCGATACTAAGAAACAATCCGTTCCTTAGTATATAAACCGACTGCGGTGTGCAGCCGGTTCGTTCTGTATCAAGAATAGAGTATTGCGTTTTCCAACATTTGTCCAGTCTTTCCCAATAAATAATTGGGATTATTTAAATAAACGGAGGAAAATGGCACCTATCATTATTTATGCTATGTTATTACAAAAAAGACTTTTGTTCAAGGATTGTTTGAATTTTTGTCACCATAAGGTCAATCGCCACATGGTTCTGGCCGCCTTCTGGAATGATGATGTCGGCATAACGCTTTGTCGGTTCTATGAACTGATTATGCATCGGACGGACGACACTGATGTATTGGTCGATGACGGAATCTATGGAACGGCCGCGTTCTTTAATATCACGGGTCATCCGACGAAGGATCCGCAAGTCTGCGTCCGTATCAACATAAAGCTTCATATCCATCAGGTCCCGAAGGCGCTCATCCTCCAGCACAAGAATCCCTTCAAGGATGATGACATCCTGGGGCTCAACTGTGATGACTTCTTCTGAGCGCGTATGGATTGAATAATCATAAACCGGTTTTTCTATCGTTTCATAACGCAGCAATGCGTTAATGTGATCGATTAGCAAATCATTATCAAATGCAAGCGGATGATCATAGTTCGTTTTCAAGCGCTCTTCAAAAGGCAGATGACTTTGATCTTTATAGTAATAATCTTGTTCAATCATCAAGATGGAATGTCCTTGAAAGAATTCAAAAATGGAACGGGTAACACTTGTTTTACCTGATCCCGACCCTCCGGTAACTCCGATGACCACTGGTTTCTTTCTTGTCATATCAATTCTCCTTCCGCATCATATTGTTCACATGAACTCTATTATCTACTTGAATGCGGACAATTTGAAGCGGATGGCGGGCTGCCTCCAGCTCCTCACCTGACTCATCCCAGATCGTACCGATTTTTTGAGTGAAGTTTTCGATTTCCGGTCCAAAAAACTCCACTTCATCCCCTGGCTTGAAGAAATTACGTTGCTGCATGGTAACGATTTTAGTTTCCTCGTTGTAATCAAGCACCAATCCTGCGAAGTCGAAGCGAGTCTTTACGGTATGATTCCCGAACATTTGCTGTTTATACCCAGGAATTTCCCCTTCCATGAACGATGATGCCGTCTCACGGTTCGCACACTTATCAAGCTCTTCCAGCCATTCTTGTTTAATCTTGAAATTGTCAGGATCGGCACAATACGCATCAATCACTTTACGATAGACGCTGACAACTGTTGCAATATAATGAATCGATTTCATTCTTCCTTCGACTTTTAAGCTGTCTATGCCAATTTCAATCATGCCTGGCAGTGATTCAATCAGCTTCAAGTCTTTTGGACTCATTGCGAATGGAGCATCTTCTTTATTGAATAAAGCCTTTTCCCCGTCTTGATCCAACTCATATAAATCATAATCCCAACGGCAAGACTGACAGCAGCCGCCGCGGTTCGAATCACGTGCCGTCATATGGTTCGAAAGGGTGCAGCGTCCAGAATAGGCAATGCACATGGCCCCATGAACGAAAGCCTCGATTTCGATATCGACCTTCTCCTTCATTTCACGGATTTCATCAGCACTCGTCTCACGTGCCAAAACAACACGCTCCAAGCCTTCCTCTTTCCAATACTGAACAGCCTTCCAGTTCGATAGCGATTGCTGCGTGCTTAAATGGATCTCGACGTTCGGAGCGACCCTTTTACATGTTTCGATGATTAATGGATCGGCGACGATGATACCATGAACCCCAGCCTCCTGAAGACCTTCCAGGTATTCATCCAGACCATCGATATTTTCATTATGTGCAAAGATATTTGTGGTTACATAAACTTTAGCACCATACTTATTAGCGAATTCGACGCCTTCCTTCATTTCCTCAAACGTGAAGTTGCCGGCATTGGAACGAAGACCATATTCCTGACCGCCAATGAACACGGCATCCGCGCCGTAATGGACGGCAATTTTTAATTTTTCAAGGTTTCCGGCCGGAGCCAGCAATTCCGGTTTTTTTACAATGACTCTCTTTCCATCAACGATCTTGGAAATTTTATCAGCAATAGCATTCAAGGCTATTCCTCCTCTTTCTCTTACCCTTTTCTTTAATAAACCGATTCTTTAAAGAAGAATCCGGTATCCAACTCACGGTTATCCGGCTGAATTGCTTTGACTTTTTCAAAAAGTTCCGATTTCATATCATCATAGCGGTCAGGGTCTTCAGCACATACGTCAATCGCTTCCCGATATAACTTTGTCATTTCTATGATATATTCCGGTGTTTGTAATAATCCTTCGATTTTCAATGAATCAATTTCCGCTTCAATCAATTCCTGAAGTTCATCGATCATGCACATATCATTCGGACTCATGATATGTGTACCATTTTCATCTTCATAAATCGGATATTTATTTTCACGTTCCTTATCATGCAGGAACATATTTCTATGTTCCTTCCGATTTTCCACTTCCAATGCCTTGCCTTGGTATTCAAAGTAATTACCAAGGAGCGTACGCTTCGATTGGAACATGCATGTCATGCCATGCACTTGGACTTCAATCTCCACTTCGGCATTTTCCTTCATTTCCACTATCTCGTCCAGACTTATCTCACGGGCAGCAACGGCACGGACAGCACCGCGTTTCCCCCAATAATTACATGTGTACCAGTTCGTTACCGTCATCTCTGTATTCCAGTGCAGGGGCATATCAGGTGCCACGGCACGGACAGCCATCAAGACTGCGGGATCACCGAATATGATCCGGTCGGCACCAGCCTCTTTAAGGAATGTGACATACCCTTCAAGCTCGTCCACTTTTTCATTATGAAAAATGGCGTTCATGGATACGTACACTTTCTTGCCCGCGGCATGTGCAAGCTCAATCGCCTTCTCTACATCTTCACGTTTGAACTCCCCTGCCAGCCTTAGCGCATAACGTTGTTCGCCAATGACGAAGGCGTCAGCGCCAGCATCGATGAGTTCTGTTATATGATCGACACTTGTCGGAGTCACAAGTAATTCAGGCTTTTTCATTTTTGTCACCTCTATGTTTACTAATGGCCACACCATCACCAATCGGCAAAATTACGGTATCGAAGTTGGGATGGTCATGTAACCAGATGTTAAAGTCTCTGATTTTTTTAATAAGCGCTCGCTTTCTTCTCGTCATTTCCATTTCTTCAATGTTTTCGGCAACCAAGCCTTTGAATAAAACATTATCAGTAATGATAATGCCAGCACCAGCAAGGAATGGTTCAAACAGTTCAAAGAATCGCTTGTACTGCCCTTTAGCTGCATCAACGAAGATGATATCAAACGGACCGTGTTCCATCACTTTCGGTCCCGCTTCAAGGGCATCCCCTTCAATGAGGGTGATCCTTTCCGACAGTCCCGCCTTCTTAAAGTTAGCCCTTGCTTGCTCAATACGGGCTTCATTCCGTTCAAGTGTGACGATTCGAGCTTCCGGAAGGGTCTCAGCCATCCTAATGGCCGAATAGCCAATTGCCGAACCTACTTCCAATATCGCCTTTGGCTGATGAAGCCTTAAAATCTGAAGCAGCACCTCAATGCCTTCGGGCTCCATGATCGGCACATTATTTTCCATCGCAAAATCTTCCAACTCCTTAAGCAAACCCGTTCGCTCCGGAATTAAGGAATGAAGATATTGTTCTATTTTTCCGTTCAAAACGTTTCCTCCATTTATAAGGAAAACAAAAGCGCTTGGTCAGTAACATGAAAAAATTGATTGGACAATTTCTTCACAAGGAGCTGAAACAAGTATGCTTGACGATCTATATTTCCTTATCTTTCAAAATAAAACCCGGCATTCGCCGAGTTACGTCACCGATAAGAATCGGATCAAAAATTCACTTGTACTATTCTATCATAAAAACAAGGGGAAAGTAATATCTCTCCCCCCACAGTCTCATTGCTATTTTTTATTTATTTATTGGAAATATGCTCTGCCTTTTTGTTATTGTGGTCTTCCAAGGTCTTGGAGTAAAGGACTTCCCCTTCAGGTGTGGCCAAAAAGTACAGATAATCCGTTTTCTCAGGTTTCAGTACCGCATCGATCGATGTCGTTCCCGCATTGGCAATCGGTCCTGGCGGCAGCCCCTTGTTCTTATACGTGTTATAAGGGGATTTCACCTCAAGGTCTTTATAATACACCCTGCTCTTATGTGAACCCTTCGCATACAAAACGGTCGGATCCGTTTGAAGCGGCATACCTTCCTCAATACGATTGTAAAAGACGGAAGCTATTTTTCCGCGATCGACTTGCGCAGTCGCTTCTTCTTCGACAAGCGAAGCGAAGGTCAGCATCTGGTGTACGGAATAATCGTTCTTGTCCATTTGGCTCTCGTAAGCCTGCAATGTTTCATCGGTTTTCTTCAGCATCTCGATGACAATCGATTCCAGGGTCGGCTTTTCCTCATAAAAGTCATAAGTAGCCGGGAAAAGGTACCCTTCAAGCGGATATAAAACCTTTTCATTTTCAATTTCCGAGGTCAAGAGCTGCGGAAATTTCTCTTGCATGGTATTTACGAACTTTTTATCATTCAATTTCTTAAAGACCTTTTTCGGATCTTCACCCGTCTTCACTGCGATGATATCAGCAATTTGGATAAGCTGCTTTCCTTCAGGAATCGTTATCTTCAGTGCAGCTTCCTTCATGAGTTTTCCGGTTTTGATGCTTGTGACGATATCTTTAATTGGCATGGAAGGTGATAATTTATACTCCCCTGCCTGAAAACCGGATTCATTGCGGAATTTAATATAATATTTGAATACGCGTGCGTCCTTGATTATTCCCTGCTCTTCAAGCAGCGTTGAAATTCCGTTAACGGAAGAACCGATTGGGATTTTCACTTTCTTGATGGTATCATCATCCGGATCGACTGGTTTCATGGCTGAGTTGATATATAAAAAGCCTACAAGACCAACTATCCCAATTAGTAAAATAAGCGAAGCTACCGTAATCATGATGATTTTACGAACCAGCTTGGCTTCTCCTTGCTGTTCTAACAATTTCATTTGGATATGTTCCTTTTTAGATAATTTTTTATCTTTTTCATCCATTTTCATTCCCCCTGCAAACTCACACCAACTACAGAATGGTTTCTAGATGATGCTTTCTCTAATTAATCTTTGCTTCGAACATTATACTAAAATCAACAAATAATTACATGTTTTTTGCAAAACTACATACATCAATACTCTATTTATGGCAAAAATGCACTAGTTTTGTCAATATACAGATGTTATTTTATAGGGAAATAGTGATATCTTATTTCTTCAGCTTAAAAAATGGGCTCAAATTTGTTTCCTGCATGTGTAAAGCGTTTCAGGAAATATCAAGAATATTCATGCAGGAATGGTATTATTAATTAATGATATAGAAAGGTGTGAAGGAGTTGGATAATTCTTATTTTGTAGGTTGGGGGACATTGGCACTCTTAAACGCCGGACTTGCTCAAGGTAAAAATAGAACGGCGTTGAATTGGTTCTTGTTATCATTATTTTTAGGTCCGCTCGCTACATTTATACTTTTATTCGCAGAGAAAAGATAAGGCCGTTACTAGTACATAAATGAAAAAATCGTTCTTAATGTCTACAGTTTTTTATGGTTTGTACATTTTGAACGTTGATTTCCTTTCCAGGCACTCGCTTTCCGCGGGCGGTCCGGGAGCCTTCTCGGCGCCTTTGCGCCTGCGGGGTCTCCCCTTGACACGCTTTTCTAAGCAGGAGTCTCGCACACCCGTTCCAATCGTCCCTTTTGTCAAAAAAAGAACCGACCTTTAGGGGCCGGTTTTTTTTCTTATTCTTCTTCCGCTTCTTCTTGGTCAAGGAATGTATTTAACATTTCTTCGACAAGATCCCATTCTTCTTCTGTTTCGATCGGTGTAAGTTCACCATCTTTATTATCTTCGCTTGGTACGAATGATGAAGCGTGGATTTCAATTTCTTCCTCGTCATCTTCTGCAGACATCGGATAGTAAAGTACATAAGATTTGTTGAATTTATCTGAATCGAATGTGAAAAGGATTTCGCAAAGCTGCTCGTTTCCATTTTCATCTACTACTGTAATGTTGTTTTCGCCGTGTTCCATTAGTATTCACCTCATATTGAATTTGTTTGTCTGTCCAAGAATCCTTGCAGAATCATAACAGCTGCCATTTTATCAATGACTTTCTTGCGTTTGCTTCGGCTCACGTCCGCCTCAATAAGGACACGTTCAGCCGCCATAGTTGTCAACCGTTCATCCCAGAGAAACACCGGCAGCTTGAATTTGTTTTCTAATCGTTTAGCGAAATCTTGGCTGATCTCGCCTCGCGGTCCAACAGTCCCATTCATGTTTTTAGGTAAACCGAGGACAATTTTAGAAACATCATGCTCTTTTATAATTTCCTTGAGGCGTTTAAAGCCGAAGTCATTTCCAGCTTCGTTAATTTTGATCGTTTCCAATCCTTGTGCAGTCCAACCCATCGCGTCACTCAGGGCAACGCCGATGGTTTTTGAACCTAAATCAAGTCCCATTGTGCGCATTAGTATTCCTCTCGATGGTTCTTAAGATATGACTTCACCAATTCTTCGATGATTTCATCGCGTTCAAGCTTACGAATAATGTTTCGAGCATCCATATGGCGCGGGATGTAGGCCGGGTCACCAGATAATAGATAACCGACAATCTGGTTTATCGGGTTATAACCTTTTTCCTGAAGTGCAACATATACTTGAGACAATACTTCTTGTACATCTCTTTCGAATGGTTCTTCGGGAAAATTAAATTTCATCGTTTTATCAAAGGAACTCATTAACATGCACCTCTCCTCAGCGTCCAGAATCCACTATTACCTTCATTGTACAACACTTTCCATTGATTATGAAATCGATAAGACCCATTCTTCAACAAAATTAAGTGCTGCATCCAATTTTTCAGGGTCTTTTCCGCCGGCTTGGGCCATATCTGGACGTCCGCCGCCGCCACCGCCGCAACGGGAAGCAACTTCCTTGACCAATTTACCAGCATGGAAACCGCGATCGATGTAATCCTTGGTCACCCCGGCAATCAAATTGACTTTATCGCCTTGGGCCGAACCTAATACGATGATGACAGAATCAAGCTTTTGTTTCAAATCATCCGCCATGGCACGCAGATTATTCATGTCGGTAGCTTGAACCTTTGCCACCAATACTTGAACCCCATTTATGTCTTTTACGTTAGAAACAAGACTGCTTGCTTCGATATTGCTTAATTTTGCAGTAAGGCTTTCATTCTCACGATGAAGATCCTTCACTTCAGCCAGTACCGTTTCAATTCTTGAAGGTACGTCTTTCAAGTTTGTTTTCAATTTAGCAGCCGCGTCTTTCAAGACACCGATTTGCTCAGTCATCAATTTGTATGCCCCGGCACCCGTTACCGCTTCTATACGGCGAGTCCCTGCACCGATGCCGCTTTCGGAAACGATTTTGAACAAGCCGATTACCGCTGTATTCGGGACATGGACACCGCCGCAAAGTTCTAGACTGTAATCGCCGATTTGAACGACACGGACAATCTTGCCGTATTTTTCGCCGAACAAGGCCATTGCGCCCATAGCCTTGGCTTCTTCGATGTTTTTATAGTCCGTATTCACTTGTAAGCTTTGCCAAATCTTTTCATTTACAATCGTTTCGATTTGTTCAATCTCTTCCGCCGTTATCTGACCAAAATGAGAGAAGTCGAAGCGAAGGCGCTCAGCCTGTACGAGTGAACCAGCTTGGTTGACATGTGTACCAAGCACATCTTTCAACGCCTGATGCAGAAGATGCGTCGCTGTATGGTTTTTCGTGATATGGATACGGTTTTCTTGATCTACCGCAGCAACGATATGGGAATCTGTTGTTAATGTGCCGGCAGTAACTGTTACACGGTGCAGGTTTTGGCCATTAGGAGCTTTTTGTACATCATGGACATCAATCTTCACGGATTCACTGGCCATCGTTCCTATATCGGCTATTTGCCCGCCGCTTTCCGCGTAGAAAGGAGTCTTGTTCAGTATCACTTGAACTTCTTCTCCTTCTTCTGCCTCCGTAACAAGCTCGCCATTTTTTATGATGGCAGCAACTTTGGCTTCGACAGCTACTTGATCATAGCCGACAAATTCACTTGCAACTTTGATATCGCCCAATACCCCGCCTTGGATTTGCATGGAATCTACATCTTGACGCGCTGAACGGGCACGTTCACGCTGTGCATCCATCTCTTTTTCAAAACCGGCTTGATCAACCGTCATGCCTTCTTCTTCTGCATATTCTTCCGTTAACTCAATAGGGAAACCATATGTGTCATATAAACGGAATGCATCACTGCCCGGAATGGTCGTACCGCCTTTTTCCTTTTCCTTTTTAATGACTTCTGAAAGGATGGACAGTCCATCATTTAGAGTTTCATGGAAGCGTTCCTCTTCATTTTTGATTACTTTTGCAATGAACTCTTTATTCTTGAGGACTTCAGGGTAGAAGTCTTTCATGATTTCGCCTACGACCGTCACAAGCTCGAACATGAATGGTCGATTGATGTTGATTTGCTTAGCATATCGAACCGCTCTGCGGAGTAAACGGCGCAATACATAACCGCGGCCTTCGTTGGATGGAAGGGCCCCGTCACCTACTGCAAAGGCTACCGTACGAATATGGTCGGCAATGACCTTGAATGCAACATCTCTTTCTGTATCAACACCATACTTCACATCGGAAATCTCTTCGACTGCCCGGATGATTGGCATGAATAAATCTGTATCATAGTTCGTCGCCACATCTTGAACGACGGAAGCCATACGTTCAAGGCCCATGCCTGTATCGATATTCTTCTTTGGAAGCGGTGTGTAAGAACCATCTGGATTATGGTTGAATTGAGAAAACACCAGGTTCCAGACTTCAAGATGTCGTTCATTTTCCCCGCCTGGATATAGTTCCGGATCATTCGGATCATCGCCATATGCCGGTCCGCGGTCATAGAAAATCTCTGTATTCGGGCCGCTTGGACCTTCACCGATATCCCAGAAGTTCTCTTCCAGGCGAATGATCCTTTCAGCAGGAACACCGATTTTCTTATTCCAGAGTTCGAATGCTTCATCATCTTCAGGATGGATCGTCACAGCCAATTTCTCTTTGTCGAACCCAATCCATTTTTCATCCGTCAAAAACTCCCAAGCCCATGTGATGGCTTCTTCTTTGAAGTATTCACCAATGGAGAAGTTGCCGAGCATTTCGAAAAACGTATGATGACGTGCCGTTTTTCCCACGTTTTCAATATCGTTCGTACGGATGGCCTTTTGGGCATTTGTAATCCTTGGATTTTCAGGAATCACCCGTCCATCAAAATATTTCTTTAACGTCGCCACCCCGGAATTGATCCAAAGCAATGATGGATCTTCATGAGGAACCAATGACGCACTCGGTTCGATGTTATGGCCTTTTTCACTAAAAAAATCTAAATACATTTGGCGGATTTGAGCACCAGTTAAATACTTCATATATATATCCTCCTTTTAAAATTATGTAATTTTGAGCACACAAAAAACCCCCATCCCAAAAACAGGGACGAGAGTTGGCTCGCGGTACCACCCTGATTATGGACGCGGGAATTCACCCAGGCCCATCACCTTCATAAAAGCCTTAACGCGGCATGACGGCAGGTATTAGCTGCTCTCAGGACTAGCTTTCTGCTGCTCTTCACCTGGCAGTCCCTTTCAGCCTAGGGGACCCCTCTCTTTTAGATGGACTTCAGCATACTTCATCCTTCAACGAATTATCTTATGTAATGGATTATATTCACAAGACTTTTATTTGTCAATAAGGGGCGGCTTCTTTCTAAAGTGAACACGGGCATGAAGTACAAAAACTTTCAACACAGCCAAGATGGGAATCGAAACGACCATGCCCACGATACCGCCTATTTCGCCTCCGGCCAATAATGCAAGCATAATGAACAGCGGATGCATATGGAGGCTTTTACCGACTATTAACGGCGATAGGATATTTCCCTCAAGAAATTGAAGTACGAGCACGAGGACCGCGATGATCAACACCATTTTAACTGACATGGTCGCGGCGATGACCACTGCAGGAATGGCCCCGATAATCGGCCCGAAATACGGGATGACATTCGTTATTCCGATTATCGCCCCCAATAGAAGCGGATATTTCATTCCGACTATCCAGAAGAGCAGCGAGGAAATCAAACCGATCACGACACAAACGATGATTTGTCCGCGGATATAGCCGCCAAGCGACGCATCCACATCACGAACGAATGCCCGTCCCTGCTTGCGCCATTTTTTCGGGGTCATATACCAGGCCATTTTTTTTAACACAGTGAAATCTTTCAGGATATAAAAAGCAATGAATGGAATCAACGCAATCAGGACGATGAAATCAATCATCTTCATTGCATACTCCATCGCCTTTTCAGGTATACGCTTCAGCCAACCTTCGAAAAGGGTGACACCTTCTTCGAATCTTTCATGAATTCCGAACGGCCAGGCCGCCGTTTGATGATTGAGTTTATCAATCCTGCCCTGGTACTGTTCAACCAGTTCCGGCACGCTTTCCGACAGCTCGCGAACCTGGCTGACGATCACTGGAATGCCTTTATAAACAGCAAAGCCGATCCCTCCGAAAAACAACAAATAAATGATCGTAATCGAAAGCCAGCGACGCATCCCTTTCTCATTTAAATATTCCACTACAGGGTGCAGCAAGTAACTGATGAACGCACCAGTCAAAAAAGGCAGCAGTACCGTCACACATACAGTAACGGCAGGTCCCCACATGGGCTTAAGTTTCATAAAAATATAGATAACGAAAAATAAGAGCAATAAAAAACCCAGGCGATAAAACCATTTTAAACGAATACTCACAATAAACACCTCCCGCTCATTTATTCTTCGAAAGGCGGAAGGTTTTCATACATAAAAAAGAGTGCCCTCATTAATTCAGGACACCCATTCCTGCTATAATAATGACTTTAATCTTTTGCGTATTTTCTTCATGTTCCGTTTGATCATCTTCGAGTTCATCAAGTCCGAACCCATATTCATTAGAGTATTGCGTGAACGTCTAGCCATTGCAAACACCTCTTCCGTTAATTACATACCGAAGCGGCGGTCATTTTCCTCAAACAAATCGTCCAATGAGCTTAAACTTCCATCTTCCTCGACCTGATGCGTATTAATGAGCCCTTCGGATAGAGTCATTTCAATAAAGCAATTCCAACAATAATATTGATTTACGCCAATCTTCCCGACATCTTTACTGCGGCAATTCGGACATTTTATTTCCAAAATGGACACCTCACTGTTCATAAACTGAAACAATGATGGTATCCTTCCCTACTGCAGGCGGCTGTTTTGATTCTATCACTGTCGACTCAGAGAAAAACCCATCCGTTGTTTCATACGCTATAATCGTGCCCATTTTCTCCTTGAAATATACATCCTGCAGTAAACCAAGTTCTTCGCCCATTTCTGAAAAAAGCATGCGCCCCAATAACTCGTCCTTCGACAGGCAAATGGAATCCGCAGGCACTTTACTTAAGGCTGAATCTTGCTGCCTGATCACGATCCCATCTGGACCGAATGAAGAAATATCGTCAAGTCTCAAATGAAAAGCCCTTTTGAACAATGCTTGTTGATGAACGACCAACCCCGTTACCTGTCCCATTTCAGAAATTGATAAATCGTGGACCGTGCCGATTCTTTCTCCCTTGATTGTAAAAACCGGCAATCCTTTCAATAAAGAAAACGTCCGCAAGGTCATCCCGCCTTTCCGAACATTTATATTATCTCTTTACTGGTGAAAATAGATGTGCTGAAAGGTTTTCCATTGTTGGTCCAACTTCCTTAAAATACAGGGACCATGCATAAAAAAAAGACCGGTTTCCCGGTCAGACCCACTGCTTTACCATCCTCTGCTGGCACCTCCGCCACCGGAACTTCCTCCGCCGCCGCCCCGTGGACCGCCGCTGCCGCCTCCACGGCCGCCGCCTCCTCCGCGACTGATGAATATCAAAATGATATTGATTAGCGTTTGAAGGAAAAATCCTTTAAAGAACTTGGCATCGAGGATGAATACGATGATGACAACGATGATGATCAGGAAAATCTGTAAACCTGATGGCTGAAAGGATTTTGACTCGGGCTGAACGGAGAGATCTTGATAAAACTCGTCACCTAAATCGTATTCTTTCGTTACATCATTATATACGGCCTTATAGGTTTCCGTCAGGGCAACATCATATTTACCCTCTTTCAGCGCAGGGATAGCCACATCATCCAAAATCTGTCCAGATTTTATATCGGTAATGGCCCCTTCCAAACCGTACCCCACTTCAATACGGATTTTCTGTTCTTCCATGGCCAGCACAATGAGGACTCCATTGTTCAGCTCAGCATCCCCAAGCTTGAATGATCTCAATGCCTCGACCGAGTACTCCTCGATTTCGGATCCTTCCAACGAATCAACCGTCAAAACGGAAATTTGTGCTTTGGTGGCATCATCCAATCGTTTCCCAAGTTCGATGAGTTCGGATTTTTCCTGTTCACTCAGGACTCCGGCAAAGTCCTGAACATATATATCCCCAACTGGTTCAGGAATGTTAGGTTGTGCTGCGGCCACGTTTGCTAAACTGAACGTGAGAATGAAGAATAGCGCAAACACAGCGAGTTTTTTCATTATTTATCGCTCCCGAAATCAACCTTTGGCGTTTCTTTTTCTTGATCGGTCACTTCAAAATATGGTTTGGCATCGAACCCGAACGCTCCCGCCATCATATTCTTCGGAAAGCGTTTAATCATTTTATTATAGTTGGTAACTTCATCATTATAGTCTTTTCGGGCTACCGTGAGGCGATTTTCCGTTCCTTCCAAACTATCCATGAGACCCTTAAAGTTCTCATTGGCCTTTAAATCCGGATAGTTCTCGACAACCACCAAAAGCCGGCTCAAGGCCCCGCTCAATTGTTGATCGGCTGCAATCGCATCTTCAGTCGAATTGGCACCAGCCAACTTCGAACGTGCATCGCTCACCGCTTTAATGGCTTCTGTTTCATGCGAAGCATAACCCTTAACCGTTTCGACAAGATTCGGAATCAAATCCGCTCTCCGTTTTAATTGGTTATCCACCTGTGACCATTTATTGTCGACGTCTTCACTGGCACTTACAAGGCCGTTGTACGAAGATGCACCAAAAATGACCAGTAAAACGACAACGACTATCCCTATTATCCAACCTTTTTTCATCTAATTCCCCCTACTCTTTCACATATAAGTTATATTCTATAGTTCCACCAAAACTATGAATTTTAAACAAAATTCATCAAATAGAAACAGCTACATAAAATCATATGGCGTGACATTCTCCATCCCGATCATCGGATCAGCATGCATGAGAATATCACGATAACTTGATTGTTGATGTACCTCTTCCTTTTCCACCGGCATTTCTTCATCACTCAAAACATCTTGCAGCTTTTCACGCAAAGTCGTTTTCCGGCGCATCTCATCGTTACGCTCGATCCCTAAACGGAATGCATCTTCTTCACCACAAAGGATCAAGAAATTTTTACTGCGGGTAATCGCCGTATACAATAAATTACGGCGGAGCATCCGATAATAACTTTTCACTACAGGCAAAATGACAATGGGGAATTCGCTTCCCTGCGACTTATGGATGGAGCAGCAATAGGCATGTGTAATCTGGTTCAAGTCCTGTTTCGTGTAAGTCACTTCGATGCCTTCGAACGATATGATTACTTTATCGACATGATCGGTATTTTCTTTAGCGAACAATATGGACACGATTTCACCCATATCGCCATTAAAGACACCCTCCTCTGGCTGGTTCACCAGTTGAAGCACCTTATCTCCCGTTCTGTATATCACATCTCCGAATTTTATTTCCCGCCGCTTTTCATTCGCATTGCTATTGAACACTTCCTGAAGCATTTTATTCAGGGCATCAATCCCGGCAGGCCCTCTATACATGGGAGCCAGCACCTGTATATCCTTGGCCGTGAAGCCTTTCGTCCTCGCATTGGCAACCACTTTCTCGATTACTTGGGGGATTTGACCTGTTTGGCAGCGAATGAACGATCGATCTTCTTGCTGTTTCGTGACATCATCCGGAAGCCTTCCTTTTTTGATTTCATGGGCCAATTCAATGATCGATGAGCCATCAGCTTGACGATAAATATGTTCCAGACTGACAGTCGGTACACAATTCGATGCAAGCAAATCCTTTAAAACCTGCCCAGGGCCAACAGATGGTAGCTGATCTTCATCACCAACTAATATCACTTGTACATTTTCCGGCAGAGCTTTAAACAATTGATGGGCCAGCCACGTATCCACCATGGAAACCTCATCGATGATTACGATACGGCCATCCAGCTGATTATCCTCATCATGGGAAAAGCCTTCACTCCCGTTCCACCCAAGCAAACGATGGATAGTAACAGCTGGGAGCCCAGTCGATTCGGCCATGCGTTTCGCTGCACGGCCAGTAGGGGCCGCAAGTACGAATGGAAATGGATCGCTTCCTTCTTTTTTATAATCGTTAATGTCCATGGATACACCATGCAGCTCTGCATATAGCTCAACGATGCCTTTGATGACTGTCGTCTTACCGGTACCAGGTCCGCCCGTCAAGATTAACATGGGTGATTGCAGGGCTGTTTGGATCGCTTCCTTTTGGGCCGGGGCATAGGAAACATCCAGCCGCTCTTCCAGCTCCCCAAGTGCCAGCAAGAACTCCGATTCCGGGAATTGGTCCTCATACTCGGTTTGAGCAAGCAGCCTCTTGATGTTCATCACGATTCCCTTTTCCGAATAGAATAGCGAAGGCGGATAAATTCGTTGATCCTCGACAACTATTTTCCCCTCTTGCGTCAATTCGATTATTTCCGAGGAAATGTTCGTGAACTCAATGCGATCCCGTTTATTTTCCTCCAGTAGACGTTTGACAGCCTCCAATAGCTGCTCGGCTTCTATGTAGATATTTCCGTCCTGGAGGCATTGTGATTCAAGCGTATACAAGCACGCAGCCTTGATTCGATCGGGATGGCTGCCGGAAATGCCCAGCTGATGCCCAAGCTCATCCGCCCGTCCAAAACCAATCCCTTCAATATCCTCAACGAGCTTATATGGATTTCCCTGAACCATCGTGATCGTATCCTGCTTATACATTTGATAGATCTTCATCGACAGCTGCGGACCGAAGCCATATTGATTCAGGGCAATCATCACCTGCTCCAGACCTTGATGCTCGACCAATGTATCATAAAGTCCCTTTGCCTTTTCCCCGGATAGCTTCGGAATATCATCAAGTAGCGAAGGCTGAGCCAGAATTTTTGAAATTGCCTTTTCACCCAGTGTCTCAACAATGCTTTCAGCTGTTTTTTTTCCAATGCCCTTGAAAAGGTCACCGGATAAATAACTGACGATTCCTTCCTTGGATTGAGGGAGATCCTTGCGAAAATGCTCTACATGGTATTGAAGGCCAAAACGCGGATGTTCCTTCATGGCCCCATAAAAAATATAGATCTCATCCTCATGCATCCTTGGAAAATAACCTGTTACGACCGCTTCCTTCTCTTCATAATTCAGATTCGTTTCATGCACGCGAATTCTTACAACCGAGTACATGTTATCTTCATTATGAAAGATCGTCACTAAATGACTTCCTTTCATGAACATTTTCTCTTCTGAAAACAAATCCAACGAATCTTGCTGGCTCAACGCTTCTCCCCACCTTTCCATGCATATGCCGTTTATTTACTCAGCATTCATTTCTTCCAACAGTTTCTTTCCGTGCGCAGCAAGCATATGGTCTGGCTGTGCTTCCAAAGCCTTATCAAAATAAACCATCGCTGATTTCGCATCCTCACGGTAGCCTGCAAACGCAACCCCTAAATTATAATAAGCATCCGCATGGCCCGGATCCTGTTCCACAACTAAATTCAGTTGATTGATCAATTCATCATACAATTCCGCATTGGCAAGACAAAGCGCATATTGGAATCTCGCATCAACGTCCTCAGGGCTCAGCTCCACCGTTCTCTGTAAATAAGGCATCGCCAACTTCGGTTGATCTAACGCCATCAATGTCAATCCAAGCATGAAGAAAGCATCGCTGTTATCCAGCCCCAAACGGATTGCCTTTTCAAACATATCCTTCGCTTCGACTAATTTAGAATCGGATTCATAATATAAGTTTCCTAATGAATAGTAAGCCGCCGCTGCATTTTCATCCAGCTCAATCGCCTTTTTGTAAAACTTGACCGCTTTATCCGTTTCACCCACGGCAGTCAATACATTCCCAAAGTTTATGTAGGCAACAGGCTCATTCGGATTTTCCTCGATCGCCTCATTAAAGACTTTCGCCGCTTCTTCGTATTTCCCTTGCTGCATAAATTCAATTCCTTGTTGATTCTTATCCATATCCATTCACACTCCATTTTTATATTAAAAAGTATAGCATAGGCCAGTGGTCGAATTCAGGCGGTACACCCGCAATCCAAAAGAAGTCCCCAACCGCAAACACAGCTGGGGACATGCTTATTTTACCCTACGTAAGTCAGCTTTTCACCTTTTTTAAATACTTCATCAATCGTACCGCCGCCAAGGCACACTTCACCATCATAGAATACGACTGCTTGTCCAGGCGTGATCGCGCGGACGGGCTCGTCAAAGATGACTTCGACATCACCATTTTCCAATACCTTCACCTGAACACCGCTATCCTCTTGACGGTACCTGAACTTTGCCGTACATGTAAATTCACCAGCCGGTATATGTTCCGCTACCCAGCTGACATTCACTGCACGAAGGGAATTGGCATACAGTACATCATTATCAAAGCCTTGACACACATATAAAACATTGCGCTTCAAATCTTTTCCCGCAACAAACCAAGGTTCGCCGCTGCCGCCAATCCCTAGACCGTGACGCTGACCGATGGTGTAATACATCAATCCGTCATGCTTGCCCATTACCTTGCCATCCATCGTGACCATATCTCCGGGCTGAGCTGGGAGATAATTGCTTAAAAACTCTTTGAAATTGCGTTCACCGATAAAACAGATCCCTGTAGAATCTTTTTTCGTTGCCGTGGCAAGGCCCGCTTCTTTCGCAATTTCACGGACTTCCTTCTTATCAATGTGTCCAAGCGGAAACATGACTTTTTCCAACTGTTCTTGAGTAAGCTGGTTCAAGAAGTACGTTTGATCTTTATTATTATCGACACCGCGAAGCATTTTGTATTCGCCATCCCGGTATTCAACCTGTGCGTAATGACCTGTAGCCACATAATCGGCGCCAAGGCTTACGGCATGTTCAAGAAAGGCCTTGAACTTGATTTCCTTATTGCACATTACATCCGGATTCGGGGTACGGCCCGCTTTATACTCATCCAAGAAATAAGTGAAAACTTTATCCCAATACTGCTTTTCGAAATTGACTGCATAATAAGGGATGCCGATTTGATTACAAACGGCAATTACATCATTGTAATCTTCCGTTGCCGTACAAACTCCGTTTTCATCTGTATCATCCCAGTTCTTCATGAAAATCCCGACCACATCATAGCCTTGATTCTTCAATAGCAGGGCTGACACAGAAGAATCCACGCCTCCTGACATACCCACGACGACGCGGGTGTCCTGTGGTGCTTTTCTCATTCTGTCACCTCATTTATTTAAAGGGAGAATTATCTTCCCACTAATCTATTAACGATTTTCACGGTGGTTTCAGCTGCCTGCCTTACTTCCTCTTCCGTATTGTTCAGACCGAAGCTGAAACGAATCGAATTCTTCGTTCGCTCCGAATCTTTCCCGAACATCGCCACAAGCACATGCGACGGATCGATTGACCCAGCAGTACAAGCGGACCCGCTCGATACAGCAACACCTGCCAAGTCCATATTGACGAGCATCGATTCCACATTCGTACCCGGAAAACTGACATTCAGCAAATGCGGCAGCGACTGTTCCATAGATCCGTTAATTTCATATTGTACATCCGCCTCATTAAAGACGGCAAGCAATACGTCTTTAAATCGCTTGTATTGCTCCTTTTTCTTTTCCATCGTGCTTTGTGCAATTGAAACAGCTTCTGAAAAACCGGCAATGGCCGGCACACTCTCCGTACCAGCACGGCGCTTGCGTTCTTGTTCCCCGCCATATAATTGCGGATTCAGCTTCAAGCCTTCACGCGTATAAAGAAAGCCGACTCCTTTGGGACCGTTGATTTTATGCGCGGATACACTCAGCAAATCCACACCCAACTCACGAACGTCGATAGAGATCAAACCATATGCCTGAACCGCATCCGTATGGAAAATGGCTTGATGCCCCTTGAGCACCTGTGCAATTTCAGCAATCGGCTGGATCGTTCCAACCTCATTATTGCCGTACATGACCGAAACCAAAATCGTGTCATCCCGCAATGCCGCCTTTAAATCGGCAATTGAAATAAGCCCCGCTTCATTCACAGGTAAATATGTGACCTCAAAGCCAGACTTCTCAAGGTATTGGCATGTATGCAAAACCGCATGATGCTCAATCTCCGTCGTAATGATGTGCTTTCCTTTTTCTTTATAAGCATTCGCAACACCAATGATTGCCGTATTATCAGCCTCGGTTCCACCGCTCGTGAAAATGATTTCATTCCGCCCCGCACCGATGCTCGCCGCAATACTCGAACGCGCCTCATCCAAAACATGGCGTGCCTCCCGCCCGAAAGCATGAATGCTCGACGGATTTCCGAAGTCATGGCTCATGACTGTCATCATCCTATCGATCACCTTCGGATGCATCGGGGAAGTCGCAGCATGATCTAAATATATTCTGTCCACTTTTTTGTCGCCTCCATTAAAAAACGCAAGCGCCTACATAATAGGCGCATTGCTGATCACTTAAATATAGTACATATAAGAATCGATTTCACCCGTATCCTTGTAGCTCGCCAAATCCATAAGCGTCGTATTATCCAATACATCCTTCACGGCATCGCGAATCCGGATCCAAAGCTGGCGCTTGACTGGCTCTTCATCCTCAATTCCTTCAACAGGGGTAATCGGGCCTTCCAATACACGAATGACATCTCCCGAAGTAATCTCCTGAGGATCCTTAGACAGGACATACCCGCCATACGCACCGCGGACACTCTTCACTAACCCCGCATTACGAAGCGGCGCAATCAACTGCTCCAAATAATGCTCCGACAGATTATGCGTCTGGGCAATCGATTTCAAACTCTTTGGGCCTTCTCCATAATGTTTAGCAAGCTCGATCATGATCGTCAAACCATAACGGCCTTTAGTAGATATCTTCATACATATACACCTCAAATTATTTATCCGTTTCTAAATTCTTTTGAAATTATAGCATATTCCCGCCGGAAATGCATTCACCCGCCCTCCATTTGTCAAATTATCCTAATTGGAGAGGTAGGATAAATGAAAGAAAAGAATGGAATGCCTTCTTAAAATTGAGAGAATAACAAATATAGTGAAGCGGTCCTTTCTACTAGAGCAATGAAACGATTATCGAATTTATTGCCCGATGGTCATATTCCTTATATCCCTAAACCGCTAGAGAATGATAGAATTCCGATCACCGCCCTCCAAACCTGAGTATGCTGCCACAAGCATTTTCCAAGGAGCAGCAATCAAGAAAGCGGATTTGCCGTACCTGCTTGGATAATTCCCTTGATGCTCACATTTCGTCACTTCATGACTTTCTATACCTTGTTAAACCTATCATTACAAACAGCCCATTTCAGCCAGACTAAAGGCAGAGTTTATCTATTAAATTCTCTCATAGAAAGATAGGTCGATTCATCAACCTTACAGCACAAATTAAATCCCCATAGGAATTGCCATAATCGAATTCGCCTTCTTTTACAGCATAATCAGCGCATTTCCCCCATCAGTTGTGATACCTTATATAAAAAGGAGAGGTGCGCAATGAATATAAAACCGCTTGCTTTCCGGATGCGGCCTCGGTCGATTGATGAGATCATCGGGCAGGAGCATCTGGTCGGTGAAGGAAAGATTATCGCAAGGATGGTGAAAGCTAAACAGCTTTCTTCCATGATCCTGTATGGTCCGCCGGGAATTGGCAAGACATCGATTGCGAGTGCGATTGCCGGAAGCACGAAGTTTGCTTTCCGGACGCTGAACGCGGTGACCAATAATAAAAAGGATATGGAAATCGTGGCAGCCGAGGCTAAGATGTCCGGGAAAGTGATCCTGCTGCTTGATGAGGTTCATCGGCTCGATAAGGCGAAACAGGACTTCCTATTGCCTTATCTTGAAAACGGGATGATCACCTTGATCGGTGCAACGACCAGCAACCCCTATCATGCCATCAATCCGGCCATCAGAAGCCGGTGCCAGATTTTCGAGCTCAAATCATTGGAAACCAATGATATAACCAAAGCCTTGGAACGGGCACTTCATGATGAAGAGCGGGGGATTGGTGCGTATAAAACCGATGTCGGCCTTGATGCCCTTACCCATTTCGCGACTGCTTCGAACGGAGATGTCCGCAGTGCCCTTAACGCTCTTGAGCTCGCCGTCATTTCCACCGAACCCGATGAATCCGGAACCATTCATATAGATCTGCAAATTGCCGAGGAATGCATGCAGAAAAAAAGCTTCTCACATGACAAGGATGGAGACGCCCATTATGATGTCCTGTCGGCTTTCCAAAAATCAATTCGCGGCAGTGATGTGAATGCAGCCCTTCATTATTTGGGGCGCTTGGTCGAAGCCGGTGATCTTGTCAGCATTGCCCGCCGCTTGGTAGTCATCGCTTACGAAGACATAGCTCTTGCCAATCCACAGGCTGGTCCCAGGGCCCTCGCTGCAGTCGAAGCCGCTGAACGACTCGGTTTTCCTGAAGCCCGGATTCCACTTGCCAACTCAGTGATCGAGTTATGCCTATCACCCAAATCAAACACGGCCATTGTCGCAATTGATGCAGCACTTTCCGACATTCGCAGCGGCCATAGTGGAGATGTACCAGATCATCTTAAGGATGCCCATTACAAAGGGGCCGCAGATCTCGGACGAGGCATCGACTACCTTTATCCGCATGACTACGAGAATGGCTGGGTGAAGCAACAATACTTACCGGACAAACTGCGCAGCAAAAAATATTACAAACCGAAAAAAAGCGGGAAATTTGAACAAGCTCTTGCCTCGGTCTATGAAAATATCGAGAAAAAGAAATAACTCCGGATCACTTCAGATCCGGAGCTTTTTTATGGAAAATGAAAACTTTTAACATGCCTCCTGTTAACAAAAACCTTCACCATCTCAATGATGCCAACTTTCACCGTAAAGTGTACAGCTACATTCTATTTCGGCACCTCTAAGCTTTCTCCTTTTCGAACGAAATTTCGAAACTTACTTCTATTAAAATCCCAACTAGATGAATAATTCCAGAGAGTTCTAATTATATTGACCAATAAATTTAGATATCATTTGGTGACCGTAAAAAACAACCTATATCCCAACAGTAAGACATTATTCAAATCATCCTCAAGCAGTATGTACAACTGTCAGCCAAACGCTCCGGCTAGGTCTTTCTTGGTTAGAAACCGGAACTCTTAGTCTAAATTCCCTTTGAATCGCCTTGCTTGGCCAATCTTTCCCGGAAATTAGTCCGCAATCTGTTAAGGTTTCAACAAGGGCAGAAACAACATTTCAAAATATGATTCTAGCCCGATTACTTTTACAGTTCAGATTATTGCATGTACGTACTTTTAGCCGCAGAAAAATTAGGCTCCTGTATCCAGTAAGAGGATATGTCAATTACCACTGCTCTAGCGGCATGTCCCTTTTCATATGAAGGCACAACAACTTTTTAGTTGCTGTACCTGTGTGGTCAATCTTCTTCTTTATTGATACCCTTCGAAGCTTTAATCAAATTTTCCAGCCACATTTTCTTAAATACATTCACACGACGAGGACTGCCATTCTCTTCAGCCTCAGTTGGATTTTCATTTTCTTCTGCGGCCTCGGAAAGGATTTCATTTAAACCCCCTTCATCTGATGAGCTTTCCGTTGAACTGCTTTCATCTGATGAGCTTTCCCTTGAACTGCTTTCATCTGATGAACTTTCCGTTGAGCTGCTTTCGTTCGATGAGCTCTCCGTTGATTCACTCTCGTTCGATGAACTTTCCGTTGATTCACTTTCGTACGCTGAACTTTCAGTTGAATATTCCATTTATTCTTTAACCTCCAATTTTATTTATCCTTTAGGGATATCCGTACTGCATATCTAATAGGAATTTTGCTTATCACACAGTTTAAAGAAATCTTTCTGATTAGCTCTCCGTTGATTCACTCTCGTACTCTGAAATTTCCGTTGATTCACCATCGTCCGATGAGCTTTCCGTTGATTCACTTTCGTACGATGAGCTTTCCGCTGATTCACATTCGTACGAAGAAATTTCCGTTGATTCACTTTCGTACGATGAACTTTTCGTTGAATCAATTTCGTATGATGAGCTTTCCGCTGATTCACTTTCGTATGATGAGCTTTCCGCTGAATATTCCACTTATTCTTTAGCCTCCATTATTCATTTATTCTTTAGGGATATCCGTACTGCATATATATGCGCCTTCTTTCTAATAGGGACTTTCCTTATCACCCATTTTAAAGTAACACTCCATCCATTTTGAAAATTTGCAAATCTATTTTAATTGGTCAAATTCATTAGAATCAAAAACTTTTCTCCTTGCAAACAAAAAAATAACCTCGGAATCTTTTCCGAAGCTACTTTATTATTTTTCCTTCATATTAGCTATGACGCCCCTTAAGCCAACCGACCACCGATTTCCCGCTACTTTCGCGAAGTACCTCGACATTTTCCTTGGAGATGATCTCGCCATCCTCAATTAGAAGCCATCCTCCTACTTACCGTCACCCCTCCATGATCCGGTTTCGCAAGACCCGCATTCAGTTTGAGCAACGTTGACCATGCCGGTATATTTAAGGACCAATTTGTTCGTGACAATTGGCAGCAGGAACAAATGTAAAATACGCAAGTGGAAATCATCACGAGTAACGGTGGCTGCAGGAGATAAAATCACAGCTACAGACATTATAAAACTTCGTATAATCCATGGTGAAATACAAAGTGAAGCAAATTAAGCTTCCTTCTGGTGTAAAGGATATCTTGCGTTCACTCACCCAGAGGTCATTGCAAACATATGAACACACAAGGATGGAAAGACAAAAATACTTATGTTGAAGTGAAAAACCGAGAAACCAGGTATCACTAGTCAAATGTACTGAAGCTACTTCTTAGAATCGAACACAGCTCCTGTCTTCACTGATGCTTGTGCTGCAATTGACGTATACGGTTCAATCGATATCGGTGAAGGTGCTTATGGTATCCCTGATATTGAAGTATCATCTAAGACTGATATCAACGTGAAAAACTCTGATGGTGACAGCGCGGATACATCTAACCCAATGGACTTATATAGCACATTAGCATGGAAATCAGTATTCACAGCGTTACGTTTTGAAGACGATTCTTCGTTAAAAATCAGCAATTGGTAGTGAAACTAATTAAGGGGAGGGCTTCGCGGCTCTACCTTTTTTTATTTGAATTTTTAGAGGAATTTATAATGACAGTTAAATCACTACTAGAAGTAGATAAGGAAATATTCAATGACAGTGACGCGATTCTTGCACAGCAGAAAGTAAAACTATTTATCTACCAGTTAGAAGTAATCCAACTAAACATAGAACAGTGTTCATTAACGGTTAAGAATTTATCTTAGCGGTAAGAAAACAGCTTGAAGTGCCTAAAGTCGTGGCAAAAGTATGAAAAGATTCATATATTAATACGATAGAAGCGGATACAACATGGAGAAATTCAACAAGCTGTAGGGGTGATTTAAATGCCGAGCATTACAAATACTAGACGTAATGGAAATGTGGTTACCTCTGAATTAGTGGATAGGGTAGGAATCGCGGAAAGGACATACACCTTTCCAGATACCACTATACGAGAAACATTAGAAATATCGAACGAAAGCGCAAATAATTTGATAGTAAGTGTTGGGACACAGGTTGATGTGATCATCTATGCTTTCCAATCGCAGACTTTTACACAGTCCTTTACCGACTTTAAAATGAAAGCCCAAACCGGTCATTCATCTTTTCGAGTGAGGGCTTCTTATTATGAAAGTGATGAAGAAGATGAGCGTACCCTTGATGCGCAGTTGGGAGAAACAGCGAAGAAACCACAAGTCGGTGACTCTATCAAACTAGGAGAAGCTCCTAGGACACTCACTGACAGCATTAGCGAGTTAGCTGTTAACCCTAAAGATTACGGTGTATTAGGTAATGGGACTCAGGATGACACTGCAAATGTACAAAAAGTGTTAAATAAAGGTGGGAAAATTCATTTCCCTGATGGCACATACATTATCAGTAATGGTTTAATTCCAGTATCCAACTCGATTATAACAGGAAGCAAAAAGGCTATTTTAAAATTGAAAGATGGTCAAGACGGGACAGCATCCCCAGACTTACGAAATATCTTCAACCTATATAATCCTTCGGGGATAGAGAATGTTCTTATTGAAAACATCACTTTGGACGGAAATAGGGACAATGTAACGAATTGCTACCATTGTATTAACATTGGAGCAGGATCTTCAAAAATCACAATTCGTGATACGTATCTACGTAACCCTGAATATGATGCAGTTTATGTTGGTTCGGGGGCTAAAGAGGTTAATATATCCGAGAATTTTTCATTCAATGCTGGTCGTTCACATTATGTTGTCACGAATGCATCTAATGTAAACATCATTGGAAATAAAGGGATTCGTGCACAGAAATCATATGTAGACCTAGAAAGTAATGTTATAGGGGACACGGTGGATAAAGTTACTGTGCGAGACAATGTGTTTATAGCAGATACCACAGCCTGTACCGCGGAAGGTATAGGCAATACAGGCCCTGGAACACACAAAGATATAACTTTCGAGAACAACTATTTCTACCTAAATAAACGCCTTGGTGCATTTTCTGGTGAAGGTATTTGCGACAATGTATCATTTAAGAAGAATACAGTGTATGGAAAAACAATGGATGCGTCTTTCTTCTTAGATTGCAACGACACTGTTAGAAATGTCAACATTGAAGATAATAAAATGTTCATTGATGCAGCTAGTTCAGGAACTGGTGGCGCAGTACGAGCAAGAAATCCTGAATGTGTAAAAATAAAAGGGAATAAAATCTACAACTCAAAAGGTGTAGGAATAACGGTGGACAATCCACTGAATGTTATTTCATCTGGAAGTGTAGAGGATAACGAAATTTATTCCCCAGCACTTGATGGAATATATGTTTCGGCGAATTGTATTAAGACTAATAAAAATAAAGTCAAGTCTTCCGGAAGATATGGGATTAACATTACCTTGCAAAACGGAGAACTTTCTAATAATATCATCGAGACACCAGTTAACTACGGACTGTATGTCTATGGATGTACAAACATCAACATGGATAATAACAAAGTGATGAATCCTGTAACTAATGGTATTTATGTCCATAACTTATCAAAAGACATTAAAGGTGACGGTAATAAGGTGTACAATAGCGGAGCGCAAGGCATAACACTGCGCAACTCATCCGACATTAAATTAAGCAACAGCTTGATTGTTGGTTCTATGAAACAAGGTATCTATGCTTTTGTAGATGCTACGAATGTATCTCTACTCGCTAATACGGTGAAGAACAGTCACGGAGTAGGTCTTGATTTATATGGTTCTAATATCATATTAATAGGAAATAGAGCGTATGATGACCAGGGAACAAAAACACAAACATATGGTTTATGGATTAGAAGTGGGGATTATTACACAATGTCCGGCAATGACTTCAGAGGGAACTTAAATGGTGGAATTATGGGAACATGTACAAACTATAAGCCAAGCCCATTAGGGACTTTTGCTACAGATACTGCTAACTTCAATTTTATTTCGTAGGGAACAAACTGCGCGGTAACGAAATACGATTAACTCTCTCAAAAGAGGGTGTTTATTATTTGTCTCGAAAGGAGGCTAAAATATGAATCTTTCGCAGATTATCGGAGAAATCAATAAAGATACGGGCGATGTTCGATTTTACCATTTTATTAGGATGTTCCAACAGAGCGTTGGACCTTGCTTCCTATGTGATGAATTACTTGAAGAAGCCACCTTGCTGCAGGATGTAGGGATATCCGATTATGGAGTACCCTCGTCCTTACTGACATTAAAACATGTTATAGGGTCATCCGGCGAATTACATAAAATTGATTTACTTGAACAAGCTAGTACAGGATATAAACGATGGGGAGCAACGATATGATGCAAAAAAACTAACGGAAACGGCAGCTTTTCGCCGCCTTTTATCTCACCCCGTACAATTGAATAACAATTTCGATCGGCAACCTGTGTTTGAAGCATGAAAATCCCTTTGGCATCCTTTCCCCCCTCAATCTTTCGGTCCAGCAGCCAACATGAAGCGAGGTACAATATCATCCAACCCGCTTGTCAAAAGCAAAATCTTTCCCCCGCCTTCTATAGAAAACCCAAACTTGGCTTGAGACAAGCTAAAAGGCGGTACAGCCCAAATATTATCCAGTTTCTGATATACCATTGTATTGCCAACCAAATTTTTCAACAAAACCATTTCTATAAACAATATAGACACTAACAGCCAACGAATATTTTTAATAAGTTGAATCCTTGCGAGTGCATCTACCAATAAAAACATCTTAAGTACAGTAATGACAATACTAACCGCCGTCATAACCCAGCCTAGCTGTGAAAAGCCACCTATTTCCGTAATATTTTCCACTTGAAAGTCTTACTGAAATAACTAGTCGGAACACTAAAATCCACAAAAACTAAACAGCAGGCCAATAAAATGGAAATCACCTGAAACAGCACACTGACAATAATTCACTTTAAAAGCAACTTCGCTCCAGACTAGAGATTGTAAATCCACATTACGTCTTCCCTTCATAATTCAAACATCCAAAAATCAAAGAGAACATAATAAATGGCTGTAAGATCACGATTATAAAAAGACTTGCAATCTCTAAATATCTGGATGTAAACAAAAAAAACAAACACTAGGCCAAATTACACAACCAACAACGAAAAAAGTGTAGATTTTCAAATCAGTCACTATATTAAACTTTTAATGAATCTAACTTCCTACCCCCTCAGATTTGTTCTAGTTACTAGTGAACAGCACACCAAAATATGTCAAAGGTATTATAAAATAGTAAAATATACTATTCTTTTATTATGAAATTAAATATAATAGATGAAGTGGTTACAAAAAGAGGAAGGAAGTAAAATATGAGACATGAAAAAAAGAAGAAAAAGAAACGGACATGGCTGAAGGTAGTCGGGATAATTGTCCTACTTTTCATATTAGCCGGGGGAGCTTTTGCCTACTCCGTATGGAATTCACTGACAAAAACCGTTGACACGATGCATACACCAATAGACCGTACCACGGATAAACGAACGAAAGACCTTGCGCTATCAGATCAGGAGCCTTTCTCGATGCTCATGCTTGGCGTCGATGAACGTGATGGCGACAAAGGCCGTTCAGATACAATGATCGTCTTGACAGTCAATCCACAAAAGAAATCGGTCAAAATGCTAAGCATTCCGCGTGATACACGGACCGAGATCGTCGGTCATGGTACACAGGATAAAATCAACCATGCATATGCCTTCGGCGGTGCGAAAATGTCCATGGATACCGTTGAAAACTTCCTTGATATCCCAATTGACTATTATATGAAGATTAATATGGAAGGCTTTAAGGATATCGTTGACGCAGTCGGCGGCGTGACCGTTCAAAACGATTTGGACTTCACCTCCGATGGCATTCATTTTGCAAAAGGAACGCATACTCTTAACGGGAAAGAAGCCCTTGCCTATTCAAGAATGAGACATGATGATCCAAGTGGTGATTTTGGCCGTCAATCGAGACAACGTTCCATTATCGAAGCTGTCATCAAGGAAGGCGCAAGCGTTTCCTCTCTTACGAAATACGATGAAGTCTTTGATGCACTCGGTAATAATATCCAGACTAATTTGACGTTTGATGACATGATGGACATCCAAAAGAACTATCGGGATGCCAGCAAAAACATAACCCAAGCAACTATTCCAGGCAATGGAACGAAAATCGACGGAATTTACTATAATATTGTGTCGGATGAAGAAAAAGCAAAGGTCCAATCCGAATTAAAAGAACAATTATCCATCAAATAAGAAAAAATGAAAGAGCTGTCCGGACCCGCATCCTGACAGCTTTTTCAATTTCCCCGTCCAATATTCTGACAAAAAACGAACACCAATTGTAGAGATTTGTTGGAATTTTTGTTGTTTATTAGGCATTAAAAGACGGTATAATCTAATATGAGCTGAAAATTCCATCTTCCCCTTGCCCCTTTCATCACTAGACACTATTATTCTTTGGACCCGGAATTCCACAACCAACATTCATCAACCTATAATGAATAATCCTAAACAAAAGGAGTGGATTTAATTGAAAATCAAAGCAGGCAGCTGGGCTATGCTAAGCACACAGGACAAAATGTTTATTTTGAAAGCCATCAGTGATCGTTCAAGAATGAAATATGTTTCATGAGAAGTAAATCTATTCGGCATTACATGAGAGCATCGCCTCTCCCTTTTCAATAAAACGAACTTGAGCCTGAAAAAGGAGAGGAATCTATTCAAACCGATAATCCCATAATATACGCCATTCGCCTTTTTCTTTGACGACATAGCAATTTTGTTTCAAAGTAAACATTCCATAGCGAGAATTGAAGACCTGTGTAACTGGAATTTCATAGGCCGTTTTATGCAGCCTTCCACTCTTATCCAACTTCCAGTTCTTCACTTTCTTAGAACGGCCTACATCATACTGAAAGGACTCCACATCCATATGCTGTAAAAATACATGTGACCGATTTTGCACATAATCTGCCCGATCCGGAAACCGCTGCTTCATTTCAGTACTTAACAAATCCCAGGATTTCCCGAACTCCGCTTCACTTTCATACTCATAGAAATCTTCAACCACGCTTTCTGATCCGCTCGGAAAAAGAAAAATGATACAAGCTCCTGCAACTAAAACCATGAGAATAGCCGTCAATACTCCTATCGGAATCTTACTTTGTCCCCTCACCCTCATCACCCTCATCACCCTCACAGGTTATCTTTTATTTATATATATAATGGAAAACCATAAAAAAGAAGCATGTTGTTAGACATGCTCCTTAAGTATATGTATCTGAAATGATTTCTTAGATTCATTGACGCCTTCTCCATCGATAAAAGAAAAAAGAAAAAAAGATTCCTAGCAAACCGCCAAACGTGTCCAGCATGACATCCTGCCACAATGGAGTTCGGCCACCGGTTAGTTTTTGATGCAGTTCGTCTGCACTCGCATAAAAGAGGACACATAAAAGAGAGCCCGAAAACGAAAGAACAGGTTTATTCACAAAACGGCCCCAAACACGATACGTCAATAATCCAAACACAAAAAAGATAAAAAGATGGGCACCCTTCCGAAGGAAAAACTCCAGAAAGCCATTTACTCCAGCTATTTGGGCACTCACCTCAACCCCTCCATACATGAATGAAATGCCACTTAGCTTATCATACCAATATGGCGTATTGAATTGCTCTAAAAAAGGGGTAATGCTTTGCTCCTCATACGTCTGCGAGGAAAAAAAGAAGATGACCATCCCCCATAAAACGAGCAAAATGGGGAAGAAGTATCTACGGATCATATACTATCAGGTTGTTCTATGATCCCGCTTAATTTCTCCTTAATCTCTTCCACAAGTTCATTTACAGAAACATCTTGTCCAGACTCACCCTTGGCAAAAGTGTCTTTTAAAATATCAAAAAAATCCATTAGAAATTTCCACTCCAATATATAATTGATCCAACATTTCATACGGTTGTCCTAATCCTTTTTATAAAAATAAGGAATATAGCTCATTTATTTGATAATCACATATATTGTAGGGATTGGCAAGCAGGAAATAGTTTAAAAACCAAAAATTTACCCAATTTTAACATTTCTGAAATATCCCTTTGGAATGAATACTAGTATGTTTTAGGTAAATACGTGTCGATATAAGAAAACAAAAAAAAGACCGATTCCTCAGCCCTTTCGATACCCCATATTATGCTTGTCCCATAAAAAAAGTCATTAATGAAATCAATACTAAAGTAATAGTAATATAAGTCCCAATAAAAATTTTCTTGCTTCTCTGTTTCTTTTCATAAACTTCCTCGAACGTAATAAATTTGTTTTTTGTCATCAAATAATCTCCTTTTACTTTGATGGCAGCTATCTGACATCGCCTTAAACGAAGTCCCTTTGCTCGATAACTATAGTGTAGTATCGGCATACAATCAAAAACATTTAAGTATTATTAACTATTTTTTTCATAGGCTATATTTCTTAAATCTGTAAAAGGTTGCGACTAACGCATTATGTACAATAACTAAATTCTATGATTATCATGTTAAATCCTGCCTGGGCATCATTTTAATTAAGCGCTTACTTTATAAAATTCATGATTATTTTTACCCAACCGAAAAATGACAGCCATAACGGTACACTGAATAAAGTTCCCCATATTAATCCCTTCACAAAAGCATTAAGTCCATCCATAATAAATTCCCTCTCAATTAGGTTGCATTTATATTATTGTCCCCATGTTCTTTATTCAAGATACCTTTTACAGTAATTTCCTGTAATGAAAACAAAAAAAGAAGACTGTATAACAGCCTTCCCTAAGATAATTTTTCATTTTCCTTTTATGAACTCTCGCACATCTTCAATAGATAACCCTAGATTTTTAGCCTCTAAAATTAGATAAACCCATTCTTCCCGTTCATTTTTAGCTTCCATATCAAATCCCACCCAACTTGTGGTAAAACAGCCGTCTTAGCATTTAGCCTTAGACCTGTAATTTTGCGTCCCTACTTTTCAATAGGTTTGCCTTTCTCAAGAATATTTCACATTAATTTTCTTAAAAATTAATAAATCTCTAGAATCCCTGTTTCCATGGTGCTAAATAAACCATCATGACCTAAAAAATTTCCCCTTAATTAAAACTATATTAATGTTAATTATACTTAAAAACGTAATAATAGCTCATAATACTATTCGTTTTTTTACGTCATTTTTCAACATCATTCATCAAAAAGTGACATTACAATGGAAAAACATTGGTATAATGCGTTTTCTCTACAACTCTTTTATTAAAAGTAGATTTATAATAGCATATATACGCTCGAATTTGCTATTCCACAAAAATAATATTTCGAAATAAGTGGGCTAATTGATTCAGTTTTAGTGCTGAAATATTCTAAGCAGAAAATATATTTTATTATATCCAAATACTCTATTGAAATAGTAATACTTACAATTTCTGAAAAAACACAATAGATTAGAACATATATTGTTCTAATCTATAAAAACTCTTAGGATCAGCCAATACAATTGACTAATTCTGTGGATAACATATCGTATTAATCGCAAGCATTTAAGTAATAACAAAGTGAACATTAGAATTCAGTTCATAAATAAAAAAGGGCTGATTAAACCACCTTCCCATGTATACATAATATTTATTTATCCTATTTATATAATCATTTTAAATTGAGCAAAAGGTGACATACTGAAGTGGACAAGTATTGGACTTTTTTTATGATGAGACTAGGTTGAGAGGTATATAGAAACAGCACCCATAAAAGGATGCTGCTTGTAACAAATTTAAAACCTAAGTAATATATTTTACTACTTTTCATATAGTTCAAAAGACAAATCATCTGAATCTCTAAAAAAAGAAACTTTTTCCCCGTTATGGTAACAATACGTATAAGCTCTACAGGAATATTTTTATCTTCTAATTCTTCCACAGCCTGTTTAATATCTTCCACTTCAAAAAGCAAGATGTCTAAGCCCTCTTGCTTCTGGATAACTTGGTCTGTAAAGGCTATCAGGAAATGAAAACAATTCTAGCTGATAGTTTCCTCCAACCATTAGAATCTAATTTAGAAGATTTTCTTTCTTCTCGATATGTTTCCTTATTAATATCCAAACCTAAAATGTTTACATAGGACTTTTTGGATTTTTCATAATCTGAACAGTTTATAGTAACATGTGTATTTTATTAACTTCATTTTCTACCTGCAACAAATACAAGTTTTAAATTTAATTTAAACAGAGTTATTATATGGAAAAAATCAACAATAGAAAGATATTTATCCTCATCTAAAACTACGAAATACATACAGTATATTCTAGCTTTGGTCGACCTTACAGATCCTACTCTATTGACCTTTCAATTATTATTACTAAATAGAACTTGTGAAAATAAAGATCGTCTCTTTTGTAGTCTTAGGACTCTTAGCTCCTTTGACTACCCATTTCGACAAAAGGAGAGCTCCCTGCATACTTCCTCACTGACTTCTTACCACACAAAAAAAGGACTAATTTTCTCAGCCCATTTAACACCCCTTATGATTTACCAAGAAAAAAAGTCAATAATGAAATAAAGATTAAAATAATAATAATATAAGACCCAATAAAAATTTTCTTACTTCTTTCTTTCTTTTCATAAGCTTCCTCGAACGTAATAAATTTGTTTTTTGTCATCAAATATTCTCCTTATTTTTTGAGGGCAGCTATCTGACAACGCTTTCTGCGAAGTCCCTTTGCTTGATCTTCATGCAAAATATTAACTGTATTATTTACTATTTTTATAATGGGCTAGATCTTATAAATTAATATCTGTTCTTTACTATATAGTTTACTATAAATCATACAAATTACATAAATTCAAAATATTCCATTATACCTAAAAGTCTTTTATAACAAGGTTTTACTCATTAATGTTAAGCAATAATCCCTACCTGTTCCATAGAACTGGCTGTAATTAGTTTAATCCCTATCCATTTACTGATCAGTAAATAAAAAGGATATAAATTCACTTTCTTCCAAAAATAACAAAAAATTTATCAACGGGAGGAAGAGAAAAATGGATTCAGAAATGCAGGAGTATTTGGAGTATTTAATCACCCTAAAGCAGCCGAATTAACTTATTACGGACTTCATGCACTTCAACACCGTGGTCAGGAGAGTGTAGGAATTGTGACTAGTGATGGGAAATCATTCAGGAATCACAGGGGAACGGGATTAGTTACCCATGTATTTTCACGGGACATCCTTGATGGACTAAATCGGAAATATGCCCATTGGTCATGTACGATATTCAACTTCTGGTGAAAGTTTACTGCAAAACGCACACCCCCTCGTCTTTAAATATAGCAAGGGGGACCTGGCTGTTGCTCATAATGGCAACCTCATAAATGCAAGGAGAGAACTTGGATGTGTTACAACAGCAGGGAAGCATATTTCAAACAACAACCGATACAGAAATTATTGCTCACTTAATAGCTCGTTCAAGTAAAAAGCATTTCGCAGAAAGCGTACCTGATATGCTTAAACGTATCGATGGTTCATTTGCCTTGATTATAATGACTGAAAAACAAATGCTAATTGCCCTGGATCGTCATGGGTTACGTCCGCTTAGCCTTGGAAAAATTGGTGAATCAATCATCACCTCCTCAGAAACATGCGCTTTAAATGCGGTTGATGCTAAGTTCTGGCGGGAAGTTGAACCGGGTGAATGGCTTCTTATAGATGAAAATGGAATTCAAACTTGAAGATTTGCAGAAAAAGGTAAGGTTTCGCTTTGCTCCTTTGAATTTATCTATTTTGCCCGTCTGGATAGCGTTATTCAAGGAAGAAGTGTCTCAACAATCCGGAAGGAATTAGGTAAAATTCTGTCAAAAGAACATCCGACACAAGCTGATGTTGTCGTTGCAGTTCCTGAATCAAGTGTACCTGCCGCCATTGGTTTTTCCCAACAAACAGGAATTCCATATGAGATGGGGATTATTAAAAACACTTATGCTGGTCGTTCATTTATTGAGCCCACGCAAGAATTGCGTGACTTAGCTGTTCGACTGAAATTAAGCGCAGTGCAAGAAATTTTGGAAGGAAAAAGGGTGGTATTAGTCGATGATTCGATTGTTAGGGGAACGACAAGCAAGCGCATTGTCGAATTGATTCGGCAAGCAGGGGCCAAGGACGTCCATGTAAGAATTAGTTCACCTATGGTTAGGAACCCTTGTTATTATGGAGTGGATATGCCAACTAAGGAAGAACTATTTGCCCACAAACACGAACACGAAAGAGCTATGGGACAGGTTATCGGGGCAGATTCATTAGCCTTTTTAAGCACCGAAGGGTTATTAGAGGCTGTAGATTGGATCTTGGAGAAACCAGCAGTCGCTGTATAGCCTGTTTTAGTTGTGCATACTCAACTAATATTTGAAGTGATACAGCTTAAGTAGGATAAAAATGGCAGGCACCACACAAAAAACAACTGTCTTTGTGTTATGCCTGCCATTTTCCTACTATTAAACCTTGGATTTTGTCACTGTTTTCTAATTGCTCGCGCAAGTACAAGACGCTGTCATTCTGCTCCTGACAGTCGAAGTCCTCGATCACCAATGAGTGTATCTTTTTATTCCGAGTCTTTAATTTCTTAATTTATAAAATTCATTATAATTTTGATCCAACCGAAAAATGACAACCACAACGGAAAGCTTAAAAACGTTCCCCACAATAGTCCCACAACAACATTGCTGGATTCATTCATAATAAAGCATCCCCTTTTATAGGATTGTTTTTCTGTTGTTAAATTTAATTACTATTCAACCATTATTTTTAAAAATCAGTATCACAAAAAGAATGAACTTCTCCTTATTAATAAAAATAATGCAGCTTCTTTCTATGTACTATATTAATCATAATAACCTAATGAGAAAGCGCTTACAATAGTTCTCTATACTGATAATCCTTATTTTTGCTTTACTACTTATAAGTTTTAGCTCCGGAACATTCTAGTCAGGGAATATATCTAATTATATCCGAATATGAAAACAATTCTAGCTGATAGGCGTCCTTCAAACATTAAATCTAATTAATAAGATTTTCTTTCTTCTCGATATGTTTCCTTATTAATATGCAAACCTAAAATGTATACATAGAAGTTTATCGATTTTTCATAATCTAACAGATTATAGCAACTTGGAGTATTTAATTTATCTTCATTTTCTTCCCCAAAAGAGACAAGTTAGCTTAAATTTAATTCAAAAAGAGTCATATAAGAATAACAGGATCATCTCTTTTATAGTTTATTTGTACTCTTGACTCATCTCCTAAGATTCTCAGCCCATTCATTTCGACAAAAGGTGAATTCACTGCATCCTTCTTAAAATAAAAAAAGAACTGATTTCTCAGTCCATTTCAATAAACAAAACACCCGTTATGATTGAACGAGAACTTTTTGTTCGTATCCGTTCGGATTATCTGTTTGCCATTTCCACGAGTCTTTACACATCTCGTTTAAATCCTTTTCTGCACGCCAGCCTAATACTTTTTCTGCTTTAGTAGGATTTGCATAACAAATTGCGATATCACCAGGGCGCCTATCTACAAAATGATAAGGTATTTCTTTTGAATTGACAGTGCTAAAAGTATTAATGAGATCCATAACACTATAGCCAGTACCAGTACCAAGATTAAATGTTTCTATCCCATTATTTTCATCAAGGAATTCGAGTGCTTTCAAATGCCCTTTTACCAAGTCTATCACATGGATGAAATCTCTGACTCCTGTACCATCGTGAGTTTCATAGTCATTGCCGAAAACAGAAAGTTTTTCTCTTTTCTTAATTGCAACCTGTGTTATATAAGGCATTAAGTTATTTGGTATTCCATTCGGATTTTCTCCAATTCTCCCACTTTCATGAGCACCGATTGGGTTAAAATAGCGTAATAAGGCTATCCTCCAAGTGGAATCCGAAATATATAAATCTCGTAATATGTCTTCAATCATCAATTTTGTACGTCCATATGGATTAGTTGCAGACAATGGAAATGATTCATCAATTGGGACACTTTCCGGGTGACCGTACACCGTGGCCGATGAACTGAAGACAAGTTTTTTTACATCGTGCTTGGCCATTAGGTCACACAGATTAATAGTGCCTGTTATATTATTATGATAGTAATTTAATGGGATTTCAACTGATTCCCCAACCGCTTTAAGTCCTGCAAAGTGCATTACAGCTTCGAAATTATGATTCTCAAAAATAGTGTTCAACTCATCACGATCTAATAAATCGCATTTATAAAAAGGGAAGTCCTTTCCCGTTAATTCCCTAACCCGATTTATTGATTCAAAATTACTATTTGACAAGTTGTCCAGTATTACAATATTATAGCCGTTTTTTAAAAGTTCTACAGCTGCGTGGCTTCCGATATAGCCAGCCCCTCCAGTTACTAGTATTGTCACGTTTATTTCCTCACTTCAATTATAGAATACCAAATGAAAAAGTATTTCTTTCACCTTCCATTTGGTGTGCTTGCTTTTAATATGTAATCATTTACTAAATAGAATCTAATTATATCCTAAATTCCTTATAATAGTATATTTTATTAGTAATAAAATATTATAGTATTTTAGTCCATAAGATCCTCTTATTTTAACCCACTGGAGTTAGTATAGTTTCATGGACACATTTTAGTTAAGTCCTTACAATGATTTTTGAGAGGATGTGTCCGTCTTGGAACGTAAGAATACAGGTAAAAAATACAATAATGAATTCAAGAAGACTATTGTAGATCTTTATCACTCGGGTAATTCGGTCAAAGAATTAAGCGGCGAATATGGCGTATCAGAAGTTACCATTTATAAATGGGTTAAAGAGTTTACTCCAATCGCTTTAGGGGAAGAGTCCATGAC